>JAISWZ010000621.1 GCA_031270945.1 Clostridiales bacterium | reverse complement strand
TAAATCGCAATGCGAAATCCGCATAAATAAATTGCTCGAAAAATGTGGCTAAAGGTTGCCGGGATTAACAAATCAGCACAAAAAATGCTGTTTTTTCGAAAGCGCTTCACGGCGCTAATCCTTGTTAGCGCTGAATTCATGGCGTTTCTAAGCAAAGATCCAAATTTGCCAAAGAGAAAAGCAAGAGTCTTGTTCCTTGACGTTTCTAATAATTCATATTACAATATTGGGGGCAAGGCATAACCCAATATTTAATACGCTTTGGGATATGCGCTTTAAGGATCAGGAGACAAGCACCCCGACAAGCTTTGCGGCGCAAAGCTTAAGGATAAAGCCTCGAGGCGAGTTTTTTCGCCAGGAATGGAGGAAGATATGGAGAGCGGAAAAAAGATATTGGCAAAATGGGATTACATTTTGCTGCTGGGCGAATCCGGCTCAGGAAAAGGAACGCTGGTAAAAAACATCAAGAAGTTCTGGCTGCCTAACTTGAACAGCGCCAGCATGGGAGACATCTTCCGTGAAAGAGCGAAGACGGACGCGGAGGTCAAGAGGCTCACTGACCAAGGAGTGCTCATTGACGACGAGACAGCCTGCAGGGTGTTTGGAGACTTCGCCCTGGAGAACAAGCCGGGCTTGATGGACGGCTTCCCGAGAAACCGCAACCAGACGCTCAAGCTCATAAAGTTCATCAAGGAGAGGCGCTGGCGGGTGCTGGTAATAGACATCTCCTGCAACGTCGAGGTAATCCTTGAAAGGCTCCTCGCAAGGCGCCGCGCTGACGATGAGCTGCATATCGTCTACAAGCGCAACCTGGATCACAAGACATTGCACCCCTCTGTCATGGAAGAGATAAACCACAGGGCGGATCTCTTCGATGTGATCCACCTGGACGGCAACCACCACTCGGAGATCGTCCTTTCAAGCTTCATGCTCAGCCTCCTTCGCCTGGTGGACATGCTTTACTTCTACGATCTCGCGGAAGTGCAGACAAAGTTCCAGGTGAACGAAGACGAGTTCACCATCAACCCCGCGCTCAACCGCTGGATTTCAAGCTTCCTCAGGAGCCTCCAGGCCAGGATTGACGAAGAGGTTGAAGTGTAAAAAAAACCCATTCCAAGCGGCGGCCGCAGGTCGCCGCTTTTGGGCCCAGCGGGCCCTGGAGGCGGAATGAGACCTAGGCAAAAGGCCGCGACAGGCCAATTTTCAAGCCAAGAGGCCAAAGAGCTGGCGAAGGCCGCCCCCAAAGCCCCTGGCTGCTACATATACAGAAACGAAGCTGGACAAGTAGTTTATGTAGGCAAGTCAAAGAACCTCCATAGCAGGGTAAGGCAATATTTCAAGAAGCATCCTGAGTCGGACAAGCTTGCAAGGCTTGCCATGGCAATAAGGGACATTGAGGTCAGGCTTGCCCCGTCAGAGCTGGACGCTTTGATATTGGAGCATTCACTTGTGAAAGAGCATAAGCCCAAGTTCAACTCCCAGCTTATGGACGAGCAGGATCCCGTTTGGCTGAGAGCCAGCTCAGATCCGCCATCGTTTTCGCTATCCCGCGAGCGCATGGAGGACGGCGCCTTTTACTTTGGGCCCTTTGACGGGAAGTATGAGATCGCTGAAGCGCTGGGAGCGCTTAACGTTGCCTGGATGACCCCGCTGTGCGGGAAGGTGTTGTCAAATCAAGCAACTCCATGCCTGAACTACCACATGAAACGATGCTTTGGCCCATGCCTTGACTGCAGCGCTGGAAGAAAAGAAGCGGAAGAGGCGATCCGGCATCTAAGAGGCGAGGACACCCAAGGGGTGGAAAACCTGAAAGCTCAGATGGAAGCTTTCTCAGCCTCCCAGGAGTATGAGCTGGCCCAAAGGCACAGCATAGCCTTGAGAAGGCTTGAGGGCCTTAAAAAGCGAGGAAGGCTGGAAGGCATGCTTAGCGCGAAGCGGGCTTTGCTTGCAATAAGGCCGCACAAGTCGGAGGAATGCTCCATCTTTTTCTTTTCTGGCGGACAGGTTGGGCATAGGGTCGACTTTGTTGTCGCTGATTTGGAAAAGGCGGCGGAGCGCTTTTGTGCAGAGATTCAAGAAAGCAGGGAGGCTTTGCCTGACAGTCGGAGCATAGCCAGGGCACTCCTTGACATTTACGCCAGGAAGAGCTTTGCGTTTCTAGGAGAGGCTTCTGTTGAGGATGACAGGAAGGCTGCGCTATCGGTTTGCAGGGAATTGATTGTTTAAGCGCAAGGCCGCTGGCCTTGCGCTTTTTAAATTTATGAATTTAAAGCATATCCCAAAATAATGCTAGAAAAAAAGCCTGGCGCTGAAATTCAGCGCACAGGCTTTTTGCAATTGCTATAATTGATCGAGAGCATATCCCAAAGTCAAGACTTTCTGCCTTTCAGGTCTTCAGAGAGACATACTTGCCGTCTTTTTCTAGAATGCGCTTGACCTTTTTGATGTCCGATTCATTTATTATTGCGGCGTGGCCATCGAGGGGCGAAAACGCCAATCCGGAGGACTTGGCGAGATTTCCCAGTTGGGCAAGCTTGCTTTTCCTGATCTCAGGATCGTCCGCTGTGATATCAAGCATGGTGAGCTTTCGGATGCGGATCTTCTTTGACTTTTCAATCCAGCCTTCCCAAGTGCGCATGACGTTGTCGGGTATGGGTAAAGAGCAGAGCTTGGAGAGGCGATCCATCAGCTCTTTTCCGCTTGTTCCTTTGTCAAGCGCCTTGAAGAGGCCGGAAATCTCGAGCTTGAAAGACATGGTTTCATCGCTTCCGCGAACGGCCGTGAAGTAGGTGCTTAAGAAGGGGCTGCTTTCAAGTATGGCTTTCTTGCCTTGAACCAGGATGCAAAAGTCGGGGTTGACGATGATCCCGGATTCTGCCTGCCTTTCTTCTTTGGGGACATAAGAGGAGCTGTTGCCAAGGAGGTGCGCGCCGAAGGCGTTTAGCCGCAACCCGACGATCTCAAAGGTTTGCTTGGTTGCGCCAAAGGGGGTCGGATTCGTGTTGAACGCCAGATCCACCACGCCTATGGCGCAGAAGCACCTGAGCATTATCTCAAGAAAGCTGCGCTGGGCTGTGTTCCATGTATAGCCGATGCGGTAGCTGGACCTTTTTGACAGATGCCCTACTGGAGAGAGAAACTCAACATCCTTCAGTCTTGCGCGAAGATTGAAGTAAGCGAAGTCAACCCACGCGTCAACAGGCAGTTCTTTGAGAATCCCAGCAACATACTTTCTGGGCGACGTCCAGACTTGGTTATCGGGCGCTCGCATGTCCGTGCGGAACCTGGTTTCATGCACGTTGTTCGACTTCAGGTAACTGTCCAGGATAAACGCGCCCAGCTTGTCTTCAGTTGAGGACAGGATCTCAGCATGCATGCGGTCTTTTGCTAGAAGATCGGCGTTTTCGGCCACAAAGTGCAGGGCTGGGCCTATCTTGATGTCTGCTGGCTTTTTGGCTTCTTTTATGGTGCAGAGGCTGCCGTCATCGGTGCCAGCCACGTCTTCCCATCCAACGTTTGCCTGCATCTTCGCGAGAGCGACTTTTGTTGGCATCCCTGAGCTTGTGGACGCTATGGAGTTTGTGGCGCTGTAAAGGGACAAAGTCGCAAAGTCGGAGACCCTCCCTGATCGGCAGATGATCGCGCTACCTGGCGGAGGTTGCCACCCGTCGAACGCGACGCGGTTCAGGACTAGACATGTAAGGTATTCCAAGTGAAAATCGGGGATGTGATCCTCGAACAAGAAGAACAGGTTTGCCTGAGATCCATATGGCAGGTAGGGGGCAAAGCTGCCAGGCATCCCGCTCTTGCGCGAGAATAGGCCAAACTCCTCACAGATTGAGGAAACAACTATTGAGCGGAGATGGCCGTTTGCCATGACATCCGCGTCCACAATCATTCTCTGGGCCCTTGAAAGGGCTAAATATTTGCGCTTGATCTCATCGCCAGAGCTCAGGGCGCTTATCAAGGCCTGCCGCCTGTCGCCGATCTTGGATGACTCCAGCGAATATTGCCCGGCATCACAAAGCTCCTTGAGTTTTTGCGAGGACAAGCTCATGATCTTGTCGGTAAGGGATTGCATAGTCACCTGCCATTTTTAATTTCGGCTTGGAGCCTGGAAATGTCCATAGGCTGATAGAGATCCACATACATTTCGGCGTCATTGGCGGCCTGCTCATGCAGCTCAATCTGGCTCTCATCCACTTCTGCGCCTTCCGCAGGGGTGGCCAGGCCTCCAAGCATGTTTAGTATCTCTGCCATTAGGTAAATGTCATCGGTCTCTATCACAAAAACATTCCGCGCTTCTGCGGAGCAAGAGTCAGCCTCCCACTTGTCCAAGGAGTCAAGAAAGCTTTGCGGAACCTCGCAGATTTCCTGAAGTCTAGACTTGAAGTCTTCTACAGGAAAATCAAGCTTCTTGAGATCTGTGAAGGATTGAAAGTCAAACACGTAGCTGCCCAAGCCATTTGGCCTTGTGAGCTCCTTCAGGAAGAAGCCGTCTTGCAGGGGGCGGACAGGATCGATGATTGTGATTGTCAAGTCGTCGTTAAAGAATGTCCGCCCTGTCGGCTCAATCTCCTCGTATGGCTCGCCTGAACCGCTTAGGATAACGCTTCCAAGCCTTGTCACAGAAACTTGGGATATCGTTTCGATGCCGTTTAGGATCGGGCTCTCGATCCATACGAGATCAACCATTCCTATGGCGCACAAAATCTGGAGAATTGCCTGGGCATACTCAGATCTAGCCTGCCTTATGGGAATGGAGACGGGAACTCCTTTCACCTCTCCAATAACGCGCTTCTTGTCCGACAGGAACCTTTTTTCCTCCAAAAGGGCAAGAATGGACTCGAAGCTTGTGTCCTGGCCTAAAGGCAGGGATTTCAGGATATCGAACAAGACAGGCCGGTAGGTGTCGGCGTTTAACGCATCGCTGTAGTGGAAGGTCGTGAGGCCGGTCTCGATGCCAGCCTGATTCTTGCAGCTCGCAAAAGCGCGAAGAGCAAAGTCAAACCCGGGGGCAAAGGCCTTCTCAATATAACTCATGCAATGGTCAAGGTAGTGAAGCGCTGCGGCCACTTTTCCAAAGCGCGGCGAATTGTTTTGGCATAGCTGGCCATCTCGGAAGCAGACGTCCTCCATGGCGAAAAAGGCAAGGAACTCTTTGATGTCGGCTTGCGGGGACTCTTTGCAAACGCTGAAGCGGTGAACATACTCCACGACATAGCAAAGCTGGAACAGTCGGCTTTCCCTTGAGATCCGCTTCGAAGCTTGATTTGACCTGGGAAAGCTTAGAGCCTTTCGCTTCTCCGCTATCACAAAGAGCTCGCCCTGGGATTCCACGATCAGTTCGCATAGATCCTCGGGCATCGTTCCGCCAGGGAAGAAAATGTGGGCTTTTGACGTCGGCTTAAGAATATGAAAAGGCAGATTGTTTGAGCGGCCGTGAAGCTTTGTCTGCATGTTTTTCGCGATCCGCTTAAGCTCTTCCTGGGCAATGGTTCCTCCAGCTCTTGCGCAAGACAAGACCAATTCCTTTTCGTTTGCGTTAAGGCTCTCAAATATCTCGCGCCATCCGCCATCGATAACATAGCGCCCCAGTTGGCGGACGTATTCAACCTTCTTTCGGTTCTTCTCCACTCTCAGATTGGCCAGGCGCAAGAGTTCCTGGATGCGCTCGCTTTTGATGCGATCCAATGTGGAGGAGTAGCTTGCAAAGTCTGTTTTGCCCATGCGCTGGCCTCCGTTACTCTGGTGAGAGCATATCCCAAAATTCCGGCAGTGGCACGCTACTACGCGTGACTTTCACAAGCCATAAAATTAATTTTGGGATATGCTTTGAGTCAAAAGAGGGCGAGCGAAAACATGCGTTTCCGCTCGCCATAAAACGCTAATTGCGCTCTTATATTGCGCCCTTATCTTATGCCCTTATCTTATGCCCTTATCCTATGCCCTTATCTTATGTTGCCATTTTATTCTAAATTTACGTATTTCCCATCTTTCTCAAGCATGCGCTTGATCTTTTTGATGTCCTCATATTGTATCTCAGCCGAGTGCAAACCGATAGGGTCAAACAAAAGTTTTTCGCTTTGGGACTGCTTGCTCCATTCGGAAAGCGTTTCCCGATCATCCATGTCAATAAGCGTCACTTTCCTGATGCTGATCTTGCTTGACTTTTCAACCCAGCCTTCCCACGTGCGAACCACGTTTTCAGGCAATGGCTTGGAGCTTGCAGATTCAAGCTCATGCAGGACTTCTTCGCCTGTGATGTTCAAGTCAAGAGCCTTGAACAAGCCGGAGAGCTCTATCTTGAAGGAAACGGATTCGTCGCTTCCGCGATTCTGGGTGAAGAACTGGCTAAAGTACGGGATGTTTTCCAGGATGGCTTTTTTGCCTACGATATGGATGTAGAAGTCAGGCGTGACAACAAGCCCTGATTCAGTCTCTCTTTTTGGCTTTGGAACATAGTCTGACTTCATTCCCATCAGGTGAGCGCCAAAGCTGGTGAACCTTATCGCATGGATCTCGATGGATTTGGACTTTTCATCGTAGACCACGTCCTTTTGGGTAAACGTCAGATCTACTATGCCCAAGGCGCAGTAGCAGCGAAGAATCGCGTCAAGCAAGCGGCGCTCGTAAGCAGCCCAAGAATAATACAGGTCTTGGTACAAATTGGGCCTTACGACGTCTCCTATTGAATCCGTCGCGAACCTGTAGTTCTTCAGCCTTGCGTAATATTGGAATGACTCAAAGTCCACGAACTTCCCTATTGGAAGATCGCGCAAAAGCCCGTCCACAAATTTGCGGGGCTTAAGCCAGTTAGGGCTGTAGGCGTTAGGGCGCAAGCTGGGGAAAAAGACGATTTCAGTAACCTCGTCGTAATCCAGGTAGCAATTGTACGCGTGGCTAGCCAGCTCCTCGTCAGATGCCGACAGTATGCTTGTGTTGTCCCTCTCTTCATCCAGGTAGCCCGCGCAAGTTGAAATCAGGAACATGGCCGGAGAGATCATCATATCCCGGGATTTCTTCGCCTCTTTGCAAGAGCATAAATCGCCATCCGGGCTCTGGGCGATGTCATCCCAGTTTCCGTATTCGCGCATCTTTGCCAGAGCTGCCTTGGTTGCCATTCCCTTGGCGTCCGTGGCAACCTTGTTGCTGGCGAAGTAAAGCGCCATGGATGAGAAATCGGATATCCGATCAGACCTGCATAGCATGGGGCAACCTTCGGGAGGTGTCACTACGGCGCTCTTGAGAGGGCTGGGAAGCACCGCCTTAAGCCTTTGAAAGACTGTGTCGTGCATCTGGGCGTTGTAGAGAAAGAACACATTCATGGCAGATGTCTTGGCTACGTAAGCGTAAACGCCCGAATCGCGCCTGGCTGAGGCAATGTGGTACTTTTTCGCGAGGTCGCTGACAAGGATTTCATCGGGGTGGCGATCAGAAAGCACGTAAATGTAGATCAACGCTTTTTCGCCATTAGAGAGATTGTTGTAAGTATGCACTATGCCTTCGGGGCTCAGGGCGCGCGTTAAGGCGGCTTGCCTCTCGGCGGTTCGGGAGCTTGGCGTCAGGCTGCCAGCCTGGCAAAGCTCCCGAAGCTTGGGGACGGTAAGCCCTAAGAGCAGAGCGGGCAAATCGATCAAATCGCTCACCTCTAAAAAATAAGAAAATAAAAAATAAAATAAAAAATAATAAAAAAATCAAAAAATAAAATAAAACAAAAAATAAAAATAAAACAAAAAAATCAAAAAATAAAACAAAAAATATTTTAGCTAAAATTTGCCTAGTTGTTTATCCGAATCAAGCTTTCCATGTGCCGGGCTGACGTTTCCAGCTCCTTGATCTGGTCTGGGTCTATTTCGTATTCATCCATAGGCTCGGCCATGTCGCCAAGCCGGTTTAGTATCTCAGCCAAAAGGTAAACGTCGTCAGTTTCAATGACGTAGGCTTGCCTGGTTTTGGCCGTGGCTATCTTGGAAATCCACCTGTCTATCGTCTCCGAGACGTTCTCGGGCAGCGGGCTGCTCTTGAAAAGCGACTTGATCTCGGCTTGCGGAACCCCGTAAGAAAGCATCTTTACAAAAGCGTTGAAATCCAGCGCATATTTTCCGTCGCCAATGTTTGTCAAAAGCGTGTCATGCGGGTACTTTCCCAGAATCGGCCTAACCGGAGGCTGGATCGTTACAGTGAAGTCAGGCGACACGATCACTTTGCCAGGAGGATCTTTTGGGACGTATGGCTTTGTTTGAACTTCCATTATGTATTGTCCAAGCTCTGTCACAGCAAGGCTTTTGACAGTCTCCCTGCCCCCGACTGTTAGCTTCTCGCTCCAAACCAGATCGACCATCCCAAGCGCGCATAGGCAGGAAAGCATGATGCAGGCATAGGTTTCCTGGACAGTTTTCCAGGTTTCGAAAACCGTCATTTCGTTTTGTGAAATAACTGCAGGGTCTGTGCCGCGCAGAAACCCGTGTTTGACGCACACTTCCAAGAGCGGGGCAAAGTCAATCTTTTGCCCAACCGGCAGCTTTTTCAGCGCGGATACAAGAATGTGCCTGGCGACGTTCAGGTTGTGATCGGATTTCAGAGTGAACCTGCAAAGCCGGTCTTCTCCGCTGTACGTGCTTAGGTACCTGGAAAAAAGCTGCTTGGCAAGATCCTCGTCCTTTAAGAAGTTCATGGTGCTGCTGTAGCCGTTGATGGCAAGCAGGAGCGCTCCTGCAACCTTCATGTCGCATAAAGATTCAGCCCATTTTGGATCGCAAAGAAGCCCGTTTTTGAACACTACGTCTTCCAAGCCAACCTTTTGCATCAGCATTAAAGCGTAGTTAACCGGGGAAAACGAATGGGGAGAGCTATTTGAGATGGCATCTAGCAAAAGCCTAAGCTCAAAGATCCTGTCTTCCCTGCTGACCGCCTTCTCAGCCGGATTAGGCTGAAGAGGTTCTGGCACATTGGCTTTTTCAAAGAAAAGATCCATCTTTACGATATCGCAAAGCTCAGTTGGAAGCTTGCCATTGGGGAGCATAAGGCGAACTTTTGAATCTTTGCGGAGGTACGTCCAGAGATGCGGGATGCGCTCGGTCTGGAACTCATCAAACTCCCACTTCTTCAGGAGCTTGTTGAGCGCGTCCTTGTCTGGAAGCCCGTCACTCAACGCGCATATGCCCACCAGTTCCTTTTCGAAGCCATCAAGGCGCTTCCAAATGGTTTTGCACCGCTTGGCGCAGTAATCCTCCAAGGCGTCAACGTAAGGCTTCTTCCCTTTTTCGGCGTATGACACCTTTAACCCAGCTAAGACGCTAAGCTCAAGGAGCTGCTGGTTCGTGAGCCCCATCAGGCTGCCGTAATACCCTTCACTCATAAGCTGCTGACCACCATGCTTAGTGCATATCCCAAAATTCCGAAATGGCGGCGGAAAAATCCTGGCGAACGCTTCAACGCCGGATTTTTCCGCTGCCTCGGATATAATTTTGGGATATGCTCTTAGTTTTTTGCGGACTGCTTTTTGCGGTCCGGTGTTAAAGCGTATGACAAAATTTTTTATGGGTTGGAAAAGCTTGCAAGCGCTTGTTGAAGCCTTCGCAAGACTGGCCTGAAAGGCAAGCGCTTTTCGAAAGCATCAAAAATTTTGGCATATGCTCTTATTGCTTCCTGGGCTTGTCCCAACGCTGAACCGACGGCATGCAAATGGCTGGCGTTAGCCGTCGTACGGCTTGCGCCAAGCCTAATGCAAAAGCAATCCGATTTTTGGGACAGCCCTTCAGTTTTATGTTTAAAATGCGGCAATATTCGCCTTGGAGCATTGTCGCAAGCACTCATATTCTTTTAAGTATATCACGCTGAAGAAGAAATTGCAATTAAAAATGCTTATCTAGACGAGCGCTAAAAGGCGGAATTGTTAGCATGACAAACATTAAAGCCAAGACAGGAATTAATTGGTTGGGGGATGGGGGAAAGCGGAGCGGTCGATGGAAAAGAAAATTACAGGGGGTTGGTGGAGGAGGGGTTATAATGGTTTCAGGCAAAAGGAACTAACGCACTGGAGTTTAAAGATGGAAAAGAACATTACAGGGGCGGATGGAGGAGTTGCTATAATGGCTTTAAGCAAAGGGAACCGACGCATTGGAGTCTTAAAGCTATTGGAAGTGAGAACTGGAGGGAGTGGATAGCGGAGCAGTTATTATGGTTTCAAGCAAAAGGAGCTGATGCATTGGAGCCTTAAAGCTGCTGGAAGTTACAATTGAAGGGGGTGGATAGCAGCGCTGGTATAATGGCTTCAAGCAAAAGGAACCGGCGCATTGGAGTCTTAAAGTTGCTGGAAGCGAGAATTGAAGGGGGTGGATGGAGGAGGGGTTATAATGGCTTCAGGCAAAAGGAACTAACGCACTGGAGTCTAAAGCTGCTGGAAGTGAGAATTACAGGGGGTGGATAGTGGAGCTGTTAAAATGGCTTCAAGCAAAAGGAACCGGTGCATTGGAGTCTTGAAGTTGCTGGAAGTGAGAATTGAAAGGAGTGGATAGCGGAGCAGTTATTGTGGTTTCAAGCAAAAGGAGCTGATGCATTTGAATTGCTGTCTCAAACAAAAGAGCCGTAAAGCTGCTTCATGGCTTAAGGGGAGTGGTAAGGGTAAACACAACTCAGAGTTGGTTGCGGCAGACAGCAGTGGAACCGAGGCTGTCAGAGCTGAAAGACGGGGGGAATGAGTAGCGGTCAAATTTTGGGTTTGCGAAGCGGCTTTATCATTAAAATACATATTTGTTTGCTCGCATGAAAAATAAAAAGAAAGCCAAAGAACAGGACTAACCGCAAGCGATTATCAGACGGCAAAAGAAAAATCCAGGCAAACGCAGAAGAGCAAAGGTATGAGTGGATACGCGAAGCAACAAAAACTGCATTCATCAAGGCTTGGCTTGACCGGTAAGTCCGGCTCGCAGTTCTTTTCACTAAAACAACTGAAAGGCTGGGTCTCCAGGTCTTGCTCGAAAAAAACCAAGCAAGACCTGTAAGAGTGAGCACCCACAGGCCAGAGCGAAAAGTGGAGCTCTTTCCGCTCTGGCCGAGGCAACGGCTCAAGACCCAAATGATTATGCGTTTTTCAAGGTATAGGACCAGCTCATAACCTCGAAGTATGTCTCCCAAGGACATTCGAAGTGTGCGCACAGCAGGATGAAGAAGTCCAAAGCACAGTCGGCGCACAATATGCCCATGTTGCATATCCTAAGGCAGCTGTTTGTGTTCAGGATAAGGTTTTCTGCTCTGACTTCAGCTAACTCGCAGTCTTTATGTGTGCAGGAGTCGCAGCCTTCCGGGCATGATTCGTCTTCGTATAAAAAGAAGTTAAGCTTTACGATTTCATCGCGCGTGGGAGCGCACGTTCCAGTTTTGAGTGCGCCTAGCCTTTGCCGACTCAAGTCTCCAGTGCCGAGAACGCCAGAAAAGCATGAAGCTGAAGTCTTGATGATGTTGCCTTGGCTTCCTCCGTGTTTTCCTGCGCACAGTTGATTTTCCAGGAGGGTATCGGTAACAGATTCGACTTCGACCTTTTCTCGCTTAGAGACTTTCTTCTTGGCAAGGCCGATTAACCTGACAATCTCTTTGCAGCTGGGATCTTCAATATGCGATGCCTTGAGCCGACCGCAGTGCCTTATAAGGGCAGACTCATCACCAATATTGATAAGGGACTTTTTCGCCTCGAAGCAGTTTGGAAATGGTTCGCCGAACAGGATTGGGGCGTTTTTGCCTTCCTGAAGCAGGCGCACTGTTTCCTTGTTGCTGAGTTGCTCTTTCAAGGAGTAGTAAAAGCAGGACTCTTGAATGTCAGAAGCGTCGAAGTCTCTCTCGCCCCGCGTGTACATCAAAGCGCCCCGCGCTTTTTCAAGAGGCATTTTGATTGATGGGCAAATGCTCAAAAAGGTATTGCGTTTGACAGAGCCCTGTGTTATGCAATTGCTTGCAACCTGGCTAAGCTTGGTGGAAGAGCCGGTGGTGTACCCGCTTTCTTTCAGCGACTTAAGGAGGTGCTGCTTGTATTCCTTGTCGCTGACGCTTCTGAAGTCGCCTTCAAGGTGGTTAGCCTCAAAAATCTGCAGCTTGATCTTGTCGCTGCAGGTTGGCGAAACGTTGCTGATTACAGCGGAATAGGTTGTCTCGATTGGGTCGCAATCGAAATCATACGAGTTGATGACTTGAGTTATGCGCTCTACGGAGCCTTTAACCAAATTCGTTAATATTAGCGTCATGTCAGATGTATCGCCTTTCGCTCTTAAATCTATCATTGTATCCCTCCTTAATAGGGTCAAAGATGATTTAGGAAAGCGAGGCTGCACTATGCTCAGCTTTCGGAAATCTGAGCACGAATGCTCTAGCCAAGATTTCCTTTAGCTTATGTGTCTGTACGAAAAGCGAAAAAATCAATCAATTTACATCCCACCTTTCTGTTAAGCAAGTTTTTTTGATGGAGGCAAACCTGACGAACTAGATGCTGTTGGAAGAAAGAGGTGACAAAACGCCTTGGACAAGCGTCCAAGGCTGATTTCATTCATTCACATTTCCAGCGCACTCCCTTGGCGCAACCGCGCCAGAGGGTGTACCTGAACAAGTTTATTATAGAGGTTCAATAGCATCTGTGTCAATACGATTCTCAGAGATGACATGAACATGTAATATGATGCAAAATCCGAACATATTTTCGGAAGCTTGGATCGATGTAGAAGTTAAGAATAAAATCTCAAAGGTGTATGGATAGCGGCGCGGGCAGACTGAGGAAGATACTATGAACACTTAGGCTGTTTGGACTTGCTGGGTTTGACGTTACTAAAAGAGCCAAAGCAGAGGATGCCGCCGCGCGTTCTAAGATTGGAAAAACTATTGCTCTTGTCCAAAGCGGTGCGGGCGGGCTGAGGAAGATGCGATGAACATTTAGGAAGTTTAGGCTTGTAGGCTTTGACGTTGCCTCAATAGCCAACCATGAAGGATTTAGTGCGTTCTAAAGTTGGGAGGACAACTGTTCTTGTCCAAAGCTGTGCGGGCTGGAGACGAAGATGCCTAGAAAATATACGCGGTTAAGGCTTGCTGGGTATGAGGTTGCCCCAATAGCCAAAAGAGAGGTTGTTGTCGCGATTTCTAAAATTGGAAGACAATTGTTCTTGTCCAAAGCGGTGCGGGCGGGCTGGAGATGAAGATGCCGTGAAACTATACGCGCTTGTGTTGGCTGGGTTTGAGGTTGCCTCAAGTGCCGACCACCAAGGCCGTCGTTGAACTTTCTAAAGTTGGGAAGTCAAATTTTCATGTCCAAAGCGGTGCGGGCGGGCTGAGGGAGATACTATGAAAGCTTAAAGAGGTTTAGGCTTGCTGGGTTTGAGGTTGCCCCGATAGCCAAAGAAGAGGCTGTCACCGCGCGTTCTGAAGTTGGAAAGACAATTGTTCTTCTCCAAAGCGGTGCGGGCGGGCTGAGGAAGATGCAATGAACATTAGGCAGTTAGGCTTGCTGGGTTTGACGTTACTCCAAGAGCCAAAGCAGAGGATGTTGCTATGCACTTTAAAATTGGAAAGACAATTTTTCTTGTCCAAAGCGGTGCGGGCGTGCTGAGGAAGATGCCATGAACAATTAGGCAGTTGGGCTTGCAGACTTTGACGTTGCCTCAAGAGCCAACTAAAAAGGCTTTAGTGCGGTCTAAAGTTGGGAAGACAACTGTTCTTGTCCAAAGCAGTAAGGGTAATCTGAGGAAGATGACATGAACACTTAGGCAGTTAGGCTTGCTGGGTTTGAAGTTGCGCCACTAGCCAAAGAAGAGGCTGTCACCGCGCGTTCTGAAGTTGGAAAGACAAATTTTCTTGTCCAAGGCGGTATGGGCGGGCTGAGGAAGATGCGATGAACATTTAAGGGGTTTGGGCTTGCTGGCTTTGACGTTGCCCCAAGAGCCAATCACAAAGGCTACCGCTGACCACTAAAGCGGGAAATACAACTATTCTTGTCCAAAGCGGTGCGGGCGGGCTGAGGAAGATGCGATGAACATTTAGGAAGTTTGGGCTTGCTGGCTTTGACGTTGCCTCAAGAGCCAAACAGAGACTCTCGCAACGCGCTCTAAATTGGCCAGACAATTATTCTTGTCCAAAGCGGTGCGGGCGAGCTGGAGATGAAGATGCTATGAATATATACGAGGTTTGAGGTTGCTGGATTGAGGTTTCACAAAGACCTGGGTTTGCCGCTGCCCCAAGAGCAACTTCAAAGGCTGTAGCTGATCATTCTAAAGTTGGGAAGACTATTTTTCATGTCCAAAGCGGTGAGGGCGGTGAGCTGAGGAAGATGCAATGAACACTTAGGCAGTTAGGCTTGCTGGGTTTGACGTTACTCCAAAAGCCAAAGCAGAGGATGTCGCCGCGCGTTCTAAGGTTGGAAAGACAATTATCTTGTCCAAAGCAGTGCGGATGAGCTCAGGAAGATGCAATGAAACCATGAACGGTTTAAGCTTGCTGGAGTTGCGGTTACTTACGGAATGCCAACCATTCTTTATCCAAAGCGGTGCGGGTGAGCTGTGAATGCTACAGTGAAAACTTGGGCGGTTTGGCTTGCATAAGTCTGACGTTGCCCCAAGAGCCAAAGCAGAGGATGTCGCCGCGCGTTCTAAAGCTGGAAAGACAATTTTCTTGTCCAAAGAGGTGCGGGCGTACTGAGGAAGAAGCCACGAAAACATGAACGGTTTAAGCTTGCTGGATTTGCTGTTGCCCCAAGAGCCAACTACAAAGGCTATTGCTGTGCACTCTAAAGTTGGGAAGAGAATAATTCTTGTCCAAAGCGGTGCGGGAGGGCTGGAGATGAAGATGCCTTGAAAATATACGCGGTTTAGGCTTGCTGGATTTGAGGTTTCACAAAGACCTGGGTTTGCCTCTGCCCAAGAGCCAACTACAAAGGCTAGCTGAACATTCTAAAGTTGGGAAGACTATGTTTCTTGTCCAAAGCGGTGCGGGTGGGCTGAGGAAGATGCCATGAAAACATGCGCGTGTTAGGCTTGCTGGGTTTGACGTTACTCCAAGAGCCAACCACAAAGGCCGTCTCGCTGAACAATGCCGACTATTGAAAGACCCATCCGCGCATTATGGGGATTCAAGAAGTTCGATGAATGAGGTTTTGCGCCAGAGAAGCCAAAGGATCAGCAGAATCTGGGCGCATGTTGAATGTCGAAATATTGATTTATCTTGAAATTAGATCCAGGTGATAGATTGGCTTGTCGGGCGTCACAGGCTTTTTGCGATGCTAAAATTGAAAGAGCCATTTTTCAACGCGTGGAGAATTGGAACGATGTTATTCTTGTCCAAAGCGGTGCGGGCGGGCTGAGGAAGATGCCATGAACAATTAGGCAGTTGGGCTTGCTGGGTTTAAAGTTTCGCCAATAGCCAAAGCAGAGGCTGTCGCCG
Source organism: Clostridiales bacterium (assembly GCA_031270945.1). Taxonomy (GTDB): domain Bacteria; phylum Bacillota; class Clostridia; order Lachnospirales; family WQUN01; genus JAISWZ01. The sequence continues at coordinate 49,823 of JAISWZ010000621.1, read as the reverse complement.
CGCGTTCTAAAGTTGGAAAGACAATTTTCTTGTCCAAAGCGGTGCGGGTGGACTGAGTAAGATGCTTTGAAAGCTTAAAGAGTTTAGGCTTGCTGGGTTTGACGTTACTCTAAGAGCCAACCACCAAGGCCGTCTCGCTGAACAAAATAAAATTGGCACGATATTATTCTTGTCAAAGCGATGCGGGCGGGCTGGCTGGAGATGAAGATGTCGTGAAAATATACGCGGTTTGGTGCTGCTGGGTTTGACGTTACTCCAAGAGCTAACCACCAAGGCCGTCTCGCTGAACAAAGCCGACTATTGAAAGACCCATCCGCGCATTATGGGGATTCAAGAAGTTCGATGAATGCGGTCTTGCGCCAGAGAAGCCAAAGAATCAGCAGAATCTGGGCGCATGTTGAGTGTCGAAATATTGATTTATCTTGAAATTAGATCCAGATGGCAGGTTGGCTTGTCGGATGTCACAGGCTTTTTGCGATGCTAAAATTGAAAGAGCCATTTTTCAACGCATGCAGAATTGGGACGATATTATTCTTGTCCAAAGTGGTGCGGGCGGCTGAGGAAGTTGACATGAATAATTGGGCAGTTAGGCTTGCCGGGTTTGAGGTTGCCCCAAGTGCCAACCATGAAGGCCTTAGCTGTGAATTCTAAAATTGCAATGACAACTGTTTTTGTCCAAAGCGGTGCAGACGAGCTGATAAAGATGCGATGAAAACATAAGCGGGTTTGGCTTGCTGGGGTTTGACGTTACTCCAAGAGCCAACCCATAAGGTTTTAGTGCGTTCTAAAGTTGGGAAGCCAACTGTTCTTGTCCAAAGCAGTAAGGGTAATCTGAGGAAGATGACATGAACTCTTAGGCAGTTAGGCTTGCTGGATTTGAAGTTGCGCCAATAGCCAAAGCAGAGGCTGGCCGCGCGTTCTAAAGTTGGAAAGACAATTTTCTTGTCCAAAGCGGTGAGGGTGGGACTGAGGAAGATGCTATGAAAGCTTAAAGAGGTTTAGGCTTGTTGGGTTTGACGTTACTCAAAGAGCCAACCACCGAGGCCGTCTCGCTGAAAATTGAAAGAGCCATTTTTCAACGCTTGGAGAATTGGAACGATATTATTCTTGTCCAAAGCGGTGCGGATGAGCTGAGAATGCTACAGTGAAAACTTGAGCGGTTTGGCTTGCATAAGTCTGACGTTGCCCCAAGAGCCAACTACAACGGCTGTTGCTGTGCACTCTAAAGTTGGGAAGAGAATTATTCTTGTCCAAAGCGGTGCGGGCGGGATGGAGAAGAAGATGCCATGAAAGTGTTAGCGGTTTGGGATTGCTGGGCTTGACGTTACTCCAAGAGCCAAAACGGAGGTTGTTGCCGCGCGTTCTGAAGTTGGGAATACAATTGTTCTTGTCCAAAGCGGTGCGGGTGGACTGAGGAAGATACTATGAAAGCTTAAGGAGGTTTAGGCTTGATAGGTTTACTGTTGCCATAAGAGCGAACTACAAAGGCTACCGCTGAATACTCAAGCTAGAAATACAACTGTTCTTGCCAAAACGGTGCGGGCACACGGAGGAAGATCCGATGAAAACTTCGGCGGTTTAGGCTTGCTGGGTTTGACGTTACTCAAAGAGCCAACCACCAAGGCCGTCTCGCTGAACAATGCCGACTATTGAAAGACCCATCCGCGCATTATGGGGATTCAAGAAGTTCGATGAATGCGGTTTTGCGCCAGAGAAGCCAAAGGATCAGCAGAATCTGGGCGCATGTTGAGTGTCGAAATATTGATTTATCTTGAAATTAGATCCAGGTGACACATTGGCTTGTCGGGCGTCAATCGCGTGGGGCGGCTAAGCTTTTTCTGTGCTTTTTTGCACTTAAAGCTGGAAGTGAATTTCTTCCAGTGCGCAGCGGTGCGGCCGAACTCAGTGTGCTTAAGGCTCTTTAAGTTGAATGCTAGTCAAGGAACGAGTCAGAAATCTCATCGCGTGTGGGCGGCAAAGCTCTTTCTGCGCTTTTTTTCACTTAAAGCTGGAAGTGAAATTCTTCCAGTGCGCAACGGTGCGGCCGAACTCAGGGTGATTAAGGCTCTCTAAGTTGAAAGCTAGGCGAGGAAGGAGCAAGAAACCTCATCGCGTGGGGCGGCTAAGCTCTTTCTGTGCTTTTTTGCGCTTTAAAGCTGGAAGTGAAATTCTTCCAGTGCGCAGCGGTGCGGGCAAAACAGGGCACTTAAGGTTTTCTTAGTAGAACGCTAGGCGAGGAAGGAGCAAGAAACCTCATCGTGTGTGGGAGGCAAAGCTCTTTCTGTGCTTTTTTGCACTTGAAGCTGGAAGTGAAATTCTTCCAGTGCGCAGCGGTGCGGCCGAACTCAGGGTGCTTAAGGCTCCCTAATTGAATGCTAGTCAATGAAGGAGCAAGAAATCTCATCGCGTGGGGGTGGCAAAGCTCTTTCTGTGCTTTTTGTGCACTTTAAAGCTGGAAGTGAAATTCTTCCAGTGCGCAGCGGTGCGACCGAACTCAGGGTGCTTAAGGCTCTCAAAGTTGAATGCTAGGCGAGGAAGGAGCCAGGAACCTGGCCTGTACTGTGGCAGAGTATACACTGAGCCGTTTGCCGAGCGGTGCCAATGCGTAGAAATTGCAAAACTGATTTCATGCATCGATTACATGAAATGTTAAGCATACAGAGACTTAAATCGAGCGCCGCTTTTGCGAAGGTCTCACCGCCATCCCTAAGCGCGAGACAGGCTCACGGATTCTTCGGATAACTCTCATAACCATTCGGGCTGTGTTTTGTTTAATAAAACATAGATTGTTAAGTACACAGAGATTAAAATCAAGCGCTGCTCTTGGCGGGAACGAAGTTCGAGGGGTTCATTTTGCGGTTCGCTATCGCCGCCTATGTCCAGCGCACGTGTTATAGTTTCGAACTTGCGCGCAACAAACCAAAGCCCGTCGAGCTTCGCTTGACGGGCCAAAACCATTTTGCGTTAAAAGATGTTTTCTTGAACTTTCACATACCAGCCATTCTTCTTAATCAGGTTCTTGGCTTTTCTGATGTTGTCGGCCTTTATCTCCACTGCGTTAGGGCCGATGTGGGCAAAGAGAAGGCCGTCATCTCTTGCGCATTCGCCCCATTTTGAAAGCATGCCCTTGTTCATGGCATTGTCTTCAAGCTCCAATAGCGATACCTTGCGTATCCGTACTTTTTTGGATTTCTTTATCCAGTTATCCCATGTGAGCAAAACGTTCTCAGGTATGGGCTTGGAGCTAGCGGATTTCAGGAACTTCATAATCGTCTCTCCGCTTGTCCCTGATTCAAGCGCCTTGAAAAGCCCTAGCAGATCAAGCTTGAAGGAGATCGAATCATCGCTGCCTTCGCTTTTAGTGAAAAAGGAGGCCAAATACGGGCCGTGCTCAAGAATCTTATCCTTCCCGAAAACATGCACAGTGAAGTCAGGGGTTACCACAAAACCTGATTCTCGCTTTTGGGTTTCTTTAGGGACATAGTCTGAATCCAGCCCCAGAAGATAGGTGCCTAAACTGTTGAGCCTAATGGCCTTGATTCCTACTTCAGCGCTGTTTCCTTGCCGGCCTTCAGTTGAGCGTTCGCAAAACGCCAAGTCAACAATGCCTATCGCGCATAGGCAACGGAGGAAGATTTCGAGATAGCGCTCTTCATAGTTGCACCAGTTATAGCTTACCTGTTCGCGGGCAGAAACCATGTAGATTGCGCCCCTGGATTCATGCATGAAGGTGTAGCGCCTGAGCCTGGCGTAGTGCATGAAGCGTTTGGAATCCACGAATTCTCCTGGGGGCATGTCCTTGAGAAGATCAACAACAAATCGCCTCGCGTTGTCCCATTCAAAGAAATGCCTAACAGGAGCAAACCCGGGGCAAAGACAGGCTTCATTGAACAAATTGCGCTTGACATAGGTGTCGAGCAGATATTCCGCCAAAACATTGTCAGGCGAGGAAAGGATGGCGGCGTTTTCCTTGCCGACAGCAAAAAGCTCAGCATTCTTGGCCACAATGTACATGGCTGATGTGATCTTGAGATTTCGGGCTTTTTTGACATCTATCACAGAGCACATCGTACCATCATCAGATTCGGCCACATCATCCCAGCCGCCGAATTCAAGAGCTTTGCTCAGAGCCGATCTTGCCGCAAGCCCTCTATAGCCCTCAGCATTGACGTTGGCGAAGTGAAAAACCAGAGAGGCAAAGTCTGAAACCCGGTTAGCCCTGGAGATGACCGTAAGATTGTCAATAGGCGCAATGGCGTCGAGCAAGGGGTTTCTTATGATTTTGCCAAGGCATTCCATTATGCATTTAGGCATCTCGCTGTGGCCGAAGAAGAAAATGTTCATGGGATCTGTATCGCGCACATAATAGAAAACGCAGTCGCTATCCCAGCTTCTAGCGTTTAGGAGATTGTATTGCGAAGCGATCTCGATTATCAGTTCGGGGTCAGGGTTTCCAAGGGACAAAACGTGAAGATCTATCAATTTGCGTTCCGCCTCAGTCAGGTTTGCGTAAAGGCCCCGTATTCCTTCGATGCTGCCCAAGAGGCCAAGTAGCCCCTCTTTTCGCTCAGCGTCATTGCGACAGCCAGTCAACCGCCCAGCAACGCACAGGTCGAGAAGCGCTTTTGGCGTGAGATAATTGATCGCGAAAGCAAGTTCCTTAGTTTCATATTTATTCAACCGTTCACCTCGTTCTAAGAACCATATCAATAGGTCACTACGCCGTTCAGTTGAACTTTACATAGTTGCCAGCGCGCAAAGCGCATTTCTCCAGATTTTCCGTTTCGCTAGGGTCGATCTCAATCCCGTCCACATTGGAAGCCATTGGGCCAAGCAGAGTTTTGAGCTCAGCCAAAAGAAAGGCGTCATCAGTTTCCAATAGGTAAGCGGTTCGAATTTTCGGTCTCCTTGACAACTTGATCCATTTTCTCAACTTTGCCATGACGTTTTTGGGAACCTCTGCGAAAGAGCTTCGGATCACATCCAAAAACTTGTCTGTAGTCATTCCCAGCTCCATGAACCTGGCAAAGGCGTCAAAGTCAAGAACCAAATCGCCCGAACTGTTTTTTGAGAGCAAGCTTTTCAAAAAGACATTGTAGCCGGGGATTGGGAGCACTGCTCCTTGAACCGTCACAGTGAAGTCGGGCGCTATATAAAGTGCGCCTTTAGGCGCAAGCTCTTTGTAATCCCACATGCTACTTCTAGCCTCAAACTCTTCGTAATCAATCGGCGTTTGTCCACGATTAATCATTTTGAAGCTGTCTGCCGGTTCGGACAAGATGAAGCGCCCAAGCTTCGTGACCTCCAGTGATTTGATGGTTTCCAGGTCACCGACGTAAAGCCGCTCAGTCCATTCGAGATTTACCATTCCCAACGCGCACAGGATTGAAAGGATGGCCTCTGTAACTGGTTTGCAAATATGGTTACTAGTAGAATAAAACTCGTGCCAACCTCCTTTGTGGTTTAATATTATTTTTGAGTTCGACGAATAGTAGCCTGCGCGTTTCAGGTTTTCCAAAAACGCATCGAAGTCAATGCTCACACCCTCGGCAAGGCTCTGCAACTCGCGAAAAATCAGATGGTGGGGCACATTGTTGACTTGTCCGAATGCATAGTAGTCGAGGGGTAGAATACTTATGCTGCAATCCAATTCCTGCGAGAATATTTGGAATATTATCAGCACAAAAGCTGCATTGCTCTCCTGATAGTATCGAGGAAAGTCAGGGGCGTAACCCACTGTGAGCATCATCAGTGCCGAGAAAACTTTTAAGCTGTAAAATTCTTCAACATCCTTAGGCTCGCAAAAAAGCCCGTTGTTAAAGCATACTTCATCATATCCCAAATAAGTCATCTCTTGAAGCGCAATTCTTTTCTCGCTCAGGTAGTCCCATTGACGTTTGAGATAATGCTCAAACATTAACTTCAGCTCAAAAATTCTGTCCTCGCGGCAAATCTTCTTTGACCTCGGGTTTGGCTGAGGCTCAGTTTGTTTGCTTAAGCTGGCATTTAGCCTTCTTTCAACAGCAAGGTCTGCGATCTCTGGCAACAGGGTTCCGTGAGGAAACAGAAGCCGCGTTCTCATGTTTTCAAGCAATTGATATACATGAGGCAATTCGGGCTGATCATTAGGCGAGCTGGTGATCTTAGGCTGACCCCACCTGGCAAGTATTTTGTTCAGGTCACCCACTCTCGGCTTGCCGATTGACAAAGCGTATTCATCCACAAGCTCTTTGTCGCAACCTTCCAATTCTTCAAAAACCTTGTTGACACACTCTTTGCTATCGTCATTAAACAACTTGGCATAATCCAGTCCTGGGTAGGTTGGAGCCATGCTTATTCCCGCTATCTCGCCAAGAACTTGGTAATTCATAAACGCCCCCATATCCTATGCATTGATTCTCCAGTAATAACTGGTTTGGCAAAAGGCAAATGCAGGAGCCGTTTGCCGGGTGTTTGCTCGCAGAAATATTATCGAGCTGCAATATATTTGAGAGCAAAAACATGGTTCCGCTCGCGAGCAGCCGCCAACTCAAGTGAAAAGAGATGTTATTTCAGCTCACAAGTAAAGTATACCATGAAATCCATAAATATACAATACATGAAATTAAAAAAACGGAACATTCCCGCTTTATAAGAGCGCAAAAAAAGCGCGACCGCCAGTCTGGCGGTCGCGCCTTGCAAAACCTTAAAGCATATCCCAAAATTTATTATAAGGCTTGGAAAAGTAACGCGTTGAAACATCGCATGACTTTTCCTGCGCCCTATTTTGAATTTTGGGATATGCTCTTAACTCAACGAAATCCCCAACGCCAACGCAAAGTCCCTTGTTTCCTCAAAATGAAAGTCCGATATTCCCCTGGTTGACGGGCCTATTCCAAGGGTCTTCATGCCTGCGCCCCTGCCGGACTCGATTCCTGCCTTGGCGTCTTCAACACAAAGGCATTTGGCTGGATCCAAGCCTAGCCATTGGGCCGCAAGGGAGAATACCTCTGGATCTGGCTTGCTGGCTTTGATGTCCGAGCCGGATACAACAGCGTCAAACCAGTTGGAAAGCTCAAGGCGCTCCAAGATCGTGTTGGTGTTCTTGGATGAAGACGCTATGGCTGACTTCAAGCCTTTCTCTTTCAAAAGGGCAAGTATCTCTGGCATCCCTTCTAGCATGTCTCCTGGCTTCAAGAAGGAAATGCCTCTCTTGTACTCTTCGTTCTTGCGGAAGGCCATCTCATTCTTTTCCGCTTGGGAGTAAGCTTTTGGCGCGGCTTCGAGGAGAACGTCCAGGCTTTCCATCCGGCTTACGCCTCTCTGGCGGTTGTTGATCTCGCGGCTGTAAGGGATTCCCTCATCGTCGGCTATCATCTTCCACGCCAGGTAATGTTGCTCGTCAGTTGAAACTATGACTCCGTCCAGGTCGAAGACGATGGCGTCATAGGGTGATAGGTCAAACATGTCAAACCTCCGGGTTTCAGTGATCGAAGATTGCGTCTTGTGTTCAGCTTGATGCTTGATCTTATTTTGGCCTGCTCTGCCGTTCGTCATCAGTTGCTCAGGTTTGGTATTGAAACGGGCTTGCCGGCTTCAAGAGCGTATTCGGCGCCGTTCACTTTTATATTTTTGCTTTTTCCCAGGGCTGTAAAGACGCTTGCATCCTTCTCAACAACAACTGATATCCTGCACCCCTCATGCTGGATCTTGAAGCTGTACCTAGTCCAGCCTTCTGGCAGGTACGGGGCGAAATGCACTCCGTCTTCCTTCAGCCTGAAGCCCGCGAAGCCGTAGACAGCCGCCATGTAAACCCCGCCCATGTTGGCCGTGTGAATGCCGTCTTGGGTGTTTCCAGCGGTGTCAAACAGGTCGTAATAGGCCGACTTGCCAAAGTACTTGAAGGCTTTGTCCCTTAGACCCAGAGTGGATGCCACTATGCTGAAGATGCAGGAGGAGAGGGAGGAGTCATGCGTAGTTATCTTTTCGTAGTAATCGAATGAGCGCCTTATGACATCCAGGCTCTGGGCGTCTTGAAATATGAAGTGCGCCAAAACCGTATCCGCCTGCTTGCTGACCTGGTGCCTGTAAAGATGGAGCGGGTGGTAATGGAGAAGAAGCGGGTAATGATCTTTGGGTGTGCCTTCGAAGTCCCAGACCTTTTTCGTTAGAAAAGAGTCGTCCTGCGGGTTGATGCCAAGCTTTTCGTCGTAAGGAAGATACATGGCCAAGCCCGCAGTCTTGAAATCCTGAGCTTCGGAATCGCTAAGCCCGATCTTTTCGGCTGCGAAGCCCATGCCCGCCTCTTTCAGGATCTTATGCGCCTTTTCCGCCCAAAGCAGGTTGTGCTTAGCTGCAAGGTTAGTGTAGTAATTGTTGTTGACTATGCAGGTGTACTCGTCTGGGCCTGTCATGTCATGAAGCTCGAAGCGGGATCCGTTCCAAGTCCCCGCGTCCAGCCAGAGCCTGGCTGTCTCATAGAGGATCTCAGCGCCCATGTTTGCCAGCGTTTCCAGATCCTTGGTTGCTAAGTAATATGAAGTGACGGCGTAAGCTATGTCCCCGTTTATATGGTATTGAGCCGAGCCTGAAGGATAGTAGCCAGAGCATTCGCTTCCTGTTATGGTGCGCCAAGGGTAAAGAGCCCCTGACTTGTGCCCCATGATCCTGGCGTTCTTCCTGGCCTTGCCAAGGCAGCTGTAGCGGTAGGAGATCAGGCTTTTTGCGATCTCCGGGTTTGTCAGAATGAAAAATGGCTGAATGTACATCTCGGCATCCCAGAAGTAATGCCCTTCATACCCTTCTCCGCTGAGACCCTTCGCGGCGATGCTTGAAATCTGATCCCGCCCTGCGGAAGCCATGAGCTGGTACAGGTTGAAGCATATGGAGCTGGAGAGGCTGTCGTCCCCTTCGATCTTAAGCATGGATCTGTCCCAGAAGCTGTCGAGATACGTACGCTGCTCAAGAAGCAAAGCCTCCGCGCCAGCGTCAACGGCTTCAGAAAGAATGGCTATGGCGCTCTTCTCTATGTCCTCATGCCTGCGGTCATCAGTGAAAACGCAGTACTTTCGCAGAACTACGGTTTCGCCTTCAGACAGCTCGCACGAGAAAGTGTGAACCGCGCTAGTCCCGCTCACTTCTATCGTTTCATCCCCAGGCTTGGAAAAGACGTTTTTCACCCCAGAGCAAAAGCTTATGCCAGATCTGGGGATCAAGGTCTTTATATATGAGGCCCCGCCAAGAAGCTCAGGCACCCCTGGACTCAAGTGCTTGACGCTCTCAGAGGCAACGCGCGGGTCATCGGGGTTTGAGTAGTTGACAACGTCTCCTATATGCTTGGATACGATGCGGATAGGCCCTGAGAAGTTCACAGCCTCCAAAGCGTATTCTAACAGAAAAACCTCGGGTCTTTCAAATGAAGCCATTCGCGTAACGGCTACTTTTACCTCTTTCCCCTCGGGAGATCTCCAGTGCGCTTTTCGCGCAGTGATGCCAGCCTCCATATCCAGAACCCTGGATAAATTCAGGACGCTTCCCTCGAAAAGCGTAAAGCGCTCGCCTCCAAACCAGACTTCTATTGATTGCACGTCTGCGACATTAACTATTGTTTCTTTTTCCTCGGCGAATCCATAGAGCTTTTCGGCTTGTTTCATCTCCGATATGCCATAAACTCCATTGATGTATGTTCCGCGTATTGATGCCATCCCCTCCGGGTATCCCTCTTCAAAGCAGGAGCGGATCCCTATGAGGCCGTTGGCGTTGTGGAAGATGGTCTCTTGGGTCATAAGAGCCCTGTTGTCTGGGTTAAAGCCATCCATCGCGTATACAAGCGGGTTCATGCGATTCTCCATTCAAATATGCGCAAGCGCGAATTCTAGAAAGCGCGGATTTCCCGCGCCATAAAGCAATTTAAAGCTATTTGCTAGGGCGCATCCCAAAACTGCGCTTTTGGAAAAGGCAGCCTAGAATTATTCCGAGGCGCCGGAAAAGGGATATGCACTAAGTTTTGGGATATGCCCTAGGGGTCATCCTATTTCACCGCGCCAGCCGCGACGCCTTTGATGATGTGCTTCTGCGCGGCCAGATAGAACGCTATGACAGGAATGATGGTAAGAGTGAGGCCAGCCATGGCCAGGTTCCATTGTATCGTGAACTGCCCGAAGAAGGCGGCTGTTGACAGGGGAATTGTTCTGTTCGCCTTGCTTGCCAAGGTAAGCGAGGGCAGAAGGTAATCGTTCCAGATCCAGATGACATCAAGGATTATGACTGTGACAGTCACAGGCTTGAGAATTGGAAACACTATGCGCCAGAAGACTCCGAAAGTGGTGCACCCGTCTATGGTGGCTGATTCCTCCAAAGATCTAGGCACGGTCTTCACGAAGCCGTGGTAGAGAAAGACGGCCATGCTGGCGCCAAAGCCAACATACATGAAGATCAGCCCGCCATGGGTGTTGACCATGGGAATGCCAAGGCTGTTTTTGATCCAGCTCATTTCCTGCATGAGCGGCATCATTATCGTTTGGAAGGGTATTAGCATTGTCGCGACAAGAACCATGAAAATGGCATTGCTGAGCCGGTTTGCCGATCTGACAAGCATCCAGGCCGTCATTGAGGAAAACAGGACGATAAGCCCTATCGAAGCTACGGTTATAACAAGAGAGTTCTTCAGCGCGTTCAAGAAATCCATCTTTTCAAGCGCGGTCTGGTAGTACTCAAACCCCCACTTGCTTGGCAGGGCCAGAATGCTCTCATATAGCTCGGCCCGGTTCTTGAAGGAGTTGACTACTATGATGTATATGGGAAACAGGTAGAGGAGGCAAAACGCAAGGAGCGCAGAGTTAAGAGCGATTTTCCATCCCTTTTTCATCAAGCTTCAACCTCCCTCTTCTTTGTTGCGGCGACCTGCGCCAGAGTGAACCCGGCTACGATTATAAAGAAAAAGACCGCCTTAGCCTGGCCGTACCCGAAGTTTGACAAAGAGAAAATCTCGTTGTAAATATTCATGGCGAACATCTCAGTAGCCAGGTATGGCCCGCCAGCCGTGAGAGAAAGGTTCACGTCAAAGATCTTGAAGCAGTTCGAGAGAGTGAGGAAAAGGCATATGGTGAATGACTGCATGATAAGCGGAAACTTGATCTGGAAAAGCGTCCGCCAAAAGCCCGCCCCGTCCACCTGGGCGGCTTCAAGCACTTCTTCTGGGATGGACTGTATTCCGGTGATGTAGATGATCATGATGTATCCCGCCATCTGCCAGGTGGTGACTGCCACAGTGGCAAGCAAGGCAAACGTGGGATCCAGGAGCCAGTTGAAGAAGATCGATGTCAGGCCAGTAGCTTCCCCTATAGCCTTGAAAGCGTCGCCCAGAATGAACTTCCATATGTAGCCCAGGATTAGTCCGCCTATAAGATAGGGCATGAAAAGCATGGTTCTTGCGATGTTCCTTGTTTTCAGCTTGCTTGTGGCAACCAATGCGAAAGCCAGCGCAAGGGCGTTTATCAAGGCTATCGCCAAGGCTGTGAACAGCATTGTGTGCTTGGCTGAATCCAAGAAGCGCCCGTCTGAAAAAAGGGCGGCATAGTTGCCAAACCCGGCGAATTCCATGGGATTCAAGGGAAGGCCGTCCCAAGTGACAAATGAGTATCCGATGCCCATGAAGAATGGGACAAGGACGACCAAGGCGAAAACAGACAGGAGCGGCGCCGTGAATAGCGCGTACCAGCTGGGGCTTGTTAACCGCTTCATATAAGCACCTCGCATGCTTTGCAAGCACAAGAGCTATCCCAAAATTACGATAGGCTTCATAAGGTCACAGCACTGCTTTCAAGCGTGACTTTTTCATGCCTGGATTTAATTTTGGGATATGCTCCAAAGGCCCCCCTGCGCGAGCAGGGGGCCACCGTTATTGTTCCTGAAGAACCTTTTCAAACTTATTTCACGGCGTTGGCCCAAGCCTCGTCAAGCGCAGCCAGAAGCTCCTCTTCTGTCATGGCGCTTGAGAAGAACTTTTCAGCCACAGGCACCAGATGTATGTCAACTATGCCAGCCGGATAAAGGTTGGTTGCCCAGGGAAGCGTCTTGCCTTCAATAACGTAGCGGGATACTTCTGCTGAAAGCGGATCAAGGCTTTCGCTTGATGTGCCCTCTACCACAGGAATGAAGCCGAACTCTTCAACAATGTACTTCTGGCCTGTCTCGCTTGTGTAAAGCCATGTTAGAAAGTCCTTGGCGGCTTTGATGTCAGCTTCAGGCGCTTGGCTGTTTACGCCCCAGACTGTTGGAACGCTGACTGCAAGCTTGTCGTTTCCGGCTATCGGGAATGGCATGAGGCCCATTTCGAAGTTCAGGTCATAGTCCGCGAACATTCCGTAAGCCCAGTTGCCTTGATGTATTGACGCTGTCTTGCCGGTTGCGAAATCTCCGCATTCCTTGTCGTAGTTGACCTCCAATGGATTGTAGGAGTACTCTCGGATAGCTGAGTAGAACTTGGCGAATTCCTGGAACTCTTTTGTTTCAGCCATTTTTACCTCGCCCTTGGCGAGCTTGCCCATGTAGTCAACATAGTCAGGCATGACTGCGAATGGGTGGTTCAATATGTGCCCGATCAGGAAGTAGGATTCCTGGGACAATCCAAATCCGTTTAGCCCAGCGCTCTTCTGGTCTTGCAGCATCTTCACGAAAGAGTCATAGTCCTTCACGTCAGCGGGGTTTATGAGGCTCTTGTTGTAAACCAGGCCAAAGCCTTCGACTGTATATGGAATGCCCACTGTCTTGCCGTTAACCTCTGCCGCCATGCCTTTTCCGATTTTGCTTATGAAAGGCAGATCAGAGAGATCGGCTAAGTAATTGGCCAATTGCTCAACTTCAGCGCCAGGCCCAACAGAGTAGATCGTAGGGCCCTGGTTGTTGGCAAGGCCGGTCTTGAGCTGCTGGAAGTAGTCGTCTCCAGTGGTGCCCCTGGTCTCAACCTCAACTCCAGTTTCCTGGGTGTAAGCCTTAGCGGCCGCTTCTAGCTGGTCAATGATCTCAACCTTGGATTGGAATATTACGATCTTTGGCGCAGCCGCTTTGCCGGCTTGAGCCGATCCTCCGCACGCCGTCAACGCAAGCGCGAGAGTGATGCTTGAAAGGATGCACAATAGCTTTCTTGTCTTGATCAACTTGGTCCCCTCCTATGGCGCCTTTTGCGCCTTATGGCGCGTTTTGCGCCTTATAGGCGCGTTTCGCGCCTTATGACAAACTTGTTGCCTGCAATCAGTTTGGCGCTTGCCGCAGTGAAAGCCCTTAAGGGCAACGCAGCAGGGTGCGCTGTGCGCAACCAAAAATTTATTAATGCTAGGACTTGGCTTAGTAAACAGGGCATCCAAATCCGGCGCATCTTTAAGTTTTTGGATTGCGTACTCAGTAAACCGATTTACAAACAGTTTATCAAATGGAGAGGATTACGTCAATAACCAAAATGAAAATTTGCAAAAGTTTGTGCAAAGGCAACAACTTGAGCCTAGCCTAGCGCCCCCGGTTTATTGCTAATTGCACAAGTTTTAGTAAACTATTTTAGTAAACCGGCCTTGGTTTACCGAACCGTCTTCCGAATTTTCACTTCAGCCTTAATCTTCAAGGCCTCAGCGTTTGTGGTTCCTTCGATGTTTTCTATCAGGTGCCTGGCGGCTAGATAGCCGCGCTCGAAATTTGGGATCGCCACTGTCGTAAGCCCCATTGGGCGGGCCAGCTCGCAGTCGTCAAAGCCGGTCACGGCAATGTCTTCAGGGACGCGAACCCCAGCTTCCCTGAAGACCCGCATGGCGCCAAGCGCCATGTTGTCGTTAGCGCATACCAGGACGTCCGGCTTCTCGGATGAGAGCATAATGATTTTCGCCGCCTTGTAGCCGCTCTTTTCCCTGTAGTCTCCAGAGAAGTAGTTTTGTTTGCTAAAAGGGATCTGGCGCTCCGCCAGCACGTCTACAAAGGCCTTGTACCTCTCCTGGTTGTCCTCGGTGGATTCAGGGCCGCCAAGAAACGCGTAGCTCTTGTAGCCCTTGTCAACAAGCATTCTCATAAGCGCCGTCATGGGCTCGTAGTTGTCCACGACGATGCTCTTGATGTAAGGGTTGTCCAAAACCCGATCCAGAACCACTATAGGGTAGCCCTCGCAAGCGACTCTAGCCAGGATGTCATTTGTCATTCTAAGATCAAGGATTATGCTACCGTCAGTCATGCTGTTTCTCATGTATTTCTCGCAAGATTTGGAGGTGCAGACTATCAGGTCGTACCCGTTTGACTCGGCGTAGTCGTTTATGCCCTCCACAATCTTTAAGTAGAAGCTTCTGTCAAAGTCGCTGAAGTTGAAAAGGATGGCTTTGCTCTGGCTCGTCTTCAGGCTTCGGCCTGAAGCGTTTGGGAAGTAGTTATAGCTTTGGCAGAGCTCGAAAATGCGCTCCTTGGTTGCGGCGCTGACGTTGGACTTTCCGTTTAGCACATTTGAGACTGTGGACTTTGAAACGCCCGCAGCCTTGGCGATATCTTTGATTCCAACCTTCACTTCTCTCGCCTCCCAAGGGCTTAACCCGATTTTATCTTTCTCTATTCGCAATGCGGCGGTTTACTAAGTGTTTACTAGATTACGAGCGAAAACATATAATGATAAAATTTGTTGTTATCGCACGTTGGATAACACTGAGTCAAGCCCAAAGTGCAGTTCTTTTCGCTCGACATCTCGACCGGCCGACGCGAGGGCACACCAGTGTGGCGCATTGCGATCTCGCCTTATTATAACGCAGGAGATTTTATAACGCAAGTCCTGCTTTCGGGTTTTGGCATTTTCGAAGGGCGCTTGCGAGGGGCGAAAGCGGTACGCGGGAGGTAAAAAAGTTTACTTGGATAGGGAGCAAGTCAGGAGTGTCGTACATAAAGCATATCCCAAAATTATATCCGAGGCGCCGAAAAAATCCGGATGTTTGCTCGCAGAAGCCCGAGCAAACTAGTTTAAGCAGTCGCCAGGATTTTTTCGGCGCCATTTCGGAATTTTGGGATATGCACATAGAGGCTTTATCGCTTTATCTAAGAAAAACATGTCAGCCCTTTGAACGCTCCTGCCCAAGCCCAACGCTAGACAGCGCCTTTCTATGCTCAGTGGGCGTATGCCCATACAGCTTTCTAAAAGTCTCAGAATAGTAGCTTGAGCTTCCAAACCCGCAAGCGCTGGCGATCTCGGTTATGTTTAGCTCCTGCTCCCTGAGCATGGCGACGCTTTTGTCCAAGCGGTACTCGGTCAGATAGCGAATAGGGGATTGGCGCAGATATTCCTTGAAGATGGAGCAGCAGCTGCTTTGAGATACATTGGCTGCCCCAGCGATGTCGCTGAGCTTGATGTGATCCGCGAAGTTTTGCTGGATAAAGCCAACCATTTTGTGAAGCAGCCCCAGCCTGGCCTTGCTTGCGGGATTCACCGAAGACTCATCAGGCAGGTGCTCAAAAAGGGAGTGCGAGATGCGAAAGACTGAGCTTAGCTCCAATAGGGCGGTTTTTGCGTTGTTTGCGATTCGCAGTTTATGCAGCTTCATCAGCTCATCTAGGATTGAGCGCTCCCATTCGATGCCCTTGCGCAGGACATGATAGGCGCTGCTTTTCAGCAGAGGGATGACAACACTATTCTCGATGTAAGGGCTAAGGCGCAGCAATGAGGGGTTAATCAGGACGCAGATAAAGTCGCAGTCGCTGCCGTTTAAGCTGAACCCGTGATGGATGGCCTTGGAACCCACAAACAAGCCGTCGCCTTCTTCAACCTCGAAGATCTCCCCATTTACGTTATACGACATGCACCCTGCCAGCATATGCATAAACTCGAAATCGTCATGCCAATGGCTAACGGCCGCCATGTCCCTGAAGTAGGAAAGCTTCCCGTGCCAAGTGTATATGGGGAAATCAGGATCATTGTACTTGACTCTCTCTGAGCCTCCGTTTGACAAATCCAGTTCGTGCAGCATGTCAGTCTCCTTTTTGCATTTGCCGACGAATGATCGCAGGTTCGTGGGCACAGGTTTGCACGATTGTTATAAAAACCGATAGGATTTTGATAGATCCTGAGGTTGCATTCAATTATTATTATAGTCAGCCAAGCGGGAAAGTCAACACGGCGCACAGCCTAGAAACAAGGCTGGCGCGGCCCGCTTGGCGCAAGCAGGCGTCAACGAAACAGCGCATCATTCCCGCGTTTAGCTTTTTCAACGATGAGCGGGCAGACCGCGAGCTCTTCTGACTGCATGAAATCAGCCCGCCAGCGATGCTCTAGGGGACGTCGAAGGCAAAGGCTGTCTGAGCTATGCAGGATATGCATTTCGAAGGGCGCTGCGGGCTGGACGGGATGGCGAGGCGTTGACGCCTGCATATATTGCACAATAGACGATCAGAGGGGAGGGGGTTAGTATTCATAGCGGAACCATGCGCAGACGTGCGGCTACTGGTCAACATGCACAATCCAAAGAGGGGAGGCAAAAGCAAAGGTCGTATTCACATGGCAAAACATGACAATCAGGAAGCCGCAAATAATTTAACTGACACGCGTGTAAACGAAATTACTTCGATAATCATTGCAACCAAGGCAAATCCGCATTATCGTTTAGCGCTAAAGAATACCATGGCAAAAATGGCCGGCTACCACGACGCCAGCAACTTAAATACCTAAAAATCAGGATTTGCTCGAGATATCTGGTCATGAAACAACGCGCGCTTTGCAGGTCTGGGCTGGGACGCCAGGCGGACATGGAAAATGATCCCCCAAGACGTTAAAAACGTGAATATTTCTTAAATCGATAGCAACTGCAACGGAGTTTCATCGAAAATGGGATGAAAACTCTTGATTTCGGGCGAAGCGGGTGAAACAAAAGGCCTCAATAGACGGATCGGTTTTATCAGAAAACCAACCTCAAAGACGCTTCTGGTTTGGTGAAAATGCGCATGAACTTCAGGAAACAAAGATTATTTTTTGTGCCTTGTGACTTCCAAACTTCTGTTTGAAGGCAAGACATATAAGAGATGCATCAAATAGGCGTTAGCGAGGCCGGATTTTTGACCCCAGTTCTACAGTAAAAACGGCATGGATGTTAAGGGGGTCGAATAACCGTAAATTCAGCGCCGTTTGATGGTATATTTTATTACAAAACGCAAGAAAAGCATGTCTAA
This sequence comes from Clostridiales bacterium, assembly GCA_031270945.1. Classification (GTDB taxonomy): domain Bacteria; phylum Bacillota; class Clostridia; order Lachnospirales; family WQUN01; genus JAISWZ01. Next base: position 32,669 of record JAISWZ010000621.1, on the reverse strand, counting down.
CGTAAAATTTAAATGTCAGGAAATGTAAAAAATCCTTCAATAATTCTGCCATCGTTCCCAGTTTGAGCCTGATAAAAACCATTGAAATTTATCTTCAAGGGGGGTTATACTAGAAGTGCCCAATGAGAATTTATGCAAGCGGACACAAGGCTGTAATGCTAGCGAGAAAAAGAGCGTTAGTTAAGAGCTAAAAGCATATCCCAATTTTATGGCTTGAAAAAGTAACGCGTTAAAGCATCGCGATGACTTTTTCTGCGCCTTCGCGGAATTTTGGGATATGCATTAAATGATCCGCGAAAAAAATAGCGCGATGCATGGGTGTGCCAATCAGGGGAAGCGGTTGGCAGAAAACATTCGCGCTTACAGCTCAGCGAGGCAAGGCTTGAAACTAGGATTTTGCAAGGGAGGGATATTTTCGCTTGCAAGTACGCCGAGAGCAGGCTAAAGCCTCGTTAGAGAAAACAAGGGAGGAAATTATCATGAAGAAGTTGTTGCGGGCGCTGGCGCTTGTCATGGCAGCCATGCTTGCTCTCTCAGCTTGCGGATCCGGCGCTGCGCCGTCTGGGACTGAGAGTGGGGGCGAGGCGGCAAATGTGCAGGCTAACCCAGGCGTCAAGACAATCAACCTCTGGTCATTTACGGACGAGGTTCCGGGAATGGTAGAGGACTACAAAAAACTGCATCCAGATCTGCCTTATGACTTCAAGACCACAATCATTGCTACATCAGATGGCGGGTACCAGATCGCGCTTGACGCCGCCCTTGCGGCGGGCGGAGCGGAAGCTCCAGACATTTTCTGCGCTGAAGCGGCTTTTATCAAGAAGTATGTAGAGGGGCCATTCACGGCGACATACAAGTCCTTGGGAATAGACGTGGACGCGGAAGCCAAGGCGGCAGGCATCGCCCAGTATACAATGGACGTGGGAAGCTATAACGGAGAAGTCAAAGGGCTTGGATACCAAGCTACTGGAGGCGCTTTCATCTACAGAAGAAGCCTGGCCAAAGAGGTTTTGGGATCTGACGAACCCAACGCTGTGCAAGAGGCAATCAAGGATTGGGACTCATTCTTTGATACAGCCAGGAAGATGAAAGCGGCTGGATACGCTATGGTTTCTGGAGACGGAGATCTTTGGCATCCAATGGAGAATAGCCGAAAAGGCAAATGGATAGAGGACAACAAGCTTGTCTTGGATGACAACGTGATGCAGTTTTTTGAATTTTCCAAGATCCTCAAGCAGGAGGGTCTTTCCAACGAAACTACTGACTGGACTGAAGCATGGTACGCCGACATGGCTGGCACTGGCGTCAAGCCCGTGTTTGGCTTCTTTGGCCCAGCTTGGCTTATCAATTACGTCATGAAGGGCAACTCTGGCGGAACCGCTCCCGGAGAGGGCACGTATGGAGACTGGGGAGTATGCGTCCCCACAACCGGCTTCTATTGGGGCGGAACATGGGTGCTGGCAAACGCCAACACAACCGCGAAAGCTGAAGTCGCTGACTTGATTCGCTGGATAACACTGGACTCTTCAGACACCGGGCTTCAAGCCAGCTGGGCTTTGGGAGACACTGTGGCCTCCTCTGTCGTCATGGAGAAAACTGACGGACATTGGGAGTTCATTGGCAACCAGGATGCTTTCGAGGTCTTTGTGCCAGCTAACGAAAAGGCTGACGGGCACACCTTGGGCCCGTTTGACGAAAATATAAACTCGCTTTTCCGTGATCAAGTGAGAGAGTACGCAAGCGGCAACAAAGACAAAGAGCAGGCAGTCGCTGACTTCCAGATGGGGGTAGCGAACATCGTCGACTTGGATTCCTGATCCTGGGGGGCGGCGCAAGCCGCCCCTTAGAGCATATCCCAAAAGTCCTTAAGTGCATATCCCAAAATTATATCCGAGGTGCCGGAAAAGTCCGGCGTTGAAGCATTCGCCAGGACTTTTCCGGCACCAATACGGAATTTTGGGATATGCACTAAGTGGTGCAGTGAAAGTCATCGCAATGCTTCTACGCGTGACTTTCGTAAGCCCTGAAACTAAATTTGGATATGCTCTCTTAACTTGGCCCGCTCTTTGGCGGGATGGCGAAGGTGGTTATATATGCGTCACAAGAGCGTTAGCTACGCGAAGTACGGCTACATCTTCTTGGTCCCTTTTGTTGCCGCGTTCCTGTTCTTCTCGCTTTACCCCATCATTTACACCCTGGTTATCAGCATGTCGGATCTCAAGGGTGTAGGCACTGCCAGCTTCAGCATTCTGGCCAACCCGTTCCAGAACTTCATCAACATAGCCAAAAACGAGCTGTTCCAGAAATCCCTGGCCACGACTGGCATCATCTGGATACTGAACTTCATTCCCCAGATGGCGCTGGCGCTTCTGCTGACCGCGTGGTTCACGAATGAAAGGCTCAGAGTCAGAGGGCAAGGCGCTTTCAAGGTTCTGCTCTATATGCCCAACATCATCACTTCAGGAACCATAGCGGTCTTGTTTTACTCCCTGTTTTCATATCCCATAGGGCCTGTCAACAGCCTTGTAACCATGCTGGGATTGACTGATCGCCCCTATGAATTCCTAAGGGACGCAAGCGTTGCCAGAGGCTTGATAGCGTTTATCCAGTTCTGGATGTGGTACGGCAACACAATGATAGTGCTGATTGCTGGCGTCTTGGGAATAAGCCCTGCCATTTTTGACGCCGCCGCCATAGACGGGGCGAACTCCCTTAAGACATTTCTGTATGTGACGCTTCCAAGCCTGCGCCAGATAATGCTGTATACGCTGATAACATCCCTTATCGGCGGTCTGCAGATGTTTGACATACCCAAGCTGTTCACCAACGGCGGGCCTGACAACGCGACACAAACCGCGTCTGTGTACATCTTCAACCAGGCTTTCACTGGAAGCTACCAGTACAATAGAGCCGCTGCCGCCAGCATGCTCATGTTTGTGATCACAGCCATATTCTCTGGCGCGCTGTTCTATCTCATGCGAGACAAGGACGCGCAAAAGGCCAAAAAGCAGCGCAAGCTCCTGGAGAAAGCGGCTGCCCTGAATGGAGGCGCTCAGGCATGACAAAGATGTCTCCAACCAAGGTTGTCATATATGTGGTCTGCATCCTCCTTGCCGTGCTGTCCATAATGCCCTTCTGGATCATGTTCGTCAACTCCACCAGATCAACGGTTGAGATCCAAGGAGGCATCTCGCTCCTGCCATCATCGCACTTCATGAGCAACCTGAGCATTCTGCTCAACAAGGGCTTCAACCCCATGGTAGGCTTCGTGAACTCATTTGCCATAGCGGCTGGGGCTACGCTCTGCGGAGTCTACTTTTCATCCCTTACGGCCTATGCCTTGGTGGCTTACCACTTCAAAGCCAGGCAAGCCTTTTTCACCTTTATCATGTGCGTCTTGATGATACCAGCCCAAGTGTCAGCAATAGGCTTCTACCAGTTCATGTACCAGCTTCACTGGGTCAACAGCATCTGGCCTCTAATCCTCCCATCCATAGCAGCGCCAGCCATGGTATTCTTCATGAGGCAGTACCTGCTCTCAACTCTTTCAATAGAGATGGTTGAGGCCGCCCGCATAGACGGATCCGGGGAATTCGCCACGTTCAACAGGATAATTTTGCCCCTCATGGCCCCAGCGATAGCAACCCAGGCCATATTCGCCTTCGTTGGAAGCTGGAACTCCCTGTTCACCCCCATGATTCTCCTTACCTCGAAGGATCGCTATACCATGCCTATCATGGTCAACCTTCTTCGCGGCGACATCTACAGAACCGAGTTTGGGTCAATATACCTGGGATTGGCCATGACTTCTCTTCCGCTTTTCGTGGTGTACTTCCTGCTTTCCCGCTACATCATAGCTGGAGTGGCCCTTGGAGGGGTCAAGGAGTAGGTTTTTGCAAAGTTTATCAATGTTTCGACATTTAAAGGGCAAGAAGAAATTCCGAACAAGCGCTAGAATGCGTCTCGGGCTGTAGCGAGCAAGCGCTATAAAACCTCAGGACGAAACGCGCCTCGGGCAAGAAAAAACCCAAAAAACCAAAAAAGGAGTTGGCTGTTCAGCCAACTCCCCGTTTTTATATTTGGGATATGCTTTTAGAAGCCCATAGCGTCAGCGTCTGGATCATCGACGATTTCGATAGGCTAGTCAACGATTTTGATAGGCTTGTCGACGATTTCGATAGGCTTGTCGACGATTTCAACATCTGTCTCGGTCGTGAGATCGTCGGTGCCAGCGTCTGAATCTTCTGAATCTGAATCTTCTGAATCTGGCTCTACAGCGCCGGGAACGTCTGGGTCAGCAGCTGAATCTTCTTCTGTGTCAGCGTCTTCAGAATCTTCTTCTGTGTCAGCGCCTTCGGAATCTTCTTCTGGGTCAGCGCCTTCAGAATCTTCTTCTACATCAGCGCTTTCGGAATCTTCTTCTACATCAGCGCCTTCGGAATCTTCTTCTGTTTCAGCGCCTTCAGAATCCTCTTTCACGTCAGTGTCAGCGTCTTCGGAATCCTCTTTCACGTCAGAGTCAGCGTCTTTTGACTCTTCAGGGGTTTCAGGAGTCTGCGCGGGATCATCAACTGGAGAATAGGCGTAGTCATTGCCGGTAATGCGCTTCATAAGCGCTGCGCCGTCAAATGTCCAGCCGCCAAGCTCGCTTGTCCCAAAGGATGTGTAGTCTTCAGGAGCTGAAAGATCGCCCGTGCGTGTGGCCATTTGCGTATCGGTATGAATTCCGTAGTAGTACGTGCCGCCCGGAACTTTCTGGGCCTTGTCAATTCTGTCCAAGAGAAGGCCTGTGGCCTGTCCTGGTTCAAGCGGGGCAGCCCAATAGAACCATCCGTCAGTGTCGCCAACCCAGTATTCGCCGATTGTCATTCCAGAAAGAACCCATGTCTTCATGTCGAGAACCTGGGCGGGCAGGGTGAGCTTTACGCCCGCCTCTGAGCCGTTGTAAGGAGTTGGGTCTTTGGCGACATATCCAGCGACCTGGTTTTCAGCGGCCACTGGCTTGTAGTACTTTTGCCCGCCGCCTACCAATGTCCAGTACTGGCGGAAAGGGGTATCAACTGCGGCTACGTTGTAGGGGTACCAAGTGGACTCGTCTTCAAATTCTGAATCGGGTTTGAGCTTTACGACGTCTTTGTTCGCGTCGGTAGTTCCAGCAAGCTTTCCTACCTCCATGTACTCGCTGATCTTAACGCGCACATAAATCGGGACATCGCCCCAGTTCTCTACATAAACATCCTTGTTCGGGTCGGCGAAGTCGTCATGGGTGCTGCCGCCAGGCGTTTCATCTTGGCCCGTAATGCCTGTCGTGTTCTTGTTGTTGAAGCTTATCCAGGCGAATGTGCCTGAGATAGCGACAATGAGGACAACCAATGCAGCCGCGACTGCAGTCAGTTTCTTCTTTCCCATTGTTTGATGCCTCCATTCATAAAATTTTTGGCCAGTCGCCATAGCGTTCTGGCTGGAAAACTATTGCGCGGCAAAGAAACCGCCGCAGCAGCGTTTCAAGCCATGGTGGGGGGAACCGTGGCGAAATGCATCGAGGGCGCGCGCCGGCTGGAGAAAAAAAGCGTTTTCACTCAAGTCGGCAGCGCTTTATGTATGAAACAAGTTTGGGCGATTGGCAGACCATTGCCCAAACCGCCGTCATTAGCGCAGATCCGCGCCATGATTGGCTCTGGTTGCAGGAAAAGAGATATGTTAGGGCTTTCTGGAACTATTTATAATTCTAACAGTAAAGTTGCTATATGTCAAGAGAATATCGAAGATATTTGTCGAAAGATAATGCAGCATGGCCAAAAAGGTCGAATAGTGGAAAAACAAGGCGGCGAAAAGCGTCAAAAAGCCTGTCATACAAGTTAAAACGTGCTTGATGTTATGGGTGCTGTTGCGCACATTTCGCTTTCATTCTCTAAGATCCGTCTAACATTTCATCGACAAAATGACTACATTACTCAAATGCATGAAAAAAGCGGGTTCGGCATGTCCGAACCCGCTTTTCTTAGGGATTTTCAGAGATAAATGACAGTGTGTCTGGCCTAGGATTGGTAAAAATTTTCAGAATAATATTTTTTTAGAACTGACTTATGGCCAAGGTTTAACAATATGCGCAAAAAGCGATCAAAAAAGGCATGCGCAGTCTTTGATGAGCCTTAATTAGGCGCTGGCTTTGAATTTTAACAGGGTATGGGGTTTTTGGGCCAGCGCCTCTCAGCGCCCCCCTGGGGGGCGCTGAGATAAGAGCATATTTCAATTTAATGTTATGGCGAGGGAAAAGCACCTAAGCCTTTTTTGAATTTTGGAATATGCATTAAGCGTGATAGAATTCTAAATATATCAATATTTCGACGCGTTGCCGCGACAGCCTTTTGGGCTCAGCCTTTAAATTAACATATCCTCTTAATTGGCTTAAAACGCGCTTTCAATTTTTTCCGGAGGCAAGCGCCTTATGCGCTGCGACGATTTCGTCCAGCGGGCCTTGGGTGTCATGTTCGTCCCGCTGTGCACTATGTTGTTGTATAATTCGATGAACTCGCCAAGCCCGGCGTTCAAGGAGTCCAAGTCTGGAGGCGTAGGTACGCTGGTTAGCCAGCGGTCGTTGAGGGTGCGGAAAAACCGCTTGATCTTGCCTATTTTGCCGGTAGCGATACGGGAACAGTGAATGGCTTCTATGTCAAGCGCTTCGCAGATCTCATCCACCTCTTCGCTGTCGCAGGCAGGGTCGCTGCCCAAGGATAGCGATTGGGGGATGCCGCAGTTGAGAAAGGCCTCTCGAAGCGTCTGCTTGACAGCGTCATCGCCATAGCCCAAAAAGTACCTCGCTCCAACTATCATTCTGCTGTTGTCATCAAGGATCGCGTACAGCCTAACGATTTGATCGTCTTCTAGCTTCGGGCCGGCAGTGATCGCGCTCTGCCACAATTCGTTTGGCTTGGACATCTCGAAAGCCTTCGGTTCCTTGTTCGGACTTGTGGCATTAAGGTCGTTAATCCTAAGAGAGCGCAAGAAAGCGCCTAACTTAATGCTGGAGTCTATGTTCCCGTTTTCCAAAAGCATTTCGTAAATGTGCGTTCCCGTAGCTTGGGGATGCTGGAGCTTGATCTTGCGAATTGCATTGACAACTTCCGCGCTTAGCTCCGTGGACTCGGTGTTGTCTTTGTAGGAAGGGTACAAGCCGGAAAGCCCATCTTTCCTATATCTCTCAAACCATTCTTTGAGCTCTTCATAGGTGGGCTTTGTCATCTCTCCGTCCAGATCCCGGTGAGGCGATTCGGCCGCCATTTTGAAATACTCATCGGCTGAGGCTTTGATTGTGCCGCTCACGACAGGAGCTATCATCGAAAACCGAAACAGCGCAATCTTTTCCTTGGTCTTTGATTCCATATATTTTCTCCTTTCACGCTGAATAAGTGAATTGCAAGCGCATGCTCTAACTATTAGTATTGTCGGATTTAACAAAAAGATATCATTTGGCTGAAAAATTTAGAGCATTTGCGATATTTGGGCTGTCCTAAAAGCGAGCTTGAATTCTTGCCAAGAGCATATCCCAAAATTTATTATAAGGTTTGGAAAAGTAACGCGTTAAAGCATCGCATGACTTTTCCTGCGCCCTTTTTTGAATTTTGGGATATGCACTAAAGCACATCCCAACACATCCCAACACTAGCATAACAAAAGCCTATTTTTTTGCTGGCATGGAGTGAAATGAAAATGTAACAGATAAATTGGAAATGAATTTGACACTGGTGAGGGATTGGGTTACAATGAGTGCATGTCCCAAAGTTCTTGCAGTAGCGCTTAGTGCATATCCCAAAATTCCGTATTGGTGCCGGAAAAGTCCTGGCGAATGCTTCAACTAGTTTGCTCGGGCTTCTGCGAGCAAACACCCGGACTTTTCTGGCACCTCGGATATAATTTTGGGATATGCTCTTAAAAAGCATGCGATGCTTTAACGCGTGGCTTTTCAGCGCCCTAAGATAAATTTTGGGATACGCTCCGAGAGCGACAAGATAGCTTCTTTTACGCTGAGGCAGAGTCCGGCAGCATGCCGGTGATTGAAAAGAACTGTTCTTTTCACTCTGGACGGCGTTTGCCTGCAAGTGAAAACTATAAATTAACTTGATAGATGTTTTCGCTCGAGAGCAAAAGAGCCGGGTTCATCAAGCGCTCGTCAAGCGCTAATCCCTGACTGGTGCACATGTAGAGCCACCTAAACAGGATGGAGGCTGGAAATTGGGCGAGACGGCTAGCTGCATCGGCTGCCTCAATCAAGTTCTGCCATGTCTTTGCTGGACAAGCGGGGTGTTATGAGCAAGCCCGCAAGCATGGCGCTTTTTGCTTGTCCTTGAATGGCGGGATGAAGGCTTTCCCTTTAGGGCGGAGGTTAAGCCCTCGATGGCAGGCGGTTGGCAATGCTAGGCCTATTGCCTTTCAAGGTTTCTTCTGAGACGCGGCGGTCAAGGAGGATGCTTTGATTAGGCTTGGGCCGTTCGAGAGGAGAAGCTTTCCTTTCGAGGCAGCGCCAGCTGCTCCAAAGAGGGCAAGACTCCGCAGTACTTAGTGCATATCCCAAAATTCCGTTAAGGCGCAGAAAAATTCCTGGCGAATGCTTCAACGCCGGAATTTTTCAAGCCATGGAATTAATTTTGGGATATGCTCTTAAAGCATATCCAATGATTCCACAGCAAGAGCTCCCAAAAGGGCGTTTTGGTTTTCTTGGGACGATGGCACTTACGGTAGAATCATCCAATAAATTTCATTGCTTGCAAAAGCCTCGCGATAGCTTTTGCAGAGCTTTTTTGGCTATGCAACAAGACTGCCCTTTTTTGGGCAAAAGAAAGACGCAAGCGTCCGCCAATGGATTCGCCATAATGCAATTGTATCACTTATAGTCCCAATTTTCAAGAGATTGTGATGTTCTTGTTTTTTATTATACAGAAGGCCCAAAGGCGCATCGCCTACGCGATGCGCCTTTGATGCGTTTTTATTGGAGAGTGAGATAAATTAAACGGTGCCGGATAGGGCTTGACCAATGTTCAAGGGCAAATTGCCAAAGCTGGAAGGCTTAGTGCGTATTCCAATATTTCACAAAAGGCGCGGGAAAAAGGCATGCGCCATAGAATTAAATTTGGGATATGCCCTTAAGCTATGTTTGTCCCGGGCTTTTTAGTAATAAAACCCGCAGTCCGAGAACACGACATTTTTGAGCTTGTTATCGTCCAAGACTTCAATGCGGAAGGTGTTTATCCCAGCAATCATGATGTCAGGGATTTGGAGAGGGTGAGAATCGGCCCTGATCTCAGGCGACTCGTACAGGATTTGGCCATCCCCTTTTATCGCAAACCTGAAAGTGCCGTCTCCGTGCTCTCCTTGGGCTACATAAACCACTCCCTTGAAGCGATTGTACTTGGAGTCAAGCAGGACTTCGATATCCCCGGTTCCAGTGCCCCAAGAGGCGCTTGAGTACGGGGATATGCAGCTGTAATGGAACTTGCCGTAGTTGTCAGTGCTGCTGGTTGAAGCGCTCCATTTGTTGTTCAGGCTTTCGTTGCTAATGTCAGTGGCGTCCTTGAGAAGGAGATCCGGGTAATCAGGCTGGGATCCATTTGGGCTGCTGGCTGGGGCGACGCAGAATCCCGCGTCAGAAAAGACAAGGTCAACCTGGCTGTCATCCGCCACCTCGATGCGGAAGTCGGTTACCCCAGCCACGTCAATCTCAAAGTTTATGGGCTGGGAGCGCCTGTCTATCTGGGGCGAGGTATACAGAATCTTTCCGTCTCCCCTGATCCTAAACATTGAGTAGCCTCCGCCTCTGGCGTTTTCCGGGACAAAGACTGTTCCTCTGAAGCTGTTGTACTTTCCTCCGATCAGAACTTCGATGTCGCCTGTCGGGCTGCTCCAGGAGTCGTTCGTCCAGGGCTTCAGGCAGTTGTAGCGAAATGTTCCATAGGTGTCAAAGCCGGCGGGATACTCCGACCATTTGGCGTCGGTCTCTCCAGATACATCCTCCAGCTCCTTGAGGAGCTTGTCAGGGTACGCTGTTTGGGTCCTGTTGGGAGCTGAGGCTGGCGTGGCTGATATTACGCATTCCGAAAAGATCAGCTCCACTTGGTTGTCTATTTCTACGTCAATGTACAAAACGCTGACTCCGCTTATGTCAATATCAAACGTGAGAGGTTTTGATGTCTTTGTGAACTGCGGGGATGTATAAAGGATCACCCCGTCTCCTCGAACTCGAAACATGCTGTTTCCGTTCGAGGCCTCTCCCCTTGGAACAAAGACTGTCCCTTTGAAGCTGCCGCTTCCCTCGGCTAGAAGGACTTCAAAGTCTTTGGGAGATGATATGTATCCCTTGCTGTCGGGAACCAGGCAATCCAGGTGAAGGCGCCCGTAATTGTCCAAAGTCCGGTCTGCGGTTACCCAGCCGCGAAATGGCGGCTCCACAAGGATATTGGTCGAGCTTTCAAGCGGAATGTCAGGCTTTGGTTTTGGCGATGAATCAGGGGAGCTGACTTGCGTGAAGCCTGCCAGAGCGGCGCATGAAGTCAGGGCGAAGAGTGTCAACGCTGTTTCTAGAAGAAATACGGCCTTCCTCATATTTGAGGGTCCTCCTTTTTGTATTTCGGCAAGTGAAAAGGGCTGCGCTTTCACTTGCTGGATGGATGCTCAAGAACGAAAACATGTCGCTCTAGAGTATAAAATGCCTATGATTGTCGGCAATTGAAAAGAAGTGCAGGAAAAAATTGAAAAGAGACGAAATAAAGCGGTCTCTCTCCATTATATCATTTTTCCTTGACAGTTTGTTAAGAATGCAATAGTTTCCATGGCACGCAATATTAACGAATCGTTGGGTACTGCGGATAGTTCCGAGGAACAAGGGAAATTTAGTCTTTGCAAATATCCCGGCGAGCTGAATCATTAGTGCATATCCCAAAATTCCGTATTGGTGCCGGAAAAATCCTGGCGAATGCTTCAACGCCGGATTTTTCCGGCACCTCGGATATAATTTTGGGATATGCTCTTAGACCCAAAGCAAGCCAGCCTTGAGCGCCTGCCGGCGCTCAAGGCCAGAAAATGATTTTCAAACAGCCAGAGAAGTCGCGTGTCGACAGCATATGCTCTGATCGACATTCTTTCGAGACCTTTTATCTCGCCGCTTCTATTGTTCAAAGCAGAGGGGCCCGAAAATTTTCCTTCTATAATAATATCTATATTAATTTCGACACAAAAGACGAATGTATGCACACTCCGTTAACCTATCCCTGGGCGTATCAATGCGCTGGCTTGATGTCTGATTGAAGGGACTTGCATTCGCTTGTTTTATCTTGTCATATCTTTTCATATTCGCCCTTTCGCAGGTTGGGAGTCTAACGCTCAAGAGAGGAGGAGCGGGCTCTGCGCTTGGTTTCAAGCCATTCCAAAACTCTGTATGCATTGGCGAATTATGCATTCGAAAGCCCCCCCGCCTCGGGCGTAACCCTCAAACAGCGGTTTTGGGCACTATGCATAACGCAAACACTTAAATGTCCGCTTATAAAGGCAAATGTCACATTCGCAAAAAACCTGTCGCAAAAGTCCAAACTAAAAGTAGAAAATCTGCATACCCAAAACGCTTGAAATGCTGTACAATATTGCTTGGAATAGGCGCGTCTCGACTTTGGCTCTTAAAATTCCTATTTGAGCGCTTGTCAGCATTGAGCTCGAACGCGCATCTTACTCTCGATCCGCGCCTTGGAAGCAATAAGGCAATAGACAAACCGTATCAGATCCTGTAAGATTGAAGGTGACCTGGGGAGGAGCATTTGCTCTTAATAACGCTCGCGAGATTTAAGCGCTAGGGAGGGTTCTCTTGTGGCAAGGCCTCCAGAAACAATGCTTCGGAAAATCTTCAGGCCATACGCTATCCTGGTCTGTGTTTCCATGATGCTGCTGGCCTCCGCAGCCATGGTGTATTGGCTGCATTTTATGAATGGCGAGCTTTTGAAAACGCAGAACCAGCTTTCCTCAAACATAGCCCAAAGCGTAGTGAGCTATTTCTCTCGGATAAATGACTTTTCGCTGGATCTTATCAATTCTAAACCGTTTCGCGAAACCGCCCTAGTAAAGCTTCCGGCCGCCTACGAAGCCCAGGCGCCAATGGGGGAGCAGTTCACCCAGCTTTACCTGGCTGCGTACCGGATGTTCAGCAACGGCTACCTGGTGGGAGTCAAGGCTGACAGCGGATACTACATCTGGCTTGGCCACAACTTTTATATAAGCCGAACAAGCCCTGGGACAAAGGACATATACGAGTCGCGAAGCCCTAGCGGAAGAATGGCGGTGCTGAGGCTTCCGGAGAACCCTTACTTGAGGGAAATGATTGAGTCAATGCCCGTCTCAGGCAGAAGGGCCTACTCAGGCGATCTTGGAGAGGTGGTGGTTCTAGCCAGAAGCTTCAACCTTCACCAGAAGCTGAACTCTAGGCAAGCGCTCATTGAGGTTCAGGTGCCAATGAAGGACTTTGACTCCTATATGCGAGAAGTGGCGCCAGCGCCTACAGGGATGCTGATAAACATCTACAACGAGGCGTGGGAGCCGGTCTACGAGCAGAAGCCGCTTGATGATCCAAAGATTGCGATTGCCAAGGGCCGCTTGGATGGATACGCTCTGTCAAGCAAAACCCTCATGGATGGTTCCCTGCAAGCTGTCATATTCGCGCCTCAGACCATGCCAAAGGGCATAGCCAGCTTCATCTCGCTTCTGTCTCTTGCGGCGGCGGTTTTGATCTTTGTGCTTTTGATCCTGGCATACCGGATTTCCAGCAAAATCGCAAAGCCCATAGAAGCGATAAGCGCCCAGCTGCAGAAGATGGATCTGGAAAGCGGGATGGTCGATAAGATCGATAAAATAGAAACGGATATTGCGGAGATTGATGTGCTGGCGCAGACGATAGGCGACCTTCGGGCTAGGCTTGTGGCTTCGGCTCAAACAATAGCGGATCTTGAAAGCTATGAGCTTCAGTCCCAGCTTTTCGCTCTCCAAGCGCAAACCCAGCCTCATTTTTTGCGAAACACACTGATGAACATGGAAGCGGTATCCGAAGCCAGCTGCTGCTTTGAGGTAGCAGACATGTGCAAGAGGCTTGCTGGAATGCTCAGCTACATCTCAGTCAAAAGCACAGAAGGGGTTTCTCTGGCTGAAGAGCTGAGCCACTTGGAAGACTACATGGAAATTATGAGGACAAGGTTTCCCGACATAAAGCTTGATGTGGACATCCCGTTCGCAATGCTGTCTTTGCGGGTGCCTAAGCTCTTGATTCAGCCTTTGGTCGAGAATAGCTTCAAGCATGGCGACAGGATCAACATTCATGTGAAGATAAAAGGGGAAATGCAAGAAGGGCGCTGGAGGATAAGCGTCCGTGACAATGGGAAGGGATTTGGACCGGAACGGCTTGAGGAACTCAAGCAAGCCTTGGAGAAAGACGCCAGCCCGCTTCCAGGCGCCCAGGGGCTGGGGCTTCTGAACATCCGCGCTCGCCTGTTTTTGCACAACAAGGAACGGGCATTCTTTTCGATTTCAAACCTTACGGACGGAGGCGCTTGTGTCGAGCTTGGAGGATAGCATGAGCGATTGCAGACTGTCAGTGCTTGTCGCTGATGATGAGCGAAGGGTTCGCTCTCATGTAGTTGGAAAGCTTTGCAGGCTTTGCCCTGAGTGCGTCGTCGTAGGAGAGGCCGCAGACGGGTTTGAAGCTCTTCGCATCATTGAGGAGAAGCGTCCGGACCTGGTTTTGACCGACATCAGGATGCCTGGCATGGACGGGCTGTCGCTGGCCAAGAGCATAAACGCCAAGTACGCTGGAACCGCTGTTGTAATACTCAGCGGCTACTCAGAATTCGAGTACGCAAGGCAGTCGCTCAGGCTGGGGGTTTTTGACTATCTCCTGAAGCCTGTCACCGACGATAAGCTCAAAGAGGCGATTGAAGGCGTTCTTGCCCCAAAACGCGACCGGGTGCAAAATAGAAGAAGAGGGATGCTGTTTCCGAGCTCTATTGAAGGAGTGGACATATCCAGGCTTGCTGCCAAGGAGTACTGCGTCTTTCTTCTCTGCGCCAAAAATCTTAAGCCTGATGGGTTTGAAGAAGAGCCTGAAGAAGCCAGCCCCTTTGCCCACGTGGATTGGAGCGCCATTCTTGAGGGAACTCTGGAAGAATGGGTTTTGGCTGACGAATGGTCAGGCGGGCAAAAATGCCTGCTTGTTCCAGCCATAAGCGGGACAGATGCCCAAAGCCTGGCAAATAAGGTGCATGAGCGCTTGCGCGGACTTGGAGGGCCTCTGTCCAACATAGCTGTCTGCTACTCCAGCTTCCCATTCAGGAAAGACGAGCTTTGGGCCGGAATCCAAAACCTCAAGCGGACGCTTCGAGACTGCAGAATGATGTGCGAGCCAACGCTCGTGGATGCTGTCAAGTTTTTAGCCCCAATAGAGAACGAGGAAAGCGCCCTCAAGTACCAGCTGGAGTGCGTTGTTCGCCAAGCGGCCAGGGAGACTGACTTTACCGCCTTGCATAGGGATCTGTCACAGCTTCTATCAACCGCTAGAAAGGGCGGGTTCACTCAAAAGCTCTACGAGAAGCTTCTGTGGAGAGCCCTTGACATACTTGAGATATCCCGGGATGACCATGGCGCCAATCCGGCGGAGCTCAGAAAAAGCCTGGCTCGCGGCATAACCGAAGCCATGGAGATAGAAGATGTGGACTCTCTTTTCTTCAGCTGCTGCAAAGCAATGATGTCAACCCAGCCCAGCCTGGACAAAAACGCTGTCTGGGAAAGCGTAATCCAGTACGTGGACAGCAACTGCCACATCATAGAAAGTGTTGAAACAGTAGCTGCGGCTTTTGGCTACAACCCCTCCTACTTGTCAAGAGCGTTCAAGCAGCGCACCGGCAAGTCCATAAAGGGATACATCATAGGCAAAAGGATGGAGCGGGCCAAGAACATGATGGATCTCAACCCTGAGCTGAACATAAGGGAAGTGGCAGAAGCAATGGGCTACCCGGAACAGCAGTACTTCAGCCGGCTGTTCAAGAATGTGTGCGGGATCAGCCCGAGCGACTACAGGGCGCATGCAACGAAATAATATATTTTTTGCTTTGCCCAATCACTGGCATCGGAGGAACTTGAATGAAACCCGTTACTGTTGCGATTATGGGAGCTGGCCAGAGAGGCCTTGACGCGTATGCAGATTACGCTTTGAGAAATCCCGGGGAAATGAAAGTGGTCGCGGTCGCTGAGCCGATAGCGCAAAGGCGAGAGGAAGCCGCCAGGCTTCACGATATCGACCCAAGCCAAGTGTTCACGACTTGGGAAGACCTTTTGGCAAAGGATCAGATGGCGGATGCCGCCTTTGTCTGCACCCAGGACAAAGAACATTTTCATCCAGCAAGAATAGCTTTAGAGAAAGGCTACCATGTGCTTGTGGAGAAGCCGATGTCCCCGGATCCGCTGGAGTGCCTGGAAATGGGAAGGCTTTCGGAGAAGCATGGACGCATTCTGTCGGTTTGCCATGTGCTCAGGTATTCGCCGTTTTTCAAAAACGTAAAAGAGATCATTGACAGCGGCGCCATAGGCGACATCGCCTGCATCCAGCATATCGAGAACGTGGGATACTGGCACCAAGCCCATAGCTTCGTCAGGGGAAACTGGCGCAACAGCGACGAAACCAGCCCCATGATACTGGCGAAGTCTTGCCATGACATGGATATCATTAACTGGCTGGCTGGGAAAAAGTGCGTCTCCGTTTCATCATTTGGAAGCCTCTCATACTTCAAGCCGCAAAACGCGCCTGAGGGCGCAACAAAGAGATGCCTGGACGGCTGCGCCGCCATAGGCTCATGCCCATACAGCGCAAAGAAGATTTACCTCGATAGCAAAGGCAGCTTTGGAGACATGGTTCGCCGCATAATCTGCGGAGAGACAGGCCTGGATGCCGCAAAGAAGGCAGTGGAAGAAGGCCCTTACGGCAGATGCGTCTTCTTTTGCGACAACAATGTGGTTGACCGCCAGGTTGTAAACCTTCAGTTTGAAGAAGGTCTGGCCGCCTCATTCACAATGTGCGGGTTTACCGGAAAGGGCGGGCGCGACATCAATGTGATGGGAACCAAGGGACAGATCCTGGGGAACATGGAAGAGCAGACAATAGAGATCTATGATTTTCTCACGGATGAGCGGACATCTGTCGGCCTGTCCAAATCTACCCTTGATTCTGGGCACTTCGGAAGCGATGACGCGATGATGAGCGCGTTTGTCAGGCAACTTCGAGGATTTGAGGAAGGGAAGACGTCAGCAGCGGTTTCAGTGGAAAGCCACCTTATTGCCATGGCGGCGGAAAAGTCAAGAGTTTCAGGAAAGACGGTTAACTTGGATGAATTCCGGGCTGAGGTTGGCAAGGCGTAAACAATATAAGAAAAAGCTGGAAATCTAGAATAAATCATATAAGAGCTTCAGCAGGAGGTTGGCATTTAATGAAACCATCTCTGGTTGTCCTTGCCGCAGGAATAGGAAGCCGTTTTGGCGGGCTCAAGCAAATTGAGCCGGTTGACGGGGCAGGGCAGCTGATTATTGACTATTCAATCTACGACGCAATGCGAGCTGGTTTTGAGACTGTCATCTGTGTCATAACCAAAGAGATAGAAGCCGATTTCAGGGCAATGATAGGAGACCGAATCTCCAGGTTTGTAGATTTGCGCTACTGCTTTCAAAGGCTGGATGACCTTCCGGCAGGGAGAAGCGTCCCTGCCGGAAGGAAAAAGCCATGGGGCACAGCCCATGCCCTGCTTGCCGCAAGGCATGAAGTGAGCGGCCCCTTCGCTGTCATAAACGCTGACGACTTTTACGGCGCTAGCGCGTACAAGGCCATGTTTGAGTTCTTGTCCAACAGGGCCAAAGAAGGCTTGGGGGCTATGGTTGGATATAAGCTTGGAGACACCCTTTCAGGCAATGGGCATGTGGCCAGAGGAATATGCGAGCTGGATGAAAGAGGCATGCTCTCAGGGATCACAGAAAGGACGCATATTGTGCCCAGGCCAGGAGGCGCGGCGTATGCTGACGGAGATGACTTGATCTTTGTGCCTTCAGAGACAATCGTGTCCATGAACCTGTGGGGGTTTGACTCAAGCTTCATGAAGGAAGCGGAAGAGAGGCTTTCAGTCTTTCTTGACGGCCTGTCAGGCACCAATATTTTAACCTCCGAATACTTCCTGCCTTGGGTGTCAGCCCAGCTTCTTGATGAGAAGAAGATCGAGATAGAAGTGCTGGAGCGCATGTCCAGCGCGAATGGCACCCCTAATGCCGAGTCAAGCCAATGGTTTGGAATAACTTATAGAAGCGACTTGCCGACAGTAAAATTGGCTCTGTCAAAGCTGATAGAATCAGGCGAATACCCCGAAGAGCTTTGGCAAGAAAAGCCCTTGAGTCTGCTTGAGCAAGCGAGCCGCTTCAAGCTCCAAGGAGCGCCGGTTCATGCCGCCATGCATGGAAGCGGGCTTATAAACGTCACAAGCCTTGTTGAAGACAAGACAGGCAAAAGGTACGTGATGCAAAAGATAAACAGCGGAGTCTTCAAGAAGCCGATAGCTGTGATGAAAAACATAGTTCTGGCCCTGGATCGTCTCAAGGGCGCGGGCTTAACGCTTGTGCCTTCGCTTTCAGGCGAGCTTTGGGACGTTGATCCCAGCGGCCAGGTGTGGAGGCTCTATGACTATGTTCCTAATAGCGTTTGCCTCCAAAAGCCAAGAACCCCAAACGACATGAAAGCATGCGGCAAAGCCTTTGGCGAGTTCCTGAGATCGCTTGATGGCATTCCCTTGGAGCTTATAGAGACAACAATCGCCAATTTTCATGATGCTCCCAGATACTTTAACCACTTGAAAGAGGTTGTCAAGAAAGACACCATGGGCCGCGCGTCCAAAGTGGCCAAAGAGCTTGACTTCGCCCTGTCCAGGGAAGAAGTGGCCATAAGGCTATCAAAGATGCGAGACGCGGGGGAGTTGCCTGTGAGGCTTGTCCATAACGACGCGAAGCTGACAAATGTCTTGTTTGACGAACGCACAGGAGACGCCCTGTGCGTCATAGATCTGGACACTTTGATGCCCGGGCTTGCGGCGCATGACTACGGGGAGGCCATACGCTATGGCGCGAATACGGCGGCGGAAGACGAGCCGGATTCATCTAAGGCCGCTCTTTCCCTGGAGATGGCTGAGGCTTGCACTGAGGGCTTCTTAAAAGCTTGCGGAAGCATGCTAAATCGCGCCGAGGCGGAAAGCCTCAGGTACGGCGCCATCACAATGACGCTTGAAAACGGTGTCAGGTTTCTTGCGGACTACCTTGAAGGCGACATCTATTACCGCATAGACCGCGAGTCCCACAATCTAGATCGCTGCAGGTCGCAGTTCGGGCTGGCGGCTGACATGGAGAGGCATTGGGATGAGATGGGGGCTATGGTGGAAAGATATTGGGAAAAGCGGGATTGACGCGCTGGCGAGAGCTCGGCGAGAGTCTGGCGAGAACCTGGCGAGAGCCTAGCGAGAGCCTAGCGAGAACCTAGCGAGAGCCTAGCGAGAGCCTAGCGAGAACCTTTTCTAGAAAATAAAGCAAATGGCTTGGCGCGAAAGCGCCAAGCCATTTTTTAGGTGATCCTTGGGGAATTAGAGATTTTTGCCGTGCATGTTTTTTGGATAATTGTACGACTCGATGATATGGTCTGAGCGTTTATAAAGCGCATTTATCTCTGCTTTGGAGCGGGCTGGCTCAACGTTGTCCAGAAGAGCCTCCATGTCTTCCACATAATTCTTGGGAAGAGACTTGGAAATGCCGATATATTTGTCCAACTTCTCGTGGAAGAAAGGATCGACCTTGCCTTCTTCGTGAACAAGGTTGTTTATGCAGTAAAGCAGAGCGTCCCGGGGCTCTGGCAATAGCATCCCTGACGCGCGAAGCAACTCTTTGCGGATATTTATAGCATCGATAGCATTGGCGTGAAAAGGCTTATCCGTCAGCTGGGCCGCTAAAGACGAAAACCGATCAATATCGTTGTTCAGTGCATCAATTTTCTCGAACAACTCCTCAAGATCGATAAGGATGTTGTTCAACAAGTCATACAAGTTGTCGTCTGTCACGGATACGCGCGTTTTGCTTTCGGTTTGCAGGTTTACAAACACCAAGCAGGGGATGTCCCGCCTTGAAAAGCCAAAGTAGCGCTGCAGCTCATAGATGCTTTGCGTTTGCTGGGCTGGCAGATCTGAAGTGTAGCGCCCACGCGATCTGATATTGGAAAAGTCGTAGTTCAGTTCTGACTTCAAAGGGGTTTTGTCATAAAAATAAGCCTGGTCGTTATAAACGTAAGCGTAATTTTTGGTTTGCACTTCGGTTCTGTAAGCATACAGGTGCTCATAAGCATCCTGGCGCCTATAAGCATCCTGGCGCCTATCCGCATCCTTTGTGTCACCTACGAACATGAACAAAAAATCTTTAGCAGTAACGTCATCAAGCGCTACCCACTGCCTTTCCAGCGTGGAGTACAAAGCTCCATATCCAGTATCCCGCGCCAGAAGGCTTACCACATATTTGTAGCCTTGCGCCTTGGCACCAGAAAGGCAGTGCTCGAAAAATTCTGTCAGGGGTATGTAAGATCTATCCATGGTTCATCCTCTCTAACCAATTTAGTGCATATCCCAAAACTAAATCCGAGGTGCCGGAAAAGTATGGTTATGCACTAAGTGGCAATCTCAGCCTTCCAATATCGCGAATGCCTTTCGCTCGCAATCAATCTCTCCTATGGCACCATAGGGAATAATAAACTTCGGCTCGCAGTGCCCAAAGCTAAGGTTGCAAAGGACGGGCATGCTTGACCTGCCGTACTCGGCAAGGACTTTACTGATCTTGGCCTTGTACTCGTCATAATGCCTGTTGTTGCAGGGCTTTGAGAAAACCATCCCATTCAGTCGCTCAAGAACGCCCATAACGCCAAGGGCTCTGAGAATGTACTCAAAGTTCGAAGGAGGAAGCATCTCCTCGCTTGTCTCAAAAAACATTATTGCGCCATCAAAGTCTTCTATGGGAGGAAAGAGCTCAGTGCCCCTGAGCCAATCAAAGACTTCAATGCATCCGCCAATCAAGCGCCCTTTGGCTATGCCGCCGCCTTGAAGCGTCTCGTGGCCGTTGTTGGGGCTAAACGTCCTGGCTGTGTTTTTGTTTTCTATGACCCAGCTGAGGTGCTCAGACGTCCACGTAGGTGACTGCTTGATTTCTCCTATGGGAGAAGACGCAAACAAAGCTTTTTTAATCCATTTGGCTGTGTATTCTGGAACGCCCAGGTTCTCTGCGAGGTCAGACAGGATCGAAGGCCCATAGAAGCTTGATATTCCCGCCTTGTAGCACATGAAGTGATTCACTGTGGTGTCTGAGTAGCCAATGAAAGCCTTGGGGTTGTTCCGGATAACCGAGTAGTCTATAAACGGCAGCAAGCGTATAGTGTCATTGCCGCCAACCACAGTGAATATCCCCTTTATCTCTGGATCGGCGAACGCTTCCATCATATCCTGGGCGCGGGCTTCGGGGTGGTTGTAAACATATTCTGGATTAGACAGAGTGTGAGGCATCTCAACAACCTTTAAGCCGAACAAATTTTCGAGTTGCTCTTTCCCCTGCATATACCGCCATGTTATAGCGCTGTCTCCAGCGTACCCCCCTGAGAGCGACACAGTTGCTACCGTGTCTCCAGGCTTGAGGGACGGAGGCTTGACAAGTGGCTTCATACCTAAACTCCTTTCGCTGGTGGCCTTGAGGCGTTTGCGCTTCTCGATCAGGCATTTAAATATTATAATGCCATGCAGATGGAAAAGCAATATGAGGCTTGAGCTTGAGGCGGGCAATGACAAGCAACTTAAAAGCAAGTTTCTTTTTGACAAGAACATAACAATAATACCCAAAATGCGACTTTATATCGTTAAATTATTAACGCAAATTGCATTCGGGCTGGCAAAAAGGCACGGATGACGATGCATCAGTTTTACTTTAAGCTCTTGTCGGTATAGCCAAATTTCTTGGGCTATGCTATACTTAGTGTATATCCCAAAATTCCAAGAAAGCTTGGGAAAGTCCTGGCGCTGCTTTGCTGCGTTCGTGTCCAGATCCAAGCCTTTGCAAAATATGGGATATTTTCTAAGTTTAAAAGCGGCCGCACAAGCGGACATGGATCGGTCTTGCTTTTAAATAATACGATGGGAGTGATTTCATGGGTTCGGTCTTGAAAAAGATGGCACCCGCTTTAGCATTCTTCGTGCTGGCCATTTCTCAGCCAGCATTCGCCGGGGTTCTTCAGAAGCTGCCAGGAGAAAGCTTGGCGGCAATCGGAGCGGATGCAGAGCTCCACATGATCTTGATGCCTTTGATCACAGCGTTTTGCTTTGTTCTTCCTCCGATGCTAACAGGGCGGAAGCTGTGCCCTGAGTTTCAGAGCTATCCTCCATTGGGGATGACGCCAGCTGACTTGGCTGTCGCCATAAAGGGAAAAGCCTTGCCTAGGGACATGATATGCATGGTCTTTTACTGGGCGTCCAAGGGGTACATGGACATGACAGAGGTGGAAATGGCGACTGCCAAAGGCCCAGTCAAGGGGTTCATGTTCAGGAAGCTGAAGACCATGGGAATGGAAGCCAAGCAGCATGAAATGAAGATGTTTCGCGAGATGTTTACATATGGGCAGGAAAACACAGTGCTCACATCAGACCTTGAAAGCGGCACTTTCAGGCTTTCCTTGGAAGAGGCCGCAAAGGAAGCGAAAAGAAGCTACAACACATACAAAAGAAGGCATTTCAAGCGAAGCTTCCTAAGATCAGCTACAGTGGCATTGCCTGGAATAGCTAGCCTTACCCTCGCATTGTATCCATTCGTCTTTTACTACTGGTTCACTGAGTCCCTTTTCACAAGCGTCATGGCTTCAATAGGCATTTCGATAGGAATAGCCTTGATTCTGGGAACCCCCATATTCATTGGCCTAGGCAAAACCTATGCGCCAGAAAAGATGGCTGGCGGCTTGGCTATAGCTCTTATCCCTCTAGCCATTGTTGCCGGACTCCTGTTTGGCCTGACTTACAGAATTGGAATCTTCCCGAGGCTTGCCACCGGCTTCGTCTGCATTGTTGCAGCGCTGATATTGGCTTTCATCTGCAAGAGAAGAACCGAGGCTGGCGCCAGGTATTGGGAGCATGTTCTAGGGTTCAAGCTTTTTCTCGAAAGCGCCAGCAAGGCCAAGCTCCAGGAGCTGGAGGAAGAGGATCCAGAGTACTTCACCTCCGTCCTTCCCTATGCCATGGTGCTTGGATATGGCGAGCAGTGGACAAAGAACCATGGAGTGGCCTATATAGAAAGGCCTCACTGGTACCATGCGCAAGGCAATGACATCTTGAAGCCCCAAGAGCTGGCGGCTGACATTTCAGAAGGGCTGGCTGGGCTAAGATGAGCGAAGAGAAAAACTACTCGTTTTTTCAAAACACCAAATGCGAGTACTTTCCTTGCCATAAGACCGATTCGCCCGAGACTTTCAACTGCCTGTTCTGCTATTGCCCGCTCTACGCTTTGGACGAGCTGTGCGGAGGCAACTTCCGGTATACAAAAAGCGGCGTGAAAGATTGCAGCATGTGCCTGCATCCCCACGTGAAAGAGAATTACGGCATTATAATCAAGAGGTTTCCGGAGATATCAGCCATGATGATAGCCTTCAAAAAATGGAGGCATTCTTCGGATGCATGAAACTTTGGGTTTTTATGTGATAAAAGGCAGCGGCTTTCAAGCCCTGCCTTTTTATTTCCCCTTAAAACTTCAGAAATCTGCAGCAAAGGCATTAAATCATTGACATTGTGAAGGCTTCATGCCATAATTATGGCG
The DNA here is from genome assembly GCA_031270945.1 of Clostridiales bacterium. Classification (GTDB taxonomy): domain Bacteria; phylum Bacillota; class Clostridia; order Lachnospirales; family WQUN01; genus JAISWZ01. The sequence continues at coordinate 9,746 of JAISWZ010000621.1, read as the reverse complement.
AGCGCATATCCCAAAAGTCCTGGTAATGCCCTTGCCCCGGACTTTTGCAAACGTAAATAAATTTGGGATATGAATTTCAATGATTCTGCCGTAAGAACTCCATCAAGGCCCTAAAATCAAGGCTTTCTAAAGGCGGATGTGACGGACAAATCTTGCGTTTAAGCCATTTACGTCTATTTGCCCGGTGGTTGTTACGCAGAATTATTTCAAAACATAAGAGAACCGGGCGGAAAGCACCGCCTTAGGAGGCGTTTGAATGCCTGAAAGAGACACAGGTATAGAGCTGGATCGCATTTTGATGTTTCTAATGGTTTGCTCAATCCATTCAAGCAGCTACTACCTTTCCTTGAGCTTTGACGTCTACGATCCCAAGTGGCAGCTGGCAAACCTGATCAACAGCTTTTCGAGGATAGCCGTAGGCAGCTTTGTCATAATTACAGGCTACTTTACCTGCAAGTCCCAAGCGAAAAAGATATACGGGCAGGCAAAAAAGCTTCTGGCAACCCTGGCGGCATGCGCCCCTCTTTTCTATATCGAGGCGATTTCGGCCAACAAGCGCATCGAGTCCGTGCCTGAGAGGCTTTTGACGGCGCTTTGGACAATGGTCAAAGCATTCTTGAAATCAAACGGCGACTTTTATCATATTTGGTATGTGCAAGTGCTGTTAATGCTCTTTCTTGTCGCCCCATTTCTGAACATGCTGATCCAGGCGCTGGACAAAGCCGCCTTCAAAAGGCTTATAGCAGTCTTGCTCCTGTTCAATTCATGCATTGCAACGGTTCAGATGATGCTGGGAGTGAATTTCATAAACACGGACTGGTTTTCATCAAACCTTTCGCTTTTTATAACCATGTACGTCATAGGGGCGTACATGCGCATCCATCCATCAGAGAAGGCGGCAGGCCCATTGCCTCCGATACTGGTTCTATTGTTCGGCACCTTTATAAATTTCCTGTATTGCTCAGACAAAAGTCCATACATCTATCTTTCTCCACTGAGAGGCTTTAAGGTGTCATATCCATTCTCGTCTTACGTTGGCATATTCGCCCCTTACAGCAACTTCTTCGTCATTCTTGCGGCAGTGTTGGCTTTCAGGTACTTTAGAAGTTTGAAAATAAAAAGCCGCGCTATAAACCGCATAGCCGCCTTGACCCCAACCGCTTACGTCCTGCATAGCCTGGTCATCAAAGCGATTAACATCCACCCTGACAAGCAGGAACGCTTCAGGGGCTTCGCGCCGCTAATGGCCGCAAAGATTTCGCTGGCCTTTGTCATTTCACTAATATGCGCCGCCATTGTCAACTTCATCATAAAAGGCCTGGGAAGCGGTGCCAGATGGTTGGTTAGGGAAAGAAATGTTCGTGTTAACACTCAAGAGCTGTAACGAAAATTTGGATAAGTAAAAAGCGCAAGCGAAAACCAAAAAACTTAAATTAAAAGCGCAAGCGAAAACCAAAGGTTTTCGCTTGCGCTTTTGCCAGTGAGAAAAAGAGCTGCGACTTTTACTCAAGTTGATGACTGCTCACGAGCGAAAGCACATATGTTTTCGCTAGTGCCAGAATGCCTGGCCGCTTTGACGAGATCGAACAAACGATGAGTTAAGCCACATGCCAGTGAATCCTGTCAAACGATCACAGTAAATCCGCTCGCGAAACAACAAGTTATAAACGCCTATGCCTTGCCGAACAGGCATCTGCAAATGATAACAGAATCTTCGAAGGATTTTTGGCGCATCAAAGCTAGCGGTGGTGAACAAAACAAATTTAATCCTCTAAACGACTAATTTACTCATTTTATGGAAAAATAGATCTAGGCACTGACTGCTAGCCAAAACAACGGCGGCCTGAACGTCCTGTTTTTAGCGCAGGAGTTTTAAACCAAAGAGAACCGGGCGGAAAGCACCGCCTTAGGAGGCGTTTGAATGCCTGAAAGAGACACAGGCATAGAGCTGGATCGCATTTTGATGTTTCTGATGGTTTGCTCAATCCATTCAAGCAGCTATTACCTTTCCTTGAGCTTTGACGTCTACGATCCCAAGTGGCAGCTGGCAAACCTGATCAACAGCTTTTCAAGGATAGCCGTAGGCAACTTTGTCATAATTACAGGCTACTTTACCTGCAAGTCCCAAGCGAAAAAGATATACAGGCAGGCAAAAAAGCTTCTGGCAACCCTGGCGGCATGCGCCCCTCTTTTCTATATCGGGATTGTCTTGACCAACAAGAGCATCGAGCCCGTGCCTGAAAGGCTTTTGACGGCGTTTTGGACAATGGTCAAATCGTTCTTGAAATCAGATGGCGGCTTTTATCATATCTGGTATGTGCAAGTGCTGCTGATGCTCCTTCTTGTAGCCCCATTTCTGAACTTGCTGATCCAGGCGTTGGACAAAGCCATGTTTAAAAGGCTTATCGCAGTCTTGCTCCTGTTCAATTCATGCATTGTAACAGTTCAGATAATGCTGGGAGTGACTTTCATAAACACGGACTGGTTTTCGTCAAACCTTTCTCTCTTTATAACCATGTACGTCATAGGGGCGTACATGCGCATCCATCCATCAGAGAAGGCAGTAGGCCCATTGCTTCCGGTACTGATTCTATTGTTCGGCGCCTTTATAAATTTCCTGTATTGCTCAGACAAAAGCCCATACATCTATCTTTCTCCACTGAGAGGCTTTAAGGTGTCATATCCATTCTCGTCTTACATTGGCATATTCGCCCCTTACAGCAACTTCTTTGTCATTCTTGCGGCTGTGTTGACTTTCAGGTATTTTAGTCGCCTGAAAATAAAAAGCCGCGTCATAAACCGCATAGCCGCCTTGACTCCAACTGCATACGTTTTGCATAGCCTGGTTATCAAGGCGATTAACATCAGGCCTGAACAGCAGGAACTCTTCAGGGGCTTCGCGCTGCTAATGGCCGCAAAGATTTCGCTGGCCTTTGTCATTTCACTAATATGCGCCGCAATTGCCAACTTTGTCATAAAAGGCCTGGGAAGCGGCACCAGATGGTTGGCTAGGGAAAGAAATGTTCGTGTCAATACTCAAGAGCTGTAGCGAAAATTTGGATAAGAGCATATCCCAAAATTATATCCGAGGCACCGGAAAAATCCGGCGTTGAAGCATTCGCCAGGATTTTTCCGGTGCCATTTCGGAATTTTGGGATATGCACTAAGTAAAAAGCGCAAGCGAAAACCAAAGGTTTTCGCTTGCGCTTTTGCCAGTGAGAAAAAGAGCTGCGATTTTTACTCAAGTTGATGGTATCACGAGCGAAAACACATATGATTTCGCTCGTGCCAGAATGCCTGGCCGCTTTGAACGAGATCCGATGCGCTTAAGCCGCATGCCGCTCGCAGGAAAGCCGCTTGCGAAACAACAAGCTATAAACGCCTATGTCTTGGCGAACAGGCATCTGCAAATCATAACTGAATCTTCGAAGGCCCTGAAGTGTGTGCCCTTGTTGTTGTCCTCGTATATTGTCTGAATGGGGATCTGCACTATGCCAAGCTTCTTGGCCGAAATTGACAGCGCGTTCATTTCAAACTCAAACCTGTCTCCTTGGATGCAGGAGAACTCTTCCATAAAGGAAGCCGGGATCCCTCTCAATCCTGTCTGGGTGTCCGTTACGCGCTGGCCTGTCGTAACTAGGAAGGCAAAAGACGCCAAGCGGTTTCCGAGCTTGCTCTTTATAGGGATGTCCTTGCCGGAAAAGTCCCGGACTCCAAGGATGAGGCTGTCAGGAGCGCTCTCTTGCGCCATGCAGATGCCCAAAATGTCCTCAGGCTTGTGCTGGCCGTCAGCGTCAGCTGTCGCGAAGCCTTTGCCAGGGAAGTTCTCAAGAACGTATGATGCCGCAAGCTTTAGCGCGGCGCCTTTGCCCTTGTTCACGTCGTGCCTCAGCACTGTGCATCCCATTTCTTCAAGGGAGGCGAAAACGCCGCTTGAGGCTTCTGCGCTTCCGTCATCCACTATCAGGATGAATGGGTCAAAAGAGTCCCGCAGCTCTTCTGCAAGGCGCAAGAGGCGAGCGTCAGGATTGTAGGCTGGTATTGCGACTATTTGCTGGTTCATAAGTTCACCTCTCGGTTTTTAGCGAAACTTTGCTGCAAGACGCGACGTTTACGAAAGCAACGCCTTGATTTCACCATCTGCTAATATATACGGGAATAATGGCGAATTGTATTATGCTCTTAGGTCTGGAATCGCGGGGCTTTTTGGAAACGGATTTCGCGCGATCCCAAGCCTTGCGCTATACTATAAGCTCGCTGGCTTAAATTAGGCTGAAAAATAATGCATGCAGAGGTGAAATCCAGATTAAATTTTGGTGATGCATTTGAGAGGCCTTTGGCTTAAGCGCAAAGCGTCGATTTTTTTGTCCTTAGGCATGAAAAGGCACTAAGTGCATATCCCAAAATTCCGCAAGTGGCGACGGAAAAGGCATGCGATGCTTTAACGCGTGGCTTTTCCAAGCCCTAAGATTAATTTTGGGATATGCACTAAGCCGCACCCGCGCTCTTGTGATATAATGGCCTAAAGAAAGCCAGTGAGAAGCCGCGCTTCGCCTGGCCATGAATAGAGGGGACAATGTGAACATCCTAATTGTCGAGGACGAGAAAAGGCTGGCTGAAGCGCTGTGCCAAATCATGAAAAGCCAAAAGTACATGGCGGACGTTGTTGGAAATGGACAGGACGGGTTGGATTACGCGATAGCGGGAGCGTACGATCTAGTCATACTGGATGTCATGCTTCCGAAGCTTGACGGATTCCAAGTGGTTCAAAGGATGAGGGAAAAGAAGGTGGCAACGCCAGTGCTCTTGCTGACGGCCAAGGATGAGGTGCAAGACAAGGTGCAGGGCCTTGATTGCGGGGCTGACGACTATATGACAAAGCCTTTCTCAAACGAAGAGCTTCTCGCCAGGGTAAGGGCGCTGACGAGAAGACAGGGGGAGGTTGTATTGGACAAGCTCTCTTTTGCGGATCTGACGCTGGAGCTTTCGACCTGCGCCCTGTCATGCGGGCAAAAGAGCGTTCATCTTGGCTTCAAGGAATATGAGATCATGAAGATCCTTTTATCAAACCAGAACGCGATCACTCCCAAAGAAACGCTCATAACAAAGGTATGGGGCAGCGAGTCGTTCGCAGAGGACAACAACGTGGAAGCGCACATCTCGTTCCTGAGAAAAAAGTTTTCTTACCTAGGCTCAAAGGCCGTCATTGAGACGGCCAGAAAGGTAGGATACATGCTTTCGTCCCGGTAGCAAGCCTACTTGGGGAAGAAGTAGAGGACGTAGTAAGAGAGCCTGTAGCCGTTTGAGTACTTTCCGTCTCCTACGATGGAGCACTTTATGTTGTCCTTGATCATGTCATATCCGCCAGCGTTGATGATTGACGGGTCTTCCAGATCCAAGCCGGCGCCTGCGGCCGCAGCCAAGCTTGCCCCGCCCCAGCGGGGGTAATACCAGTTGTAAGTGGCTATCGCCACCTCGCGCGAGCGAAGATCATCCCATTGCACAGGGAAAAACAAGACGTCATGGACATTGTCGTAAGGCATGAACCCGAAATAGGTTCCGTCCTTGAAATAGTCCGCGCGGGCTATCGCGCTTGCTGAAACCATCCCCTCCTTGATAGTGCCATACAATACCCTTGGCGCTTTCATCCGTCCCGTGAGTATCAAGGGCCGAAGTGGCGACAAGAGCAGAATGGCGGCGGCAAGCGTGACAAGAGCCAATAAGGTTTTTATTTTGGCTGATTTAAGCATTTCATCTGTCCTGTACTCGTAATTTGGCTGAATCAAAAGCATATTCCAAATTTTTGATTTTAGGGCTTGCGAAAGTCACGCGTAGAGCATATCCCAAAATTCCGAAATGGTGCCGGAAAAATCCTGGCGAATGCTTCAACGCCGGATTTTTCCGGCGCCTCGGATATAATTTTGGGATATGCTTTTAGAAGCATCGCAATGGCTTTCGCGGCGCCACTGCATGAAATTCGGAATATGCAACATATCCCGAATAGATTGGCTTGGAAAAGCCAGAAAGGCTTTTCCAAGCCGCAAGTGCAAATTTGGGATATGCCAAGGCTTATTATTTCGGCTCCATGCCCTCGAACAGGTCTTTCAGCATGTCTTCCACGGGCATTTCCCGGTATCCATCCGGGTCAGGCAGGATCGACGGATCCCATTTGAATTGGTCATAAGAGGTAACATACTTTCTGTCTGTCTTTGCGACTTGCGGATACTTGGCGTGCCAGGAGGGGAAGTACTTGGCCATGTACTCGTCAGCCAGCTTTGCCGCCCCGCTTGTCTTGCTTCCGGTCTGGGTGCCCCATAACGCTGTGCCAGGAGGCGAGGCGTGAAGAATGACCACGCTTTTGTCGCTTGCTTCTCCCAGGGAGATCCAGGCGTGCCCTTCCGTGCTCATTATGTCTCCAGTCTGGTGGACTTTTACGTTCGCCCTTTTGGTGAATGAGCCTAAGCCGTAGTCAGAGAGGGATTTGGCGCACCCGTCAGACCAGAAGACATATCCGGTGCTGTTGGGCATCAGGTTGAAGATAGCCCAGCCTATAAAGCCAGTGCAGTCCAGCCCGTTATGTATCTCGTAACGATGGATCCTGTGGTTGTATGTTGAGTCCTGCTTCTTGGCGAAATCAATCCAGCGCTGGCTAAGCCCGATAGTCAAAGCCTCAGGGCCCGCAGCGGTATCGTCCTCGTTCCATCCGCCGCCATATATGTACATTGTGGTTCCAACCGGCTGCAACGCTATTTGAAGAAACTTCTTAAGCGTTCTCGGCTCAGGTGTAGGCGTTGGAGTAACCGTGGGCTCAGGCTCGACCGGCTCTGGCTCGGCAGTTGGAGCGGGAGTCGGGGTCGGCGAATTCGGCGTAAGAATCGCGCTGGGCTTCATTGGAGCGAATGACGGAGCTGGAGCGACCGTCGGGCTAGGCGCAGGGCTTGGGGTGGCGCTGGGGGCGACTTGATATACGCCCGCGCTAGCGGAACGCGGCATGGCCAAGCTAAAGGCGCAAACCGCAATGGAAAGTAAAATGGCAAATATGCCGACAACAAAAATTCTCATGGCGTCCTCCACGACGACAACTGACGAGCGCCCAAATATGGATTTCACCTGCCCGCTTGAAGCCAGGCGGGCCCGCTTCCTGATCTTAGCCGCTCGCGTGCGCTATAACCATATACGTAAAATGCAGGGCATAGGCGCGCTGCATTATGCATAATAATACCACCATATCTAAATAAGGGCAAGCGGTTCGCGAAAAGACTGGCCCAATTGAATTTTTCTTGAATATCGACGAGCGAATCGCTTTTTTTCAGCGCTTTTTTAAGCGCGTCCCTGTATAAGACTATGCGGCTCTCACCCGTTTCTGACTAAAAATTTAGACAGGCTGACTTTTAGCGCTTCGAGCGCATAGGCTTTCGCGCATAGCGCTTTCGGTATATCTAATGTTTTCCAAGTTTCAAAAACCTCAAACATGCCTTCTCTTTGGCAAAGCGGGCGCTTGCTCTTGGGCCTCTGCAAGTGTCGAAATATTGATATAACTTGAAATACTTAGCGTGGAAGATCAGAATGCTTAAAAACCCCGTAATTCAAGGAATTATCTGGACGTCCCAAAGAAAGCCCTGGCATTCGCCAGGGCTTTTTAAATGTCGAAATATTGATAAAACTTGAAATAAACGAAAAATGGCAGACCGAGAGACTTTTGAGGTGAGGGGGCAATCATCCGGAACCCCGCGCCGCCTAAACCAGCGGTTATTTCAAAACATATCAATATTTCGACACTCAACCCGCGCCCGGATTGCATTGGCGCTTTGCCCCATGCCGCTGGCCTAAAAACGCGAAAAGGGGAGTCTGCCAATCAGCCTCCCCTTTGTTCGCTCTTTTACAGGCTTACCGTCTTCGTTGCCACCTTCTCGCAGAACGCGGCGTCGTGCTCCACAAACAGGAGCGTTGGCTTAAACTTGACCAGCAACTCTTCGATCTGAATCCTTGAGTAGACGTCAACGAAGTTCAGCGGCTCATCCCATACGTACAGGTGGGCGCTTTCGCAGAGGCTTTTGGCCAAAAGAATCTTCTTCTTTTGGCCGTCGCTTGCAGCCTCCATGGGAGCGTCAAATTGGGATCTGGAGAAATCCAGCTTTCTCAGAATCGCAAGGAAGAGCGTTTCGGCAATCCCGCTTTCCCTGGCAAAGTCAAGCAAGGATCCCTTGAGGAAGCCGAAGTCCTGCGGCACGTGTGACACGATAAGGCCAGCTGGCCGCTCCACAAGGCCCTCGTAGGGGATGTCCTCTCCAAGGGCAAGCTTCAGGGCTGTGGTCTTGCCTGATCCGTTTTTCCCTGTCAGCGCTATTCTGTCCCCTCTTGCGATCTCAAAGCCAAGATCGGAGAACACTTTGTGATCTCCGTAGGAGACCGAAACCAAGGAAAAGTGCATGATCCGCCTGGAGTGGTACACAGCCGGGTGAAGCGCCAGGTCTTCCGCTGTTTCGATGTTCTTGAGAAGCTTTGACTTCTCCTTGATCGCATCCATGCTGCGATCCTGCAGGGACTTGGAGCGCTTCATGACCTTTGCGGCCTTATGCCCCACATATCCCCTGTCAACGTCTGCCCTGTCGCCGGTATTGAACTTTCCTTTCTCAGCCTTGCCTGACCACTCCGAGACTTTTCTGGCCGTTGCGGTGAGCCTTTGGATTTCGGTTTTCAAGGACTCGTTTTGCTGGGCCTCCAAGTTGTCCTGGGCTGTCTTGTTCGCCATGAAGGTTGAGAAGATGCCGGACTGGATCTCGATGTTCTGCTTGTTGATTGAAAGAATGTGGTCTACGGTCTGATCCAGGAAGGCCCGGTCATGGGAAACCAGTATGAAGCCTTTCTTCTTTTGCATGTACAAGGAGACAGCTTTTCTCCCCTGCAGATCCAGGTGGTTCGTTGGCTCGTCTATCAAAGGGAAGGCCCCTTCTGTCAGGAACATGGACGCCAGGAGAACCTTTGTCCTTTCCCCTCCAGAGAGGGTGCAAAACGGCCTGTCAAGCGCCTCAGGCGGCAAGTCCATGAGAGAGGCCTCCCGGACTATCTCCCAGTCATCCCTGCCGCAGGCTTCTCTTGAGACTTCAAGCGCTGTCAATGTCTCGTCAGGGATAGGCGAGGGGAAAAGGCAGAACTGGACGCTTGCTGTTATAGTCCCTGAATACTCGTGCTTCCCCATGAGCAGGTTCAGGAAAGTGGTCTTCCCTCTCCCGTTTCTGCCAGTGAAGCCAAGCTTCCAGTCAGTGTCCAAGTTGAAGGTGGCGTTAGTGAAGACGTCTTCTGGGCTTCCCTCGTATGCGAAGGTCAGGTTTGAGACTTGTATTATAGACATGTTGTCCTCCGGATTTTGCCCGCCATGCGGGTAATAAGAGCATATCCCGAAATTGATTTCAGGGATATGCACTAAAAAAGACCGCAAGAAAGCCTCTCTTGGGGTCTTTGTCCTCCGAAGGAAAACAGGCGCAGCTGCGCCTTGGGGCTGCCGTAGGCAGATCACGATCCCAAAGCCCCGCTGGGCTTGAAGTCAGTGATTGCCGGGTATCGGCTGGCGTTTTCGTGAGAAGGCTTTGGGACAGGCTTTCTTGCTAGGCGCGGCAAATGGGCGCACTTCTCCCTTTGCAAAAACAGCGCCTTTTTTAAATTTAGCAAGAAAACGTTCCTATCATAAGCCTGGTCGCGCCAACGCGCCCTCCATTAGATTTTTGAATCTCGCGCAAGAATCTTGC
>JAISWZ010000615.1 GCA_031270945.1 Clostridiales bacterium | reverse complement strand
GTCATTATCAAATCAAACCAAAACCAAACCAAAACCAACCCAAGCCTTACCCTCTTTTGTACGTCCTCTTTGCGGCTTTGCGCACATAGGCCTTCTTGGCCGCCTTGGACTGCTCCTGGACAGACTGCTTTTCGTAGGCGGCGATGATCTTCTGCACCAGGGGATGCCTGACAATGTCTTTTACCGTAAGCATGCTCACGCCTATGTCCTCTATGCCGTCCAGGATCCGCACGGCCTCCTTGAGGCCTGAGCGCTTTCCGTCCGGCAAGTCTATCTGCGTGACGTCTCCTGTCACAACAACCTTTGAACCGAATCCGATTCTTGTCAAAAACATTTTCATTTGCTCAGGCGTGGTGTTTTGCGCCTCATCAAGGACGATGAAGGAGTTGTCCAACGTCCGCCCTCTCATGTAAGCCAAAGGCGCTATCTCTATCGCGCCCTTTTCAAGGTTTTTCTGGTATGACTCAGCCCCCATTATGTCATAGAGGGCGTCGTAGAGCGGCCTAAGGTAGGGATCCACCTTCTGCTGCATGTCGCCCGGAAGGAATCCCAGCTTTTCTCCAGCTTCGATGGCTGGCCGGGTAAGTATGATCCTGGACACGTCGTTAGCCCGGAGGGCTGTTATGGCCATTGCCATTGCCAAGTAAGTCTTGCCTGTCCCAGCTGGCCCCACGGAGAAGACTATCGTATTCTTCCTGATCATGTCAACGTACTTTTTCTGCCCAAACGTCTTGGGTTTTACAAGCCTTCCGGATATCGTCATGCAAATGGCGTCTTCAGTGAGCTTTTCGATCTGGTCAAAGGACTCGTCCTCAAGGGACGCGATCAGGTAGTTGACTGTCTGGTCCCTTATCTGCTCGCCTTTCAAGGCAAGCGCCGAGAGCTTCTTTATCACGGCCTCTGCCTTCCCTATGGAAGCGTTGGGCCCTATCACCATGATATTGTCCCCACGGTTGACGATGTTTACCCCAAATGCGCTTTCAACTTTGCGTATGTTTTCGTCCAGCTGCCCGAAGACATTTCCGATTACCCCGTTAGGTATTTCTATTTGCCGGAAAGGCTCCAATGAAACTGCCCCCTATTTTTAGGGAGCGAAAAGAAGGGCGCATGGGGCATGCCCTAAAGCCTTTCGCTCCTACCGAATGTTTTGTTCGGCTTGTGAGTGTAATCGCAGGAAGCGCTTTGCGCTTCCTGCGTGATATGTTCTTGCCTTTCTCTTTAATAATTGAGATCGGCGACCAGACGTCTATTCTTTCGTTGTTCGCAATCAAGGATTTTAGCAAAGACCCGTATCTATTTCTTTTAAGCTTCAGGCCTCAGGCTGGGATGAGATCGACGACCAGACGTCTATTCTTTCGTTAGTCGCAATCAAGGCTTTTACCAAAAGGCCCGTATCTGTTTCTTTTATCCCCGCACTTAAGCCTCAGGCTGGGATGAGATCGACGACCAGACGTCTATTCTTTCGTTAGTCGTAATCAAGGCTTTAACCAAAAGGCCCGTATCTGTTTCTTTTATCCCAGTAAGCCTCATGCCTCAGGCTGGGATGAGATCGGCGACTCGGCGTCTATTCTTTCGTTAGTCGTAATCAAGGCTTTAACCAAAAGGCCCGTATCTGTTTCTTCCATGGCAACGCTTTTGTCTATTATGTCCGCAGCGAAGTCAAACTCGCGGATGATCCTGGCATTTATCATTTTCTCGGCCAGATCCTTGGCCTGCTCTGGAGTCCTCTTCAGTTTGACCAGGCTGAACTCCTTGAATGTCTCCTTGCACAGAATTACCGGCAATGGATAGTCTTCCCCAAATTTGAGCTGATCTCTCCTGACAGCCTTGTCATATGAAACAAATGGCACTTCTTTTTCCGGAAGCTTTAGCTCGAACCCGAACACGAGAACCGAAAGGCGGGACTCTTCCATCCCAGAATAGCGCTTTTCCTCATGCTCGTATGGAACCTCCAGCGCTATCTCCGTGTACATCTTAGCCCAAACCTCAGAGCTGGCGTGAACCGCAGTGTACACATCCCCGTTGTCGCTTGCGGCTTTGACGTTCCCCGTCACAAGAACATCGCCTTTTTTGACCACGTCATTCTGCTTGACCTTAGGCTGGCCGGCGCTGGTGATGATGCTTGTCACCAGGCCGTCCTTTGTAGCCACAATGTCGCAGGGCGCCGACTTGTCTAGGATCACCGGCTTGGGCATGGACTCCACCAGGCTTATCTGCGCCCTGGTCCCCTTGATCCTTATGTCCAGCCAAGAAATGTCATGAAAGCGGCCCATTATGTCGGTCTTCAGCTGTTTGTTATCAATTTTATACTTAAGCGCGCCGATTTGCAAGCCTTGCGATTGGCAATACTCAAGAATCTGATCCCTCGACACCCTTGAATTGCCTTTCACGTCTATGAGCCAGACAAAGCAGGAGAGATAGTACACAAGAGCTACCATAACCAGCGTTCCCAAAAAGAGAACCTTGCGTTTGCGGTACCTGTGCAGGGCGAAAGGCAGCCCGCTCTTTTCTTTTATCTTGACCACGCACCTGGTTTTCAGCACGCAGTCGCCCAGGCTTTTGAACGCCTTGATGGAGACGCGCATGGCGACGCCTCCAGGGACGCGCTCTACGTCCCACATGTAAATGCCTTTCCGGGCAGCCATGTTCATGAAGCGCTCCACAGAGAAGCCTGTGACCTCAATCATAACATAGCCGCGGATATTTTTCCACAACCAGAGAAACATTTAGAACCTCCTATGCCAGTGAGCGAAAAGAACTGCATTTCTCGCTCAAGCGGGCGGATGCCAGCGAGGGAAAACAGAGAAATATTTTCTTGATGTTTTCTCTCGCGAGCAATGTCAGCCAGCGGCCACAAAGTCAGTGCAGTTGAAAGCCTAGAAACCATATTAGAATACATCCAATAAATCTTAAGAGAAATCTAAAAAGTTGATATCCCAGAAAGGCTCGTTTTAGCCATTTGCTATGTACCCCGCCATAGGCGGGAATCCTTGCCAAGCGTTTTCCTTGGCGAGCCAAGTTCGTGAAGTGAAAATCTCTTTTGAATGACTGGAGAAAGCTCGCATCCAAAGCTTTAGCGCTTGGCAAACCAGGCTTTTTTCAGAAAATGTCTTTTTTAGGACACGCTCTTAAACAAACTCTATCTTTTTTATCCCTCCGGACACTGATATGACCTCGGTGGTTATCTGCTTTAGAATCAGCTTTCTCCCCTCGATCCTTATCACACCCCTAGTTGTGTTCACCCGGACCGACTCGTCTCCGTACTCTATGACTCCCTTGTAATTCTCTATCGTAAGCTCCTCGTTGCCCAGAATCGTTATCATGGGCAGATCCAGAACGATTTCCTTAGGAAGCGCCAGGGCTGACGCTATGTTGCGCTTGACTTTCTCCTTCTTGCCCACGGCAGATCCCTCCTTTCCCATGGCAGATCCCTTTAAACCTTTTTCATGCCGCTTGCGCAGCAAAGGCTTTCCTTCAAGGAAAGTCTTTGGCATACCATTGCGCGAAAAGCCCGCAAAAATAATAAGCGCCAAGGCATTTCCCCCAAGTTTTTAATCTCTTGAAAAGTCCAGCCTGTTTGCTCGCCCAATATCAAGACAAGCATTCGCAAACATTTGCGGAACTTGCCAGCGCCTTTTTTGAAATTTTGGGAAATGCCCTTGATGCATATCCCAAACTTCATTATATGGCTTGAAAAAGTTACGCGCTAAACATCGCGATAACTTTTTCTGCGCATTAAAAGTAGTTTGGGATATGCACTTACTATCTTACTTGTTGTTAGCCAAATGTGTGACGCGCCCTTTTGTCCCATATTCCATAAAAGCTAAAGTTCATCAGGCGCTGGCGAAGGCAAAGGAGCGCAACAAGGTCACCCAATGCCGGAGATCAAGCCGCAACCGAATCCAGCCCCCTTTATGCGCTAATAATCCATAGAAAAGTTTATGCATAGGCTTTAGGAAATAACACCTGGTGAAAGCTCAAGCCTTGCAGGTTATCGCGAACGGGCTTGGAACGCTTGGCTTAAAGACTTTAGTTAAGCGCA
>JAISWZ010000610.1 GCA_031270945.1 Clostridiales bacterium | reverse complement strand
AGCTTGTAACGTTTGCCTCTTTGCCTAGTCTTATATTCAAGGAGGTGAGATGATGGCGGATTTCGGCGAGATATACGCAAAGCACTTCACATTCGTCTACAGGTTCGCCTTGGCTCTGTGCATGGACAAGTCCTTTGCTGAAGAGATAACGCAGGAAACCTTTTTCAAGGCGCTCAAAAGCATTGGCAAGTTCAATGGCTCCTGCCGGCTTGAAGTATGGCTTTGCCAGATTGCCAGGAACACCTTCCTTACCCTGGTCAAGAAGAAGCGGAAATTTTGCAAACTGGAGGAAGACATGCCGAGTTCGCTAAATCTCGAAAGCGACGTTCTCGACAAAGAAGAGTCGAAGCGGATTCATGTGGCACTGCATGAGCTGGGCGAGCCTTTTAAGGAAGTTTTTACTCTGCGGATTTTCGGCGAGCTGCCCTATGCTCAGATAGGAGAGCTGTTTGGCAAGACGGACAGCTGGGCAAGAGTTGTGTACTACAGGGCTAAGAAAATGCTTCAGGAGGCGATAAAGTGAAGATTTCTTGCGGGATGACAAGAGACTTGCTCCCCTTGTACCTGGATGGGATATGCGGAGACGAGAGCAAGGCCGCAGTGGAAGAGCACCTTCTGGAGTGCGGCAAATGCAGGGACGAGTTAAATGCGATGAAGGAGGCATTCTTGGTGAATAACTACGACAGCAACATGACAGAAGCGGAAACGGTGCAAGAGCTTTCGAAGAAGTGGAAAAGCAGCATCAGGAAGCACGTGATCAGAGGGGTTTTGATAACGATAGCCGTCTTGGCCGTTCTCTGCATCTTCTTTGAGTTCGCGTTCGTGCAAGTGTAGACGGTTTCTCGAAAAGGGCTTGCTGAGGCAAGCCCTTTTTTGGCTTCGAAAGATCCAAGAAAAGCATATACAAACTATTCTGATTGAGGTATACTGATTTAGAGGATAGATCGAAACATATCGAAAATGAACGGAACGTGGCGAAAGAGAAACAACGCGAACAAATGACGCGACAAATGACAGGCATTAGCCTATGGAGGAACTATATGGCAATTAGAAGAAAGAGGCTGAAACTCTTTGATGTGATGCAGGGAGCTGGCGAGGCGGTGAAGGCCAAAGCGGATGGCGTTTTGGAGGCCGGCTCAAGCATTAAGAAGAAAATCGATGACAGCGGGGCTTTGAAGAACGTTGCCAACGCGGTTTCTGATGCTGGCGTCACTGTGCGTGACATAACCAGAGCCATTATCAAATCCCCATTGCCAGAAGTGGCAGCGGGAGCGCTTGGCTTTGCGGGAGGAACCAAAATAACTGTTGGATTGATCAACAGGCTTGGAAAGTCTGGATTAAGCGCCTCGGGAATCACGTCCGCTTTGACTGTTGCCGGTTCGATTGTCAAAGGCGGAATGATGGAGGGAGTCATTGTGCTGGCTAGCCCTATAGCAGTGTTGACAGTGGTCGGAGTGGCAACGGTCAGGGAGGTCAAGCACATCTGCTTTAAAACCGACGAAGAGCGGTCTAACCGGGCAATGAGTGAAAAGAACCAAGCGATTCTCATTTCCATGACGGAAGATGTTGCCGCCACAACAGGGCAGCCAGCAGATTGGGCCAGATTGCAGATGAAGCTTCTGTCTTGGCTAGATGAGTACAACGAAGATTATGGCCTGGGCGGGTCTGAAGTGTAAAGAAAGGGCTGTCAGGCGAGATAGCAATACGCAGCAACTGCGGTGGAGAAAAAAAGAATTCGTGGCGCCTCCTAGCCTAGGCTCTACGGAAATCAAAAAGAAAAACCTAAAAAGAAAAACCTAAAAAGAAAAACCTAAAAAGAAAAACCCAAAAAAACCAAAAAGACACGGCCCTTCGCCTCAAGGCGAAGGGCCGTGTCTTTTTGCTCAAAGTTCCAAGAAAAAGCCTATTCAATTTGTCCTACTTAGGGTATACTAAATGGAGAATATCGTCGAAACAGATCGAAAACAAGACAAGGCTAGACTTTTATGCCGAATGAAAGGCAGATAGGAGGATCGCAAATGGCTGAGAAAAAGAGCTTCAACCTTCACGACATGATGCAGGGAGCGGGAAACGCGGTATCAGCGGCTGGAGGGGCTATGAAGGCTAAAGCTGGCGACGCTTTGGAGGCTGGCTCAAACCTGAAGAAGAAGATCGGGGACAGCGAGGCTATGAAGTCGGTTGTCCACGTCGCAACGGACGCGAAGCAGAAGGTTGTAGACAGCGGAGTTGTGCAATCGGCTGTCCATGCGGCATCGGACGTTACGCGCAAAGTTGCGGATAGCGGCGCTGTGCAGTCTGCCATGAATGCCGTTTCCGAGGCCGGAGGCGCTGTGGCGAGCAAATTTGCGGACACAAGCAAGTTCAAGTCGATAGAATCGCTTCAGCAAATTGTCAACGTAGTAAACGAGGCTGGCGTCGCTGTGCACGACAAGACCAGAACCATCGCCAATAGCGCGATACCTGATGTGCTGGCTGGAGCGGTTGGCGCTGTTGCTGGAGGAGCGATATCATTTGCCGCGCTTACAGGGCTTGGAGTGGCTGGATTGAGCGCGGCGGGAATCACGTCTGGCCTGGCGGCCGCAGGTTCGGTTATCGGAGGCGGAATGGTTGCAGGAGTCTTTGTTCTGGCGGCGCCTGTTGCAGGACTGGCTGTAGCTGGAGTGGCCACGGTTGGAGTTATCAAGCGCAGGCAGCTTAAAAACGAAAAAGAGAGGCTTCTCAAGGCGGCGGTTGAAAAGCATCACGCGATAGTCGTTTCCCTAAAGGAAGAGGTTGATGCAACCAAAGAGCGGACAGAGTACTTGAACACACTGAACATTCTGCTTAAGCGGGCGATCATAGAGCTTAGGGAAGATTTGGCGATAGATGAGGCTTTTGTCGAGGCGCAAGCGTGAAGCCACGGCCTTCAGACTCTGAAAAGGACTTGCTCAAAGTTGTAAAGAGCGAAATCAGCTTCGCCAAGGACACCCCGTCTTTGGAGGGCGAGCAGAAGCTGCTTGACAGTAGCATAGCTGAGAGCGAGGCGCTGCTTAAATCTTTGGGGATGCCTGTCATAAGGGCAGTGGCGCCAAGCAAAGGATCACAACCAAAAGTTATAAAGATCCGGTCTTTTGAAGATCTGCTTCAAGACGCGAACGTTCGCGATCCTGGAGAGGTTGGTTTTGAGGACATCTTTTCTAAAGAAGAGCTTGAAGCCAACAGAAAGCGGATCAAGGATCTGAACGCTGAGTTTGACTCTGTTCACAGGCTTGGCGCTGAAGAGATTATCATACCGGTTTTGGCGGGCATACTTGGAGCGGCGTTTAACTGCGTTTTGGGCGGGTTCGTTACAAATGAGGACGGAAAGAGAGTTTCCGGTTTGTCGAACTACCTGTTTAACAAGGCATTTCCGAAAGCGAAGATCAAAGAGCTTGAAAAGATGGCGATGGTTACATACGACGCTGCAAACAACCAGCACACGACGGTCAAAGTCGACACTTTGTCGCCAAAGTTGCACAGGCTTCTCTCCCTTGGCCATGACCCGATCCTTGGCTTTGTCGTTGGGGTTTATGACTTGCTCCAGGGAAAAATGACAACCATTGACTTCCAAGGCAATTTTCAATCTCAGCTTATGGTGGACTACAGCAATAGAAAGGCCGAATCGCTGTTTGAGGCTATTTCAAAAGTGTTCATCCACATGCTCTCAGACGTGAATACCCCAGCGGGGCTGCCGGTCCCTTTCATGGCTCTTTTCAACAAGGCGCAGACAGGCGCTATTGGAGAGGAAGAACGGAACATAGCTAAGCTGGTCAAGTACATGTACGGGCATGGCTATGACTTTCGCCACTTCTGCTCCATGTCCGTTTCCGTGATGATAATCGAGGTTGTCGTTCGGGTTTCATACTTCGCCATGCGGCTGGCCGACGGATGCTCAGTCCTTGACGCTACTCCGGTGGGGATTGACCACGAGAAGAAGCCAAAGCTTGCAACCATGCTGTTCTTGGCGCACTCTGCAAGCTCTGCCATAAACGCCGGGAAGGTTGTTTTCACCAAAAATCCGCTGGACATAAACTACCCGCAGTGGCTTGCCTTTGCGATGTACTCGGTGAAGCAGCTGAAATGGGTGCTTGTGGACAAGCCGTGGCTTCGGGAAAAGTATACGCTAAACGCCATTGAGTGCGAATGGGCGGAGCTTAGCGCTAGCATGGCTGAGTTATGGGATCAGTACGAGTTCTTGGATGAAGAAAGAGTATAGGCTCGCAAGCCAAAAGAGTTTTTTTGCACATGACAAGAGCCCCGAAATCGGGGCTCTTGTCATGTCTGGCGCAAAATCTTGTACAGTATTGAATAAAGCGCCATTGCGTCTTCTGGCGACAAGCGCAGGCACTCCCCCATTTTCTGAGGAATTGAGAGTGCCTTTTCCCTAAGCTTTTTGCCTTCTTCAGTAAGCGCAACGATCAGTTCCCGCTCGTCTTTCTCTGAGCGGGATCGGGTGACAATGCCGTCCCTTTCCAGCTTTTTCAGGAGCGGCGTGAGAGTGCCTGAATCCAGGTACAGCCGCTCGCCTAGGGATTTGATGTTCATCGGCGCGTGTTCCCACAAAACCATAAGCGCAATGTACTGAGTGTAGGTCAACCCGATTTCGTCAAGGAACGGTTTGTACTTTTTGACCACTTCGCGAGCCGCTGCGTAGATAGGGAAACACAGTTGGTTTTCTAGGGCGAGGGGGTTGATTTCGCTCATAAGATGTTCTCCAGTATTGATGATTTTTGCGCGCATCCCAAATTTTTAGCTTGGGATGCGCTTTTTCTCGTCATTCAGTTTGTTGGGCCAGGGATTTCACTTCTGGTTCCTGGCCGAATAAAACGCAGCCGCCTGAATGCTCCTTTGACAGGTAGCCATCTTCGCGCAAGCGGGTGAAAAGGGGAGAGCGGAGAGCCTCGCGCAAGGATGAGCTCTTCAGGCTGGTGTCAGAGTAGGGGGAGAAAGGGCATGGCTCAGCTCCGCCAGCCGCGTTTATATGGAAAAACCCGCGTCCAGCCGCCAAGCATCCGCCAGACTCCTTTTCGTCTCCCGGGAAGGAGATGATTATCATGTCCTCTTGCTTTCGCAGATCCCCAACCCTTTCATCCAACAGGAGTCTTGCGCTGTCGTCCAGTGCAAGCCCGCTTTCTTCGATAGGGACATACTCCACAAAGATGATTGCCCTGCAGCCGCTTGCTTTAAGCTCCCCGACAAAGTTTTGATCGGTGACAGAGGCCAAGTTTTCGTTTGTCACAGTGATTGAGACGCCGAAGAGCAACCCGTCTTTTGCCAGAGCGCCCATGGCTTCCTTGGTCTTCTCGTATACGCCTTTGCCTCGCCTGTCATCGGTTTGGTTGGAATCCCCTTCTATGCTGATAATTGGAACAAGGTTGCGGAAACTTTCAAACAGGGCGCAATGCTTCTCATTAAATAAGGTTCCGTTTGTAAACACTGGGAAAAGGATTGCGGGGTGCTTTGCCGCTTCCTCCACCACGTCGAAGCGCATGAGCGGCTCCCCGCCCGCTAGCAGGATAGCGGAGACCCCAGCCGTCTCGGCCTCGCAAAAGATCCGGCACCAGTCTGCGAGGGTCATTTCGTTATGGCAGACACGGGCAGTATTAGGAGCATATCCCAAATTCCGAAATGGCACCGGAAAAATCCTGGCGGATGCTGCAACGCCGGATTTTTCCGGTGCCTCGGATATGATTTTGGGATATGCTCTAACTCTATCATAACAGCCCCGGCAGAGCAAGTTGCAGCTTGATGTTATGCTTGCGATCAAGAACAGCGGGATATGCTCTCCGTTCTTTAATAAGTCAGACCGTATCCTTTCGGCCTTTTTCGAGGCGAAGGCATATTTGGCAAAGAAGGCGCTGGCTTTGGGGTTTTGCCTGGTGGCGAGGAAGACGCTTTTTACGAGTCCAGCCATGGAGTCGCTGAGGTATTGCTCTAACTGGAAGTTTGCCAATGTCAGGATCCTTTCTCGTTCATTGCGTACAATTATATTGTACGCAATGAAAAGAGGCGCGTCAAGGGGGGCATGACCCAAGAATCCTGAGAATGCTTTGAATTCGGGATTTTTTGAGACATTAGAATTTGGAGAGATTTTTGATTAAAGGCAAGCGCGCCCAACGTCCGGTGGACGGTTGGGCGCCAAGGCTTTGCCGCTGAGGCGGCTTTGCCGCTTATCTAAGATCCCTTCTAGGCCTGTCAACGCGGCTGGCGTGGGAGGGCGGCATGCCGAAAAACTTGCTGAAGCATCTGGAGAAATGGGCGGCGTCGCAAAAGCAGAGGGATTCTGCGACCTCTGTGACGCTGGTGCCCAAGTGGCTCAGCAGGTACTTGCTTTCTTCAAGCTTCTTCTGGAGAATGTACTGGCTTGGAGGAAGGCCTACCTGCTTTGAGAACAGGCTGGAGAAGTAATGCTGTTCCAGCCCTACGTAAGTTGCCACTTCTGAAACATGGCAGGTGTTGTAGAGATTTGTCCCGATATAGCGAACAGCGCTGGCGATAGGTTTGGAATAGAACCTCCTTTTCTCGTTGTGGGCCAGATCATAGTAATGGAGCAGGATTAACCGGGTCAACTCCAGAAGCTCTTCTTCCCTCGCCACGCTTTCCAAATGGTTGATGTAAAAGTCGCTGACTGAGAAGCTTTCCTCCACGTCTACGCCCAGATCCACAGCCAGGCGGCTTAGGAATGAGATGAGGCAGATGACGGAGTTTTTTATGCCGCGAAGCCTTGTCGGCGCCAGGTAGTCGGCATAGAATGTGAGCGCGTGCCCTACCAGGTCAGAGTTTATGTACTCAACGAAAGGCTCTCTTTCCATGACGAAAAGCGTATTGTAGACGCTTCTTTCTTCCTCATAAGTATGGTGCTTCACGCCGCTCATGCGCAAAGCTCTTGCTCCCCGTTCAGCTTCTGCCCTTGTCATATGGCATACGCTCCTTCAAGCAATCATACCAATCTACAATTATTGTAGCCCTAATTTTGATAAAATGCAAATGTGCCAGAAATAAAGCAAATGGGGCTGAAAGTAAAGCAAATAAGGGCTAGAAATAGGCAATAAGAGCTAGAAATCATTGGGCGCCTTGCATAGGCACTTCAAAATTTCTTGAGGGGGTGTTGCTATTGGATAGAAATACAAAAAAAGCGGCGCAAAAGATTGACTTTGCCACAACGAGGTCAGAGAGGTTCACGTATGGCCTGTACTTTGTGGGCCAGCTTATCTTCTACTGCATTATCACAGGGTACCTCCAGCTTTACCTGACGGACTCTGGGATACCGGCCACTGTGGTAGGCGCTATCTTCGCTGTGGCCAAGGTATGGGACGCGGTAAACGATCCGCTTTTCGGGATCTTCGTGGACAAGGTCAACTTCAAGAAGGGCAAGTACATACCATGGGTTAGGATATCCACCTTCCTGATACCGGCCGCGACGGTTCTAATCTTTGCCATGCCAAGTTCTGCCAGCCTTCAGGTTAAGACGATCTGGGCTTCTGTGGGCTACCTGCTTTGGGACATCAGCTACACTTTCTGCGATGTGCCCATATTTGCCTTGGCTACCGCAATGACTGACAACATAAAAGAGAGAGACTGGCTTTTCATGACCAAGGGGTTTGTAACCATGGTCGGAGGCCTTTTTACGCTTATAGCTGTGCCCCTTCTTTACCCTGAGATCGGTTGGACGGCAACTGCGGTGATTTTAAGCGTTATTGGAATAATAACAATGATCCCGGTTGGGTACAGAGCCAAGGAGAGATATGTAACCAAGCCTGAGAAAGAGCCTTCGATCAAGGACTTGCTGAGCTACCTGGTGAAGAACAAATATTTGCTTATATTTAGCGGCGCCATGATAGTAGGGGCGCTTACAAACACCACTGCCGCAGTAAACAACTACGTGGCGATCTACTGCTTTGGGGACGCCAGGTTCATGGCTACGATGACGCTTGTGGCAACCGCCCCGATCTTGGTCTCAATAATAGTAGTGCAACAGCTGATCAAGACAATCGACAAGCTGGCGATTTACCTGGTTTCAACTGTCATAAGCCTTGTTTTCAGCGTGGTCATGTACTTCGTTGGCTACAAGGACGTCACATTGTACTTGGTTCTTTGCTTCTTCAAGTTCCTGTTCACAAGCGGCGCTTCGGTGCTGGCCCCAATGTTCACCGCTGACTGCGCGGAGTACGGCTACTTTGTCACAGGGGACAGAGCCCAGGGGGTCGCGTTCTCGATACAGACATTTACAGCTAAGATGATAGCGGCGCTTTCTACTTCCATAGGCATGTTTGTCTTGGGAATGGTAGGATTCGTAGAAGGAGAGGGCGCCGTTCAGACGCAATCAACCATAGACTGGATCTGGAGCCTCAGCGCCATATTCCCGGTGATATCAGGAGTCGCGGCCTTCTTTATAATACTTTTTGCCTACAAGCTTAAAACCAGTGATGTTGAGCTCATGGTAAAGGCAAGGGAAGGCGAGATCACGAGAGATGAGGCGATAGCGGGATTCTCCCGGAAATATGTGTAGGAGGGGTTTGCATGGCTGTCTTTTTCATAGTTATTCTTGCGATAGCCCTTATAGCGCTTCTATCGGCGGTCATCTGGTTTTTGAAGTACCTTGATGGCTTTGTGGCAGAAGAAAGGCGGTCGCGAATCATAGGCTTCAGCTTTATGAACAAGGACGCAAGGCCGGGACAGGTTGTATTTGTTGGAGACTCTATAACAGACGGGTTCAGGGTTTCTGAGTTCTTCGAAGGCTTTGCGTCCCGGACAGGCAAGTCCACATACAACCGAGGCATAAGCGGAGAGTTCAGCAATGAGATGCTTTCCCGGTTTGAAGACAACATACTTTCCTTAAAGCCCTCTTGTGTAGTCATACTGATGGGCACAAACGACCTCCACAAGAAAACGGCGCCAGCCGACATTGCGGGAAACATAGAAGAAACTCTAGCCATGGCTTCGAGACAGGGAGTCGAAAGGGTCATTCTTCAAGCGGTCTATCCAGTGAACACAACCAAGGGCGGGAAAGTTTTGAGCCGGACGGTCGGGAAAGGCAGAACTGTTGAGCGGATAGCTGAGCTGAACTCGCTCTTGGAAAAAGCGGCATCCAAGCATGGCGCGGTCTGGCTCGACCTTTCAAAAGAGCTTTCAAGCGCCCCAGGAGTTCTAAACCCAGACTACTCCTTTGACGGGCTTCACTTGACAGCCGCTGGGTATGCGGTTGTGGCGGGGAAAATTGAGCCGCTCTTGGTTTGACATGCCTTAGCGCATATCTTAAATTTCGAAAATGGCCGCAAGCGCTGCTTGCGGCCATTTTTTTTTTTTTTTTTTTTTTTTTGATGCCGATCCGGCCTGGATGGGGTTTTGCTTGGAAGAACGCTTTTTCTAAGAGCATCTTGCGATTGCTTTAAGCAGAACATGGCCAACAAAACATATAATTAACAATCTAAGCGCAATAAAATCTAACAAAATGTTTTATCGTCTAGGCAAAGAGGCCAGCTCTCTTTTAACAATTTGGTAGGCTACCCGTTTTTTAAGCTGGCTGCCATGCCAAGTGCTTAAGCTGTTTTCTGACACCAAGGACATGCCGCATTTTTGCATGACGCGCTCGCTTGCCTTGTTGTCCGCGAAACAGCCAGCCTTCAGACAGGTCACTCCACGCCTGAACGCAAAGCCAATAACCCCTTTGAGCGCTTCTGTGGCGTAGCCGTTGCCCCAAAACTCTGGCAAAAGGAAATACCCAGCGTGGGCGGAGCTGGGATTGCCGTCTTCAACTTTGTAGCCGACAGCGCCTACAAAGGCGTTTGTGTCGCGTGTTTCGACTATGAAAAAAAACTTGGCCCGATTGGCGCTGATTGATTCCGAGATGATCTCTCTGAGGCTGTCGGCGCTCTCTTTTTCAGATCGCGTTATCATGCCGCTGAGAAAGAACATGGCTTTCAAGTCTGTCATTAGGCTATGCCATCCGCTGATGTCAGATATCAGCGGATCTCGGATGAGCAAACGCCGGGTCACTAGCATTGTCAAACAGAATCCCTCCGAAAGCGCATGCCATGGGACATGCGTCAGGCTTGTTTAAGGTTTGATATGGCAAAGGCATAGGGGCCGGAAGAAGCGGTTTTGCCGCTTTTATGAATGATTCTGCCGTCCCGGGCACGCCTTGGGCTTGTTAAGCAGAGTGTTCACATTTTTGCCTTTTCGCCACATCCTTATATTATTTCGACAATAAAGCGGCATTCTAAAGAACGATAGGGCGGCTCAAGCAAACTTCATAGATTTGCTGCATTTTTGCTGCATTTCTGGCATGCGGGCGAATGCTGGAAAATATAAGCGCCCTTTATTGCCATGGAATTAAAAGAGCATCGCAAATGTTATTCCAGGACGCATGTAAGATCTGCGCTAAAGCATGCGTCAGAGCCAGCAGGGTCACTGCTTCATGATACATTATAGGCGTTTGCGTCCTTGGGTTCAAGTTGATATTTGCTGGATGGCTTCGATTTCTGCAAAAAATCTTGACCTCTGGCCATCTGTGTGCTTAAATATAGACGTAAGCTCAAATGTGCCATATATGGGAGGTTTAAGCTCGACAAGAGTGGGAGGATTAAGATTGACAAAAAACGGGACAAGCAGGGTTTCGGAAAAGCCCGCAAGGAGCAAGCACCTCTATTTCGGGGATGTGTATGTTACATACAAATATTTGGACGCGATAGGCCTGATAGACGTATTTAAGTCGGCATGGCCGAAAGAGTCAGACACGGTTTTAAATCTGGTGCTCTACCACATGCTTAACAAAGGAAAGGATGGCTGCAACGCATCGGAATGGAATTGTTGGTCGCTTGCCCGGATCCTCTTCCCGAAAGCGGCTCTGGAACCAGAAGATATAAGCGTGTTCTTGGGCAGACTGGGAAGAGCGCCGCATTTCGAAAACTTTATTAGCGCATACATTGAGCGTGTCTCGCAGAGAGCGGGCAGGGACGAGAAGTTGATCGCTGACAGCGAAGGCCTGAAGAATTTGATGAAAGCCGACTTCGCCTCATTGCGCAGCGATGTTGCCAGAGGGGATGAAACTTGCTTTTTAACAGCATTTGATTGCGCATCCAAGCTTCCGGTATATTTCAAGCTGGGGAGCGTTAGCGCAAAAGTCTTGTCACGGATTTCCGCCTGCGTTTCTGACACTGGCGAGCTGAGGCTTGACGCGGGCATTGAGACGCCGGGATCCGTGGATATTCTGAAAAAATATGACGTACCGTTTTTTATCAGGTTTCCTGTTTACGGGGAGGCCTACAAAGAGCTCTTGCATGCAAATAGGCGCAAAGTAGAAAAACCCGAAAACCTCAAAAAGATCAACAAGAGAGTCTTGTATGCAGAAAGGCTCGAACCGGTTGATTCTGATGACCTTACCAAATATGTTATATTGAATAGGAATGCGCAAGCTGAGGAAGAAGATAGTTTTAAGTACGAAGTGATAAAGGAGGCAGTCATTCCGCCAGGCGCGACAGAAGAGCAGATAGAAACGCTAAAGGCTGAGATCGATGAGCACAATGAGAAAGTCGATTTTGAATACAGCAGGTTGGGGATATTCGTTGCCCAGTCAAACATTGACGAGTTTGAAGCGTTTATGCCGTTCGCTTTCGTCAGGCAGGACTGCGAGCATATGCTGAGCCTGTTCGATCCTAATGAAAGCAGCCTGCAGACAAGGGGGCGCTTCCTAATTTCAATAATGGTTATGATAGCCTACAGCAGCCTGATGGAAAAGCTGGAAGACGTTTATCCAAGGTTGAAATGCCTGAAGGAATTAGATTGCCATTACACCGAGGGGGATAGCATATACCTGCAGGAATCTAGCCCTGAGGTTAGGAAGATAGCAAAAGCTCTTGGGATTAAGCTGCCAGTGGAAAGCGGAGACTATTCTTTGAAAGAGCTGATGAGTAGAAAGGTTAAGATTTAGGGTTATATCTGGCGCTGGGTCGGTCTTGACCAAACGCTTTAATTTCAAAACATATCAATATTTCGACAATCAAAGAGCGCCGATTGCGATGGCTCTCTGACGCGTCAACCAGCCTGGATAGGGATCGATCCCCTTTGGGACATGCACTAATGAAGCCCTGGTTTGCGCCAATGCTTTAAATGTCGAAATATTGACAAATCTTGAAATAACTAAATTTAATGATGAACAAGCCCTCGATGTGAGCAACAGCAACGGATTTTGCCCCAAACTTCTTGACATCGCGCCATTTGTATGCTTTACTATATAGATAAATAGATGGTCAAGAGCAAAAGTTGGGAGGCACAGAGGATTGACAAAGGGATTTAATTGCAAGCAAGCCCTGGCTTGCCAGGGCTTGCAAAAATGTTGGGAGGCAGAGGCTTGAGAGTCGAGGGGCTATCCGAGTTCCAGGCGAGCAATGGGCGAAAATATGCGGTTTATCGCAAAAATGGCGATAAAGCAAAAACCTGGCATTACCTAGGAAAAGTCATGGAGGAAGATGTAGGAGACGTCTTGTATTTCAGGCGGGATCTCGGCTTTTTTAACTTTAGCCATTGCGGAGGCATAGTCCCAGTGGAGGATCTCGTGGTTCCAGATAGGTCGCTCAGGCTTGTAGGTCGCAAGAACCTGCGGGGGTTCACTTTCTGTTTCGGAGACATATTTGTTGTCTATAAATATCTGGATGCGTTAGGCTGGATAGACGTCTTTAAAGCGACTTATCCCAGAGAGGCAGACTCTGTCCTTAACTTGGTGTTCTACAACATTATCAACAAAGGATACACTTGCGAGAGCGTATCGGAATGGAACAGCTATTCATTCATCCGAGTCCTCTTTCCGAAAGCGGCCGTGGAACCCGAAGACATTAGCGCATTCTTGAGCAGATTGGGAAGAGCGCAATACTTTGAAAACTTTGCAAGCAAGTACATAGAGCGCGTTTCGCAGACAACAGGCAGGGAAGGCGAAAGGCTGATCACTGACAGCAAAAAGCTGCAGGATTTGATGAAAGCCGGCTTTGCCTCAATACATAGCGATCTTGCCAAAGGTGAAGAAATTTGCTTTTCAACGGCGTATGATTGCATTTCCGGGATTCCCATCTATTTCAAGCTAGGCAGTGTGACTGAAAAGGAGCTGGACTTGCTCTCAGGTAGCGTTTCTGACATGTACGATTTGAGGCTGGACGCGGGAGTTATGACTCCAGGTGCCGTCGAGTCGCTGGTTAAGTCCGACATACCGTTTTTCATTAGGCTTCCTGCATACGGGGAAGCTTACAAGAAACTTTTGAAAGGGTATTCATTTGGCAAACAAGAGATTGACAGAATGCATGTGTTCAACGAAAGAATAATACAGGCAGAAAAGCTCGAACCGGGAAGCTCTGATGGTTCGGAGGTGCTCACTACGTACGCTGTGCAAAACCAGTCAGCGCAATCGGATGAAATGGGGGATTTGATAAGCGCTTACCGTGACGTTGAAGATGAAGAATATCCTCCGGATGCGACAGATGAGCAGATAGAAGCGATAGATGCCGAGTTTGCAGAGTACGAGGAAAGAATGAATTATGAATTCAAGAGATTGGGAGTTTTCATAGGCCAGTCAAACATTGATGAGCTAGAAGCTATTATTCCATTTGTTTTCAACGCGCAGGACCGCGATCACATGCTTCGCCAGTTTGATCCCAAGGAAAGCAGCCTGCAGACGAGGGGCCGCTTCATGATTGCGATCATGGTGTCGATTGCCTATAACAGCTTGATGAAAAAGCTGGGCGACGTTTATCCTATGATAAAGTCCTTGAATGACTGTTATTGCCATTACACTGAAGAGGATAGCGTATTCTTGGATGAGCCCCTCACTGAGTTTGCAAAGATAGCAAAAAAGTTGGGGGTTGAATTGCCGACTGAACGCGGAGGCTACTCGTTGAAGAAGTTGATGAGCAGCAAGGTGAAAATTTAAGGATTGGCTTTTGCGCGTCGGGAAGCTTAAATAGCGGTCAAATCTGGCGGTTGCTGAACCGTTGCAAGAAAGCCCTGGTTTCGCCGGGGCTTTTTAAATGTCGAAATATTGATAAAACTTGCAATAACTAAATTTAAAAGTTAACATACCGAGAAAACGGTTGAATCAATGGGTTTGTGAAACAGACGTTCATTGTTGTAAACATTGACGCATGCGGTGAATCGATCCTATGTTTAAGCGCTCGCCGATAGGCCAACTATATCAAAGGATTTAGGAAATGCTTTTTCAGAAGCTCCGCTTGTTTGGGATAAAAGCGTCTGGGCGATAATGCAGGTGCCTTGTTTAACAGATATGTCCTATGATTCGCCATAATGCGATAAAAGATTTGTTATTTCATCTCGGATATAGTATACTTTGCTTGGCGCATCCCGAAAGTTGCTTGCGGCTTGCTTGATGCCTTTGGCGATTTCCTTGAACATTGGGCAAACGTTGCTGGCGTTTGTTTTAGGGAGCGTTGGAAAACTGAAATGGGAGGCAAGGATGGACTGGGATGAAATATCTGGATTATCATATGATGTCGAAGGATCATGGATGGACAAGCTTCGATGGGCGTTTCCGCAGTGCTTTGACGACGGAGAGCTGAATGTTGAGAGATTGCTGTCCTTGTGCGGAGTGCATATTGGCAAGGATAGCGGGTTTGAGCTTCGGTGGCAGGGGAAGCAGGAAAGCATGAAGCTGGCTGGAAAAAGGAGCGCTGGAGCTTTGCGGCCTTGTCCTGAAGAGTCAGTTGAATGGGATAACACCAGCAACATCTACATCGAGGGGGACAACCTGGAAGCGCTGAAGCTCTTGACCAAAAGCTATCGCGGCAAAGTGAAGATGATCTGCATTGATCCGCCTTACAACACAGGCAACGACTTTGTCTATAACGATTCCTTTTTGGAGCCCTTGGGCAAGTACCTTCAGTCAACAAGGCAGACAGCCAAGAGCAACCCTGAAACAACCGGGCGGTTTCATGTCAACTGGCTTAACATGATGCTTCCAAGGCTTATGGTTTCGGCGCAGCTGCTTCGTGATGACGGCATAATCTTTATCAGCATCGACGAGACGGAAATGGCGAACCTGAGAAAGCTTTGCGATGAGGTTTTTGGAGAGCGGAACCATGTTGCCGACT
Organism: Clostridiales bacterium; assembly: GCA_031270945.1. Taxonomy (GTDB): domain Bacteria; phylum Bacillota; class Clostridia; order Lachnospirales; family WQUN01; genus JAISWZ01. The sequence goes on along the minus strand of JAISWZ010000610.1, from coordinate 2,424 downwards.
TTGTATGGAGAAACAAGAAAGGCGGAGGAAACGACGCCAAGCATGTGGCGGTTGAGCATGAGTATGTCATCATGTACGCGAAATCCATAGATAGTCTGGGAAGGCTCTTTGTGCCGTACAGCCCTGAATACTTGAAAAGGTACAAGGAAGAGGACGAGAATGGCCGGTTTTTTTGGGACACGCTGAAACGCAAGTCAGGAAAGCAGTACTACCCAATAGTGTGCCCAGACGGGACAGTCCTTGAGAAGGATGAGCATGGAAACCCCATCAGCTGGCTTAGGTCGGAAGCCAGGTTCAAAAAGGATTTGGCTTCTGGCGAGGCAAGGATAGAAAAGGTTCATGACGGCTGGTCGGTTCAGTTCAAGCAAAGGCTTCCCGAAGGCAAAAAGCCCCGAACCATTTTCTTGGAAGAGTCCATAATGCTGGAGAAAGGGACCACTAGCGACGGCAGCGCTGAGCTCTTGGAGCTTTTCTCTAGAAACGTCTTCAACAACCCGAAGCCTGTGGAGCTGATTAAGCACCTTCTTTGCTTTGACACCTCAGGAGAAGACATTGTAATGGACTTCTTCTCCGGATCCGCAACAACCGCCCATGCCTTGATGAAGCTCAATTCAGAGGATCAAGGAAAGCGAAGGTTCATTATGGTTCAGCTTCCCCAAGAATGCGATGAGAAGACTGAAGCCGCCAAGGCGGGATTCGCCAACATCTGTGAGATAGGCAAGGAGCGGATAAGAAGAGCGGGGCAGAAGTTCAAAAATGTGGACACAGGCTTTCGCGTTTTCAAGCTGGACACATCTTCGTTTGCTGGGTCTGGATTACTCATGCCAGGCAGGTCGGAGCTGGACGCCGCTTTTGAGATCATGCTTAAGCTAGGATTTGACTTGTGCGAAAGCGTACGGGCGATTGAGCTGGACAAGGGCAGAAAGGCGTATGACATTGGAGGGAAGGTTATCGCTGCTTTCTCAAAGATGACTCTGGACGAGATATGTCGGCTGGCTGATCGCAAGCCCGAAACAATGGTTTTATCCAAGCCCGCCTTTGATTGCGAAGAAGACGAGGCCAAGGCGCTCAAAGCGTTAAGAGCCAGAGGCATAAAGTTGATATGCCAAAGTTAAATATAGGGCTTGGGAAAGTAACACGTTAAAGCATCACATGACTTTTCTTTGAGAATTTTGGGATATCACCAAGCCAATACTGGTTCCAGAAGGTGAAAAAAGGCAAGGAGCATGAGCTCTTTGCCTTTTTTAAATATTCCAACTGGGAGCCTAACGAAAAGGCCGCGACTTCTTGGATAAGCGGCTGCGGAGAAAGGGGCAGAACACATTGCCCACAAGTTAGACGACCTTAGCGATAAGGAACCCTTGCTCAGAAAGCTCAAGACACGCGAGGCGCCTGCCTTGGCGCGCTGGGCTTGGGAGGCCGTTTCTTTAGCGCTCCCGGTTGGAATAGTAGAAGTATGGACAGGGAAACCGCGCTTTAATCAAAGTTTTGGCGAACGGTGGGAAAATATTTTTTTTAAGCAAAACTTTTAAGCGCTCAGAGGCCAATAGTCAGCGCCTTTTTTATAATCTGGGCGCACAGTTTGCTCTGCGCCGGAGAAGACAGTGCGCGAACTGGGACTTGAGCCCCTCACAAGGGCGCTGGCCCGCTGTCTGCCGCGACAGATAGGCGCTGGCATGCACAGGCTTGACAAATTTCGCGAATGTTGCTACTTAAATGGCATGGGAACCAGAGGTAACATAACCATTGAATTACTGCGTTTAGAATAGCTGCGATTTTAGCACTTTCCTTAAAATGACCTATATTTAAGTTATTCTGAGCTGGCAGCATTCAAATAAGTTTCGGATTTCAACCAGAATATTGCAAGTTTCGTGATGAAATGCCAATTTCAGGAGCGCAAAATCCTTGCATAAATAGTTGCTAGATATTGAGGAGCGTGCTACACTGCTTTTAGCGGTTGGTTGGCGGCAAATCTGAGAGAGATTGAGAGGTGATGTGGGTTCACGGCAACCTGGTTTGCGGCGTAGCATTCATGAAGTCATATCCCATATGATTCTCCCGTAATAACTTCCTAAAGGCCATGAAATCCAGGCTTTGTTTAAAGCTTGTTTTTCAGTCAAACCTTGAGTTCAAGCCATTTTCGTTTATGGGTTCGATGGTTGTTGCTGCAGGATCATCCATATTCATGCTTGAGATTGCGAATCCATGCAACTAGACTTGGATTTCGCAGACCTTTTTCGGCTCTAGGCTGATCGCCAGCGAGTGAAAAAGTTGCATGTTTAATAAAAGTGTATCCCAATATCCCTTTGGCTTGGAAAAGTCCCCGCCGAAGCGCGTTCGCGGGATTTTTGAGGAATATTGGGATGATGCCAAGAAAAGTCTTGCAAGCGCAAAGAAACATAGGAATATGATTTTAAGGAATAG
>JAISWZ010000538.1 GCA_031270945.1 Clostridiales bacterium | reverse complement strand
GTCTAAAAAATGGAGAAAGGCTGCCGTATCCATCAAACGCCAGCCCAAAGCTTGGCGAGATATTGTTGAAGGCTTGCGCTTTCAACAAAGAAGACAGGTATCAGTCGGCAGTCGAGTTGAGGGAAGCTCTGGAGAGCTACGAAAGATCTGGAGCTTTCAAGGCGAGGCTCGCTGTGACTCCACGCAAAGAGCCAATGAAAACTGGCGATGAGAAGGATCTCGTGGGAACGGTAAAGCCAAAAGTCGTGAAGCCGTCAGAAAAAGCGCCGTTTGTGGATTCGCCAGAGAGGTGGATGCCAAAACCGCTAGACCTAAATAATGTGAACCCGGCAGGTCAAAGAATGCCACCAGCGGAAGTGCCGCAATCTGGGAGAATATTTGTGGATGAGGAGCGGAAGTATAGCTCGCAAGACCTAAGTTCACAAGGTCAAAAAAAGGGGAATTTGGCAGGACAAAGAACTTCGCCAACAGGTCAAAGAAGGATATTAGTGATAGTGCCGTTATATGGGACGATATTTGTGCATGAGGAATGGGAGTCGAGATCGCAAGACCGAAATGACATGAATTTGGATTGGTTCTACAATGAGTCGCATGAATTGTCAAAGGGAGCGTGGATAGCAACGGTAGTCGCGGTTCTAGTCTTTATTGCACTCGTTGTAAATATGCGCTAATTATCTGGCTATCAAGGCAAAGAAGCCAGACTCGTCCTTATGAAAACAAATAAAATTTGGTTTTCCGCTCGCAAGCGAAGCTTTCGCTTGCGAGCGGGATGATTCGTTATTTGTTCCTTCGAATAGCCTTGTACGAAATCATTATTCTCTCCAAGCATACAATTATGACGATAAGCCCTATAGCCAGTGAACCATACAGAAACAAGACAACAAACTCGTAGTCAGGAGCTCCGAAGGTAAGGTAGGTCGGGTAGTTGAGGGTGCTGATCACGAACTCGTCTATTTTTATCCAATCAGTAAAAATCCTAAACCATAGCATCATCTGGAAAGCGCAAAGCGCGACTCCAAGCAATATGTGAAACGCAGTAAAAGTCGCGATAAATCCAAGAAAGGTGAAAACCATAAATTCCAAGGTGGAAATATCCAGGATCGTCAGGAGAAATATAGCGTTCTCATTAAACCATCTAGAGCCGAATTCCGCGCTTGGGTTCTGGGATCTCACTATCGCGAAAGCGACAAATGTGGCGATCATGGGAAACCACGAGAGTATTAGCCCTGCGAATATGTTTGATAAAACGCTCTTTTCATATCTGCGGGGCTTTAAGGATGTCGCTGGCATGCGAGAATGGTAATCGCTCATTACCAGCAGGGATATCAGGAAAGAAAACAAGTAAATGAAAACGCCTATGGGAAAAATGTAGTTGGTAAGCTCATATTTTTGGTCATAGAAAACCCAGTCTTTTGAGACTATTAAAGGCATCACGTAATTGCAGAATATCAGGGCGAAGCTCACTACAGGAAAGCCCCAATACTTGCCTAGGTTCTGCAGGATAACATGCTTTGGTCTTGACTTGCGAGCGCCTTTTATAAGGGAACACCTCCTGTCAACTCCCTACCACCTCAAACCAATTTGAATCAATCCGGGTTGCAACTCCTCCGCCCCGGCCTACGCGCAATTCTATGTCAGTGTTTCCAGTGCCGGTGCTAGAGTAGAGATAGCCGGAATTCCTTATGGGGTAGCCAGATTGCACAGGGAAAAAGATTACATAGATGGGCGCGCCATATTTCTCGGTGTAGTACGCATGGGCAGCGCCCAGATCAAAGTCCTCTAGGCCAAGAGCTTCCAGGTTCAACTTGCTGAGGCCGAAATCTCCGAAACTAAACATAGTGGGGCCCAGCCCCAATTCCTTTAAGTTATACAATATGGAAGGCTGTATGCCGAAATCCACTGGCGCCCATCTGACTTCCTTGTCTACGTAAGTTTCCTCTATCCGCACAATGGTTTCAACGCATTCATCAAGCCTGTCCTTGTTAACCGCAAAGTAGATTTCGCCAAAGGTGGTCGCTCGCCTATATAAAACCAAAACGATCAAAACCAAGGAAATCAGAGTGAAGAAAAAGTATTTTACATATTTCATGATAACCGTCCTATCATTTGTTTGAATGAGAATAGGTGATTGTTTAGAAAAGCCACCAAAATTTCGATTTGGCATCGTAAAAGTTCTGGCGACGCTTTAGCGCCGGACTTAAAGATGCGTGGATTTAATTTTGGGATATGCTTTAGAGCGTTATAAAAGCAGACCTCCTTTTGCTGCCGTATGCACAGCGGAAGTGCATGTGCTAAATCTGGTGAATCCAAGAAACGTTGGCATTGCTTAAGCGCATGTCCCAAATTTCAAGGAAATTGGGCATCTTGAAAAAATGTATCTTTGCGCATTCCATTGCATGCGTTACGCGTATGAGTGAGCGAAAAGAACTATACTCTTCGCTTAGGCCGACGGTTGATCACGAGCGAAAACATGAATAAATTTAACAAATCATTTCGCTCAAAAGCACAAGTTTTATATGCCTAGATGCAAACGGAAATCGGCGCTCAAGATAGATTATATCCCAGGCGAGGAATAAAGTCAATAAATAGCGAAATAAGGCGAAATTTAATAGGATGCGCCTGCGTGTGCGCTTGGATTCTCAGGCGAACAGCAAAAGGAGCCCTGGCTAAGCCAGGGCTCCTTTTGTGCGTGTGTTTTGGAAAGCTGCGTTTGGGAAAGCTCGTTTAGGAAATCTACACTACGTCGTATATCCAGTCCTTGTCGGAGTAGAGCTTGTCCTCTATCCTGAAGAAAGATGACACGGGCAGCAGGTTCCTACCTGCCCTCGTTGCGTCGAAGAAGACGCTCTTGGCGATTGCGCCATCCATCGCTTTGCTAAAAATGTCGCGGTTTGAGGAGATTGCCCTCAAATAGCTTGCAAGATAGAACGCTTCCTCTTTGATCTCTGGATCCTTGGCGTGCATGGCAAAGTGGTCTATCACAGCTGGATAGTTGCCGAAAGTGAAGAAAATCGCGGCCAGCCAAGAGCTCTCATCGCTTGCGTCTATCAAAGAGGATTTGCTGAGGTCGATATCGTAGATAGTCACCAGCTCATTGCTCCTGCACTTCGAGACTTCCAGGAACGAGTTGCCGCTGGCGCTCCAGAGCTTTATGAAGATGCAGTTGTACTTGACGTTTGGGCGAAAGCTGACGCATTCCGTAAAAGACCTTAGGTTAAAAGCGTCTGCCTGGAGAATAAAGATAGTCCTCTTCTCCATGGCGTCTGGGTTGCAGGAGAGCGCCTCTCCGCCGAACGAGATATAGTCATCATTGAAAGAAGCCTTGGCTTCCTCCACTTCGATAAAGTCCTTTTCGCCTGTAATCAGGCGGCTGAGAATAGATGCTACTTCTTCTGTGAATATTTCGCTGCTCACGCTTGCGTTGAACGGGTGGACTGGCGCGTAAAGGCTGGGTTTGCAGCTGTAAGCCCTCAAGGGCTTCTTGAAAGTTATGGAGCGCTCATCTAGAATGGTCATCCGACACCTCTTTCTCGACAAAGCGGCAACGTTTCTGCCGCAGCAAAGGGATTGCGATTCGGGGCAGAAAGCTTTCTTGAAAGCGAAAATCTGCAGCGTTTTCGCTAGGCCGGCCCTGGAACGCCTGTCCTGTATTTACAGTAAATTAATTATATCATTGGCGTCATCAGGCTGCAATGTCTTGAACTATAAAAGTACCGAGAAAAATTCGAAAAGAGCATGAGAAAAATCCAAAAGATGAAATTGGGACGAAAGATTGGGTGATGGATCTAAGATATAAAGCAAGCCTGGCTCTATGAGCCAGGCTTGCTTTTGATGCCAGCGAAGTTCTTATCTGAGGCTATGCGCGGGCAGCCAGGGACATCTAAAAAAACCCGATTAAGCACATTATCCCCGGCCTTTGGCGTAAACCTCGTGATTATGTCCAAGAAAAGCGCTTGCAGTTGAATGTTTAGTGTGTAAAATATATATCCAAGCCTCTCGTTTTTCTTGCGCTCTTTTAAAAAATGAGATATAATTGATAAGGCTAGCGATCCTGTTGATTCATCCTATATCCGCTGTGCAAAGCCAAATCATTGCGCTTGGGAGCGATCTTTGGCTGGATATGCTCAGCATGGCTTGGACAGCTTATGCCTACATAACAGGCGTCTAGTCATATGCTCTGAAAACGCGTTTACAACCAAAGAGATTATAATAATCACATAAGATCAACCGGACAATTGCGCTTGCGAGCGACCGCTCGCAACGCAAAGCGGTTCGCCTTCGTTTGCTAAGTTTGAAACGCAGGCGGATTATTTATCGTGAAAGGAGCTTTTAATTGACTGTAGCGTCAAAGGAGCAATATCGAGAAAAGGCATATGCAGAGCTGAAACATAAGGCTAACATACTGGTTTACGGCATTAGCGCAGACGACGCAACAGCGGAGCGGACGGGCGCGGGCTCGACTGTCAAAGAGGGAAGCTTTCATAGGCTGGGAAACGCCAAGTTGCCGGTTTCCTTCGACACGCCTATGGGATTGACAGTCGCTATCCGCAAAGAGGAAGACTCTTTGTATTCCTTGCGCTATGACGAGAGCGCCGAGTCTTTCTTTGTTGAAAGAAACGGCGACGTTGTCTTTGAGCGCGTCACCTTTCCGCCTCGCCCTGCATTTTATAAAGCTTTGACAACGGATGGCAAGGAGATGAAGCAGCTCGTCAGCATCATGGAGACAGGCTGCGCGTCAGTATGGTTCACAAACGAGTGCGCTTTCAAGGAAGCGGGCAAAGGATGCCTGTTTTGCGCAATATCATACACCCCAGGCACGGCGTTTTTGAAGACTCCCGAGCAGATAGCTGAATGCGTGAAAGCGGCGTTTGATGAGGGCGTGGCTCAGAGAGTGGATTTCTCCGGTGGAGTAATCGAGGGCCGCAGAGAGATTGATTATTACGCGGATGCCATGAGAGCGATCCGCGCTGCCCTGGGTGATCGGGAATTCCCGGCGGCCGCATGCATCGCCGCCCCGCGCGACTTGGCGAACATAACCTTGCTGAAAGAAGCGGGTTTCACAGTCATCACAATGAACAAGGAAGTCTGGGACGAAAACATCTTCAAGACCATTTGCCCTGGGAAGGCTACCGCTGTAGGGCATGGCAACTGGATCAAGGCGTTGGAGTTCGCCGCAGAAACATTCGGCTTTAGCCACGTGCGCTGCAATTTTGTAACCGGCCTGGAGCCTAAGTTTAAGACCATCGAGGGCATAAAGCGGCTTTCAGCCATAGGCGTGGTGCCAAACCCCAACATTTTCGATCCTGTCAGAGGAACCCCTTTGGAAGGCATGCGTTGTCCGACTCCTGAGTGGAACCTGGATCTGCACGAGCAAACCTGCGACATTCTGCGGGCTGATGGACACAGATTTGAGGACGTCTTGAACTGCCACCCCATATCATCAGCCTTGTACCATGATTTTTGGAGAATTAAGGAGGATTTGTTGTGGACTATTTGAATCTGGCAAACAGCCCTGCGATATTCTTCGCGTGTTTGATACCTGTAGGAATCATTGTGTTTCAAGCAGTGAAACTCATTGCCATGTCCTATAAGCAAGGATTGAGCATAGGCATGAAACGCGAGGACCTCAACAAATGCATCCGCACGGCGGCATCCATTTCCATATTGCCAGCGTTGTCGCTAGTGACGCTCATGATAGCCCTAGCCCCATCCATAGGAGTTTTCTTCTCCTGGCTTCGGCTGAGCAATATCGGCGCTGGTGCCTATGAAACACTCGCAGCTGGCATTGCCGCAAGCGCGGCAGGAGTGGAGCTCTCTTCCTTGGGCAATGCCACGAACCTCATGACAGTCTATATTACCATGAACCTAGGCATGATAGTTGGCACGATAGTAGTGCTGGTGTCGCTGAAAAGCTATGACAAGACGCTCCGCAAGCAGCGCAAGTCAAACCCGTTCCTGCTGGTTGCCACAAGCGCCATGTTCTTGGGCATCTTGGCGAGGCTGACCATGCCGTATGTTCTTAATGGACGCTGGCTTGCGCCGTTTCGCATGGAAAACCAGCGAATGATACTGCCGTTTTTTGCTGTTATAACAGGCGCGCTCGTCATGGCGATCTGCCAGCTGGCGAGCAAGAAGGCAAAGATTTTTCAAGATTTCTCGCTGACGTTCTCTATTATTGGCGGCATTGTGGTGTGCATCGTTGCCTCAGTGCTGTTGCCGCGTTAGGAGGGGCTTATTATGTCGAATGATCCAAAGCCTAATAAAGACAGCGTTTTTACGGAATATGACCTCAAAGTGCATAGAATCGGCCGCTGGACAATGTTGCTGGCCACTTTGGCGTCTTTTCTGCCAATCGCGATTTCTGTCTTGTTTTTCGGAGCGGAAATTGATTTAAAGGCCGTGGGCATGGCGTTCACAGGCGTTTTCATGATGTTTGGCATAAACGGCTTCATTGAGCCCTTCGCGTTCGCGCCAATCTTGGGCGCGGGAGCGACATATATCGCTTTCACTACAGGAAACGTCAGCCAGACAAAAGTGCCTTGCGTCGTTTCCAGCCAAAAGATTATGGGCGTAGAGATGGGCACTCCTGAAGGAGATGTAGTGGCTACGCTGGCCACAGGAGTATGCTCCTTGGTCACTACGCTGGAAGTGGCAATAGGCATGATATTTGTAAACGTAATATACGGCTTCCTCCAAAGCCCGTTGGTGAAGCCAGGGTTTGACAACATTCTTCCAGCTGTGCTAGGCGCTGTGAGCGTTCTGTTTATCAGCAAGATGCCAAAAGTGGGATTTGTCCCATACGCGCTGTATGGCGTGTTCCTGTTTATCATGGGCAAAAGCTTCGATGAGCGGTCTTACGGCATTTACTGCATGCTAGTGCTGATCGTCATTACCGTGGGGTTCGCGTATTTTATGCGCAAGCGGAGCGCGGAAAAGGCGAAGTCGCAGTAAGATTTGCTTTATAGCTAGGGAAAGAAAATGTCGAAATATAGATAATTAATGATATAAATGCCGACTTGCTCCCAGGCGGAAACCGTTGGTTTTCGCTTGGGAGCGTTTTTGATTTTGAGGGAAAACAAACGCAAAAAAAGACTGACGCAACACGTCAGCCTTTTTTGTTAGTTGCATTTGACTTAACGAAAACCCCAAAATCAACTAAAGAGCTTGGAAAAAGGTTTATATCATAAAAAACAGCAAAAATAAGGAAAAGCGAAATCGCTGTTTCAAACCTCTTTCGAGGATTAATTACACTTTTGATCATTCGAATATGTAGATACCCGTCTCCAAACCCAGACGGGCCGCGCTGCAAACGACAAAAAACCTAAATGCCTAACGCAATAGCCAAATGCCCAAACCTAACCCTTTAATAGGCTGGTTTCGTTCCAAAGCTCTCCCAAAATCACTTTGGCGACATAAAGCTCGCTTCGCGCGTAATATTTGCTGTGAGACGAATAAAGGTAGCTGATAAACTCGGGAGTGAAATGATTGTATATTTCCTTTGGCGTTTTGTCGTAGTGGTGATATAAAGCCATTATCCATGCCCCTATGCAATACAGAGGCTCATCGTGTATGTCAACAAAAGATCTGCGCCTGAACTTCTTTACAAAATCAGGGTCATCGCACTCTAGCAATTCAAAAATCCCGTCTACGCTGCAATGGACTTCTCTGGGCTCTTCGTCTAAAAATTCCTGCATGGTATTCGTATTTAAGAACTCGTAGCAAAACGTGAGAGCGTCATAGCCGAAATTCTGGCATTCCTTGAAAACAAAAAGCATTTCGCGCTCGTTTCTTAAATATCCCTCATGAATTCCCATCGATGTAAAAGTCACCGCCGTCTATATAGTATCGGATCAAGTGGCCAGAGGATTTAAGATTGGATATTGCCGCTTTCGCATTTGAAACAATAGAGGCGCGCCTGATTGCGGAATCATAAACGATCTCAGATTTCTTGGAATAGCTTAAGTTGTTGGAGCCTATAAATTTCAAGCTGGAAATGGCTTTCTCGGATTTGAGGCACAGTTCAAGAGCTAATTCTTGGCATTCCAAAGCGGCGATAGCTTGTTTGTCTGTTAACACCCCAGACAAAAACGCTTCGATGGTATCTAGATGCTGGTCATCCGCAGCGGGGCCTGATATCACGTCGTGATCACTAGATATGTCATAGAACGCACGCAACCTTCTGTAAAAAAAGTGCAAGTCATCCGGTGAATACAAGTTGGCGACAACGCCTCGTATCTTGTATGCTCTACTGTATATTACCATGAATAGCCAATCGTTGTTAAGCTCGAAATTCTTCACATTCAAATTTGTCAAGTCTAGCTCGTACTTGTTTGCTATCGCAACCGCGTCTAGATTTTTCTCTTTTATGCACCATCTCTTGGCGAAAAGATCATCCGGGGTAACATAAAACCCTTTCCCAAAATCCGTTGCTTTTCTGCTTCCGTTATGAGTAGGGCTCTTAATCGCTTTGGTGCTCCCGTGATAATAAATGGCGCTAGAATTCGACATGTCTGGATTAGGCAAATCAATACCCAATAAAATCACGACCTTAAAAATTTAGGCGCATATCCCAATTTAGTTTTATGGCTCGGAAAAGCCGCGCGTAAGCATCGCACGCTTTTTCCAGAGTCTCTTGCTGAATTTTGGAATATGCACTAGGTGCGCTTTATCTTGAAGTAAACTGCTTTTTGTGCCTCAGCCATTCGGGCCGCTAACGAGAAGAAAAGATGCCCGCTCGTTAGCATGAAAGACAGAACAAAAACAAATAAAATATGACCGATCTCGCGCGTCCATGCCATGCTCCATGCAATGCCCACTTAGTCTACTACATGCAGGGCGAGTTGTCAACACTGCTGTTGAGCTGGTGAATGCCTGAGTTTGCGCCTTTTTTGGGGATTGTCCTCATTCGTAATTCCTCACAACCACTTCATCCACTTTTCCCCTTTTTGAGGAGTCAACGTTCACGTACCTGTTAGCCTTGACTATAGTGATGTTATAGCCGGCATACAGCTCTTTGATAAAGTTTGTTGCGGAATTGGAGAGCATGAACTTGTGCCCGCATTCATGAAGCCTGTCGCAGCAGAGCTTGAGATTTACCTGATCCTCTCGGCTAAACTTGTCCCTTGAGTAGCTTGTGAAGTTCGCGGATTCCGATACGGGATCGTAAGGCGGATCCAGGTAGGCGAATGAGCCTTCGGGAAGGCATGCCAAGGTTTTTTCATAGCCCTGGCAGCGCAAAGTAACGTCGCAGGAATTCAGGTAAGCGCTTAAAGTGCGCAGAGCGACCTCGTTTACGATGTTTGGATTAGGGTAAAAACCGTAAGGCGCGTTGAAATTTCCTGAGCTGTTAACCCGGTACAAGCCGTTGTAGCAAGTCTTGTTCATGAAAATGACGCGAGACGCCTTTGTGACATCAGGAAGCTCTTCGTATCTGGTCGCGTCCCTGTCTATATTCCGGACAGCATAATAGGCGCTCTTTGTGTTTTCGTATCCCTCCAGCTCTTTGATTAGAGCGTCCACATCCTCTTTTATCACTTTGTAAACCCGCATTAGCTCAGCGTTGATATCGCTTGCGATAGCTACTCTGGGCGCCAGCTTGAAAAGCATAGCGCCTCCTCCTAGAAACGGCTCGCAATACGTGCCTATTTTTTTCGGAAGCAAAGGGATCAGTGAGTCCATAAGTTGTCGCTTGCCGCCAACCCACTTCAGGACTGGCACTAGATTCTCCATTTGCAGCTGCTCCTCTTTCGGATATGTGGGCTGCCTTTGAAGCCGGCAGACCGCTTGGCTCTTTTGTTTCCAGTATATCATAATGGATAAGCCGTAACAACCTTTGGTCAAGATTGGCAATAATGTGGATCGGGATTGCGCTTGAGATCGAAAACATCGGGAAAATAAATTTGCTGTTAAGGCTTGATATCAATGCATGTTTAAGGAAAAAGTTGCATTTATTTCGCTCGTTGGATAGGCGGAGCAAGGGCTTGGCCAAAGCAAGGCTTGGGGTACACTCCCAAATTTGCGCAAAAGATATTTGCATACACTACATAGATTGCTACCTGTACAGAAACATAACCCAAGCGCCGTTGCCCGCCTTAAAACCCAGGCCATGATTCCGCTAAAAGCCTAGCCAACGCCTGATCCCTGGATCCGCAAACCCTGAAACCCAACCCAAAAACCCCCGCTAAAAGCGGGGGCTGCGGACTCGCATTGTCTTTGAAATCCTATTCATACGCTACATTCTCTTTGATGTAACTTGTGACCTTGTCTCTAAGCACGGCTTGCTTCAGGTACGGCTGGCCATACATGCCCTCGAAGGTTGCGATGTCATCCACCTGGTAGTATTCCAGGAAATAGGGGGCCAGTTCATCGCTGGAAACCTCGATGCCCGCATACTCGGCTATGGCTTGCACAACAATGGATTCCTTTGCGCTTTGGGCGTTCATGTCAGCATAGGTTGTTATCAATTCATCAACCGACGCGATGCCGACGAATTGAGCAAGAAATTCATCCAATGTCATTCCGTAATTCGAGGCGTTGTTCTCGTAGTACTTTACCATTGCGTCGTTCTCGTACTGAATTATTTTATCCGGCACTGACGATACAGTCGAGGCGGTTAGCACCTCGGCAACAAGGAAGCTGTTAACTGATTCCTCCGCCAAGTCTTTCTCGATTCCAGCCCTCATTTCCTCAACTGTGTTCCAGCTGTACTCAGCTGAAAAGTTGGTGACGACAAATTCGTCTGACAGCACAGCTGGAGTGGACAGGGCGATGTAGTTGACCGTGGTGTCAAACACGGCGTCTTTTCCGTTAAGCTCTTCAACGCCATAGTCCTCGGGAAAGGTGACAAGAATGTCAAATGTGTCGCCAGGGGAGTGCCCAATAAGCTGCTCCAGGAAATCATCGATGTAGCTTGTAACGCCTATTGTGACTTCTGTGCCGCTGCCTTGAGTGCTGCCGCCAGAAAATTCAACTCCGTCAACAGATCCTACATAGTCGATGTTGACTGTGTCGCCGTCTGCAATCGCCCTGTCAGTGATCTGCTCTACTGTGGGGTAATTTGCCAGCATGCTGGTGATTGTGCTTTCAACTGTCGCTTGATCAATGGTGTGAACGTTTTTCGGAATGGTTATTGTTGAGAGATCGATAAGATCTACTACTTCAACCGCTTTCAGGTCTTTCCAATAGCCGTTGTCAGCTATGTTGTCACTGTAGCTAAAACCTGATGTCACTTGTTCGCCTGAAGACGCTTGTTCGCCTGAAGATGCTTGTTCGCCTGAAGACGCTTGTTGGCCTGATGACTCCTCTTCGCCTGTTTCCGCTTTTTTGTTTGAACATCCAGCCAAGGAAAAGACCAGCATTGCAAGCGTCAAAAGAAGGCACAAAAATATTGATCTGGATTTCATTGCCATCCTCCTGGGTTTGGCTCCCGCTGTCGCAAAGAGCGATTTCTTTCGCTTGTCCGATTCTGCCGCAACAACCATTGACCGACAAAACTCAAATGGCTTAAAATCAAGGGTTGACGGACAGCGCAAGCTTTATTCAAGACCTTTTATTCAAGGCCTTTGGGGAGTTCTTGTTCGAGAATCTATAGTGCATATCCCGAAATTTACTGCAGCATAACGCATGCAAACTTTTCTGTAGTTTGATTCTACACATCCCTTAGAGCATATCCCAAAATTCCGAAATGGCACCGGATAGCGTTTGTCCAATGTTCAAGGGCAAATCGCCAAAATCCTGGCGAATGCTTCAACTAGTTTGCTCGGGCTTCTTCGAGCAAACACCCGGATTTTTTCGGTGCCTCGGATTTAATTTTGGGATATGCTGTTATCGTTGCCCGCCTTAAAGCATATCCCAATTTTGATATATGGATTTTGCTCTCAGAAGCCAGTCGGGCCCGATCCGCCTCGTTAGCATGAGAAAGCGCGAATGGCTTGGAGCTCGTGCTTGACCGTAATAATGCTGACAAACGCTATTTTCTTATCGCTGCCCGCCTCAAAGCAGTCCTAGCGGGCCTTTTGCTAACGATAAGAAATCCTAAATTATGCCGTTCGTCAACATAGCGCATATTGCCGCATTCTTGGAATTCGACTCGCAACTGCTGGCAAAAGCTGAGCCAATGCAGCTTTCGTCATGGCATGGGGCTTGCGGGTCTTTTCGCTCGCAAATACAATTATACTGCAAAATCGTGTTTCGCGCAATGCCCACGCTGTTGGATTGAGCGATAGCATTGGACGGCTCGCTTAGACGAAGGCTTGGCACAGAGCTAAATAAACACCCAAAGATATTATATGCGTTAGCTCAAAATACTAATATTCGTCGGATTTGCACATGCCAGCGCCCGATGGCTGCGGACGCGACACTGCCCTTTGCGCTTATAAAATCCCGAAACACAAGGTTCGCAGGACTTTTGGGTTGCCCCCCATTCTCTTTTCGCGCGCCAAACAAAGCCAGATCTCGCGCTTTATCCAAGCTCTCCCTTGTGAACGCGGCTCCTTTCATTTCGCGCAGATCTAGCATGTTCTATGATAACTGAGATGAGCTCAAAGATCAACAATTCCCAAATTAAAACGGAACATCAGTTAAGCTAATGGGAGTGAGATTTTCATTGTTAGCGGGTGCGGCCTCGCCTGGCTTCAAGGCGAGCGATGATTTCGTACGCAGATGACGCCAGAACATTCAACGAGATGCAGACTTGGATTTATTATTAGCACATATTGTTAATTATACTGTAATATAACCCAAGAGCCAATCGTCTGGCACCTTGCTGCCCCAAAATCTTAAGTCCGCCCCAAAAAGCCCCCGCTTTCAGCGGGGGCTTTGGATTCGCTCTTGGTTCGCTTTGACTTTATATGCCTATTCGTAAATCGCATGCTTCGTGAGGTAATCGACGACTTTGTCTTTGAGCACCCATTGCGTTATATACGGCTTTAGGTAGATGTTTTCGTAGGTTTCGTCATCTCTGGTGAGATTTGCATAATCAGGTGGCAGTTCATCGTTGGCAACCACGATTCCTGCCTTTTCGGCAATGGCTTGCGTTACAAGATATGTTTTAAAGTTTTTGATATCCTTGTCAAATGCGTTTTTTACTGCTTCTTCAAGCGAACTGGCATTGGCGAATTGAGCAAGGTAGTCTTCCAAAGGCATTTGTTTGTAACTGGCGCTTGTTAGGTAGTAATTTATCTTTCCGTCGATAACGTACTGAATAAGCGCATCCGGCACACTCGATACAGGCGTGTTTGCGATCAGATCGAAAAGGATGTAATTGTGTATATTTGAGCTCTCGGTTGCCAACCGAGGACGGTTGAGAACGGAGGCTGGAATGGGTACTGCGTTGATGTCGAAAAGCTCCACTAAATCCTGGGCTCTTACATCCCTCCAGTAACCGTTGTCATCTAGTATGTCTCTGTACCGGGACGCGTCATCCGCATACGTTTTGTCATCCATATACAGTTCCCTGGTAGTTGCATACGTTTCGCTGTCTGTCACATCCGGTTCGCTGGTAGCCGCATCCGGTTCGTTGGTAGCCGCATCCGGTTCGTTGTCAGGAACATACACTTCGTTGTCAGGCGCATCCGGTTCGCTGGTAGCCGCATCCGGTTCGCTGTCAGGTACATCCGGTTCGCTGGTAGCCGCATCCGGTTCGCTGGTAGCCGCATCCGGTTCGCTGGTAGGCGCATATGGTTCGCTGGTAGCCGCATATGGTTCGCTGGTAGGCGCATATGGTTCGCTGGTAGGCGCATATGGTTCGCTGGTAGCTGCATCCGGTTCGCTGGTAGCTGCATCCGGTTCGCTGTCAGTCACATCCGGTTCGTTGACAGCCGCGTATGCTTCTTTGGCAGCCGCATATACTTCGTTGATAGCCACATACGGTTCGTTGGTAGCCGCGACGTCGCTGTCCTCGCTTGCGCCGGTGACACTGGAGTCATCACTGCCTGGGGCCAATTGCAAGTTTTGAGGATTGAACTCATCCTCCATATTGCTTGCGCAACCAGTCAAGGAAGCGGACAGCACTGCAAGAATCAAAAGAAGGCTTAAAAACGTTTTGCAAGATTTCATCATCATCTCTCCTGTTTCTTTTTCAAGCGGATTTTTCTCGATTGCTTTCGCGAGAAGCATTCCGCTTGGCGTATGCTGGTGAATGAAAAGAGATAGGTTTCGTTTGCCCGAGGGCAAATCGCCAAAAGGCATGCGAGCTTTCACTGCGGTTGTTCGGGCTTCAGCGAGCAAACTTGCCCATATAATGATTCAACCGTAAGAACTCCATCAAGGCCCTAAAATCAAACCTTTGACGAAAGCCGGATGCGGCGGACAAATCTTGTATTTAAGCTATTTACGTCTATTTGTCCAGTGGTTGTTACGGCAGAATCTCTTAATTAATTTGGGGATATGCTCTAAACCAGATGCTCTTTGATGTAATTGATGACTTTGTCTTCGAGCAACTGTTGCTTCATGTACGGCTCGCCATGTTTGCGCAAGTCGGTTTCGTAACGATCAGCATTATAATTATCAGAATAATAGGTTTGCAGTTCATCGCTGGTAACCACCATGCCTGTCTTTTCTGCAATGGCTTGCACAACAAGGGATTTCTTCAAGTCATGGGTATAACCGCTAGCGTATGTTTTTATCACTTCTTCAAGCGAACGGGTGTCATAGAATTTAGCGAGGTAGTCTTCCAATGACATTTTGCTGTTAATGGCTGAGTTATTGTGTATAGTTACCTTTTCGTCGAAACCGTGCTGAGTAAGAGCAGCCGGAATACTCGATACAGGCGTTTGCGGGATCAGATGGTAAACGATGTATCTGTATATTGAGTCTGCTTTCAGGTCTTCCTCGAATTTGGCTCTCATTTCCGCAACGCTGTTCCAGTTATTGCTGGTTGAGTAATTTTCGGCGATATACGCGTCTGTCAGCTCGGGCTCAACGGGTTGGTAGATGTAGTTGACCGTTACGACCACAACGGTATCTTTTCCGCGAAGCTCTTCAATTTCATAGTCAGACACGGTGCCGTATGCTTCAAAGGTCTCGCCAGGGGTGTGCCCTATGATTTGAGCCGCGATGACATTATCTAAGCGTATGGTCATATTTGTGTTGGAGAGTTCATCAGGTGCGTATCCGTCAGTGGTTCCTATAAAGTCGAAATTGATCTTGTCGCCCTCTGCGACCGGCCTGTCAGTGATTTGCTCCATAGGGGCGGTTTTTCTCAAGTAGCTGATCATTGCGCTCTCGACCTTCGCTGGATCAATGGGGTAATCGGAGGCTGGAAAGGCTACTGCGGAGATGTCGAAAAGCTCCACTAAATCCAGGGCTCTGACGCCATTCCAATAGCCGTTGTCATCAATTCCGTCACTGTCATGAAACGCGGAGGCTGCAGCCACATACGCTTCGTTGGCAGTTTCATACGTTTCGTTGGCAGCTGCGTACGCTTCGTTGTCAGCCGCATTTACTTCGTTGATAGCCACATATGGTTCGTTAGTAGTCGCGACGTCGCTGTCCTCGCTTGCGCCGGTGACACTGGAGTCATCACTGCCTGGGGTCAATAGTGAGTTTTGAGGATTGACCTCATTCTCCATATTGCTTGCGCAACCAGTCAAGGAAGCGGAAAGCGCCGCAAGAATCAAAAGAAGGCATAAAAACGTTTTGCTAGATTTCATTATCATCTCTCCTGTTTCTTTTCAAGCGGATTTTTCGCGCTTGCTTTCGCGAGAAGCATTCCGCTTGGCGTACGCTGGTGAATGAAAAGAGTTGCGCTTTTCGGCATTTTCCCGTGTGTCGATTAAGAGCGAAAAAAGACGTTTAATGCATATCCCGAAATTTCTTGTGGCGCACGACAACTCTCCCAATAGTTATATCGGCAGCTGTCTCTTCCATGGCCACAGAACGTCAGTTAAGCTAAAGAAGAGGCTAGTTGGAATTTTTTGCAGTTAGCGGAAGCGGCAGATCATCCTCTTTGTTAAAGGATTTCATTTTGGAAATGAACTTTTGACACAATTGACACCAATATTACAACTATGTTTGCTCGGATTTCTGCGAGCAAACACCCAAACTTTTCTGGCGCTTCGATTTAATTTGGGATATTCACTTCATCCAACGAGCTGCAGGTTTGTTTATTATTAACATATGTTGTTAATCATACTGTAATATAACCCAAGAGCTCCATCGGCAGGCTCATTCCTCCAAAATCCTAAAATCGCCCAAAAAGCCCCCGCTTTCAGCGGGGGCTTTAGATTCGCTCTTGGTTCGCTTTGCCTTTATATGACTATTCGTAAATCGCATGCTCTTTGAGGTAATCAATGACTTTGTATTTGAGCGACCGTTGCTTCTGGGCCGGATTGTTAGCGCTGACTATCTCCAGGCCTGCCTTTTCGGCAATGGCTTGCACAACAAGGGATTCCTTCAGGATTTGAGCATTGGTCTGGTATTGAGTAAGCGCAGCCGGCATACTCGATACAGGCGTGTTTGCGATCAGTTCGTCAATGATGTAGTCGGATATTGAGTCTGATTTAAAGTAGTTCTCGAATTTGGCCCTCATTTGCGCAACGCTGTACCAGTTGTTGATTGTAAAGTAATTTTCGAAGATATACGCGTCTGTCAGCTCTGTCAGATCTGTCAGTTCGAGCTCAATTTGTCGGTAAATGTAGT
>JAISWZ010000491.1 GCA_031270945.1 Clostridiales bacterium | reverse complement strand
TGACAACGTACTCGACAGAGCTTGTGGACTCGTTTACCGAAACGCCCGAAGATGTTCTGGTTTGCGACAAGTTTGGGAATGGCACACAGATGAAAAGGCTTTATATGGATACCATTTTGTTGGACGATGAAACTACATTGGGGGCGCTATGGCTTAGCAACTCGTTTGGTGGGAATTTGCGGGCGTATTAGCGCTGGATGACGACGATAAATGGCTTGCAGACGATAGGGCGATGGGGCCTAGGGTCGCAGGGGCGATAAGCCGCAGGGGCTTCTTGGGGGTAGGGGATGAGAGGCGGCAATAAGATTCCGCTGTAACAGCTTTTGGCCATGAAAATGCAAACGGCTTAAACATAAGGTTTGTCTGACGCATTGGCTTTAAAAGCCTTGATTTCACGCTTTGAGTGAATCCTTGCGATAGAATCAAAGGATTTCACTGCGACAGCCTTTGGTCAAGAGAGCGCAAATGGCTTAAACATAAGGTTTATCCGCACATTGCTTTAATCAAGCCTCGCGTTTACGGCATTGAAGGCTGTTTTGCGGCAAAAACGACAGAATCACAGAATCACAATTATAATGATTAAAAAGAACTGAACTTTAGAATTTGAGAAAAAACCTATTAATAAGAAAAACAATAGGTTTAGGCAACAAATGATTTGTCTCGCGCATATAAAACGTTTTTAGAACCCTTACATATCGACTGGAGGCATGCCATGCTTCACAATGTTAGTCTTAACAACTTTCTCACTTTCAGTGAGGATAGCCCAGATCTAGAGCTGCAAAAGTTAAACGTCTTCTTGGGGCGAATTGGGGGCGGGAAGTCGAGCTTCATAGATGCTATTGACTTGCTGAGATGCGCTCCAGATGGGCAAGCGTTCAAGAAAGTGATTCAAAGGCTCAAAGATCCTTCGGATTGGCTGTACAAGGGGAAAGACGGAGTAAAACCTGCCACGCTTGACTATGTTCTTCACAATCCTGATGAGGCAACAAACGCCAAATATCCAGAGCTTGGGTACTCACTAACGTTGATAGCAGAAGGCTTGGAGCTGGCAATATCGAATGAAATCCTTGTTGGCATAGCTGATGAAGAGAACTTTGTTTTTTACGATTCAAACGGCGGCAACCCTCTCGTGCGATGCGACAACGAATTGGTGGAAGCGGGTGAAGACAAGCCAGGCCCAGGGCAAACCTGCCTTTCGCACTACACAGACCCAAAGCGCTATCCGGTGATCACGTCCCTCGCGCGAGAGCTTGCAAAGACAAAGATTTACCGCAACTGGTCATTTGGTTATGACTCTGCGATCCGTCAAGCTGCACCGACAGACTTGCCCAGTGACTGCTTGCTGGAGGATTTCACCAACCTGCCGCTGGTTCTTGACAATCTGGTAGCCGCAGGGCTAAAACCTGTCATTTTAGAGCACTTGCAGCATTTCTACGTGGACGCCGCCGACTTTTTTGTTCAAAGAAAAAACGGAAAGGCCAAGATTTTTCTCCAGGAGAGGCCCTTGGGAAGCCCGGTTTCACATTTATCAGACGGCATATTCCGTTTTTTGGCTGTGCTCTGCATATTGCTCAACCCAGACCAGCCTCCGATTTTATGCTTGGAGCAGCCGGAACTGGGATTTCATACCCAGATAATGCACATGATCGGAAGAACGATGAAAAAGGCCACGGAGTCGGTGACACAGGAATTCGCGATGATAGTGACAACTTACTCAACGGAGCTTGTAGACTCGCTCACGCCAACTCCTGACGATGTTCTGGTTTGCGACAAGTTCGGGAATGGAACGCAATTCGAAAGGCTTTATAGGAACAAGATATTGTTGAATGGCGAAAACTCTTTGGATTCGCTTTGGATAAACAACTCGTTTGGCGGCAATTTATGGGCGTATTGAGATGCCGTGATTCTGCGGCAGGAACGCAAAGATACAAAATCAAGGCTTTGAGGCTTTGCTCAAAGGCCAATGCGGGCAAAACTTGTTTTTTAGCCATTGCGATATCTTTGGTCGATGGCGGGTAAAACCTGTGCTTAAGCCATTGCGATTTCTTGGCCGATGGCTTTTGCGGCGGAATCATGCCTTGCATAAGCGGGACTTGGAATAGGAGGTTGTTATGCGACGCAATGTTTTGCTGCGCAAAGTTAGGCTTGAAAACTTCCTTTGCTTTGGCCCTGATAGCCATGCCATTAAGATGCAAGCGCTAAACGTAATATTAGGCCGAAATGGGGGCGGGAAGTCAAGCTTCATAGATGCCATTGAATTGCTAAGGTGCGCCCCGGATGAGCAAGCGTTCACTAAAGTGATCCAAAGGATCGAAGATCCTTCGGATTGGCTTTATAAGGGGACAGACGAAGCAAAGCCCGCCACGCTGAAATTTGAATTGACCAATGTCGATGAGGGAACAAAAGGTGAGTATCCAAAGCTTAGGTACTCGATTTCTTTGATGACCGAAGGTGCGAGACTGATAATAGCGGAGGAAAGCCTTGTTGGCATACGCGGCACTGAAGAAGATAAAGACGATAGCACCGAAGATGAATGGGATGAAGATGACAACAACGAAGATGACGAATGCGATGAAGATGTAGACGAGGAAAGCGAAAACGAGGAAGGCAAATACGATGAAAATGTAGACTATGAAGGCGAAAACGATGAAAGCGAAAACGATGAAGGCGAATACGATAAAGATATAGACGATGAAAGCGGAAACGATGAAGGCGAATATGACGAAGTCGATGACTCTAAAGACAACGACAACGAAGACGAAATCGAATGCTATATATTTTTCGCCTCAAACTCTGGAAACCCCCTTGTGCGACGCGACAATGAGTTAGTAGAAGCGGGCGATGACAAACCCGGCCCGGGACAAACCTGCCTTTCGTACTATACAGATCCAAAGCGCTATCCAGTGATCACATCCCTTGCAAGAGAGATTGCAAAAACAAAAATTTACCGCAACTGGTCATTCGGCTATGGCACAGCAATTCGCAAAGACTCGCCAATAGACATGCCCAGCGATTGCTTGCTAGAGGATTTTTCTAACCTGCCTATAATGCTCGACAAGCTGATACAAGCCGGATTTAAGCCTGACATAAAGGAACACTTGCGCCATTTTTACGTAGACACCGCCGACTTTTTAGTTAAATCAGAAAAAGGAAGGGCCAAGATATATCTCCAGGAGAGGCCCTTGGGCAGCCCGATTTCCAATCTGTCTGATGGCATATTCCGATTTTTGGCTGTGCTCTGCATTTTGTTCAATCCAGATCTGCCCCCTATCGTTTGCATAGAGCAGCCGGAGCTGGGCTTGCATCCAAACATTATGGCCACCGTTGGAAGGATAATGAAAAAGGTTTTGAAGCCACCTGCAGATTGCGCCATGATAGTGACAACGTACTCAACAGAGCTTGTAGACTCGCTTACGAGAACGCCTGATGATGTTCTGGTTTGCGACAAGTTCGGGAATGGCACCCAGATAGAAAGGCTTATTGAAGACAAGCTGTACTTAGATGACGAAACCAGGCTAGGGGCGCTCTGGATAAACGACACGATTGGAGGGAATTTGTGGGCGTATTGAGAAGCCTGCATTATATAAACGAGCGAAAACATTAGGAAAATAAATTTGCGGTTTTCGCACGAAACAAAATTCTGGTTGAGTTGATAGTCCGTTTGTTTTAAATCTTTGGAGCGGAAAGAACTGCGCTTATAAATAAAATAGGAGGAGGCTTGCTATGCTGCACAACATAAAGCTCGCCAACTTTCTCACCTTCAGCGATGAAAGTCCGGACGTAGAGATGCAAGAGTTAAACGTAATCCTAGGGCGAAATGGAGGTGGGAAGTCAAGCTTCATAGATGCCATTGAGCTGCTCAGGAGTGCCCCTGACGAGAAAGCGTTTGCCGAAGTGATCAAAAGGATCGAACCAGAATATTGGCTGTATATGGGAAACGACGAGCTGAAACCCGCCACGCTTGAATTCGTTCTTCACAATGTTGACGAGGCTACAACAAACGACTACGAAGAGCTCCTGTATTCCTTTTCGCTGATGGTGGAGGGCGCTGAGCTAGTAATATCAAACGAAAGCCTTGTTGGCATAACGATGGAAGAAGACTATATCTTCTACAGCTCAAACGACGGGAACCCCCTCGTGCGGCGCGACAATGAGTTAGTGGAAGCGGGCGAAGACAAGCCCGGCCCAGGACAAACCTGTCTTTCGTACTATACGGATCCAAAGCGCTATCCGGTGATCGCGTCTGTCGCGAGAGAGCTGAAAAAAACAAAGATTTACCGAAACTGGTCATTCGGTTGCGACACGGCGATTCGCAAAGCTTCACAGACAGATTTGCCCAGCGACTGCCTGAACGAGGATTTCACTAACTTGCCTTTAGTCCTGGACAAGCTGATAAAGGCCGGCCTAAAACCCGTTTTGTTGAAGCACTTGCACCATTTCTATGTAGACACCGCCGACTTTTTCGTTCAAACAGATAACGGCAAAGCTCAGATTTTTCTCAATGAGAGGCCTTTTAAAAGACCGATCCCCCATCTCTCCGATGGCATATACCATTTGCTGGCTGTGCTCTGCATATTGTTCGATCCAGACATGCCTCCCATCGTATGCATAGAGCAGCCGGAGCTGGGCTTGCACCCAAATATTATGGGCACGGTTGGATTTATCATGAAAGAGGTTTTGGATCCAGAAAAAGAATGCGTCATGATAGTGAATACATACTCAACGGAGCTTGTAGACTCGCTTACGGAGTCGCCTGACGATGTTCTGCTTTGCGACAAGTTTGGGAACGGAACGCAGATAGAAAGGCTTGATGGGGATAGACTGATATTGGATGAAGAAATAACGTTAGGGGAACTATGGATAAACAACTCAATCGGAGGGAATCTATGGGCATACTGAAATGCCTGTATGAGCGGAGATTTTGCTTGTGAGCTTGGATAGGGGGTTTGTATGATACATAACG
>JAISWZ010000435.1 GCA_031270945.1 Clostridiales bacterium | reverse complement strand
TCCATTTCTTCCAGCGCAACTCGCAGGCCATTGTCCAGCGTTACAATTTCAAACATCGGCTTCTCCTATTTCTTTTCAGCAAGAGCGGCTTTCCTGGAAAGGTTTATGCGCCCTTGATCGTCAATCTCCAAAACTTTCACTTCAACTATATCGCCCACAGCCACGACGTCCTCGACTTTCTTGACTCTGTCCTTGGCCAGCTGTGATATGTGGACCAAGCCTTCCTTCTCCGGCGCTATTTCAACAAACGCGCCAAAGTTCAGGAGCCTTGTCACCCTTCCAGTGTAGATCCTGCCAACATCCGGGTCGTGGACAATGGTGTTGATCATGTCTATCGCCTTGCGGACGTTCGCCATGTTCTTGTCGGCGACAAAAATCCTGCCGTCGTCCTCAGTGTCAATCTTCTCGACTTGGCACTCCTCGATTATCCTCTTTATGACCTTGCCGCGCGATCCAATAACCTCGGCGATCTTGTCAACCTCGATCTTCACCATGGCTATCTTTGGAGCGAACTGTGAAATCTCAGCCCTTGGCTTGTCTATGCACTTGCCCATGACCTCATCCAGGATGTAGTTCCTTGACTTGTGGGTCTGCGCCAATGACTGCTTGATTATCTCAGGTGTCAGGCCGTTTATCTTGATGTCCATCTGTATCGCCGTGATGCCATCCTTTGTTCCAGCGACCTTGAAGTCCATGTCCCCAAAGAAGTCTTCGAGTCCCTGGATGTCGGTCAAAAGCACAAAGTCGTCTTCGGTCTTCCCTGTCACAAGGCCGACAGATATGCCAGCGACAGGCTTTGATATCGGAACCCCAGCGGCCATCAAAGACAGCGTGCTTCCGCATACGCTGGCCTGGGATGTCGATCCGTTTGAGCTCAACACTTCAGAGACAAGGCGTATGGCATAAGGGAACTCGTCTTCTGACGGCAGAACCGGCAAAAGCGCTCTTTCAGCCAAAGCTCCGTGCCCTATCTCCCTGCGCCCAGGCCCCCTGGATGGCTTAGTTTCGCCTACAGAAAAGCTGGGGAAGTTGTAGTGGTGCATGTAGCGCTTTGTTTCCTCCATGATGTCCAGCCCGTCAAGCCTCTGAACCTCCCCCATGGATCCTAGGGTTGTAACTGTAAGAACCTGGGTCTGCCCTCTCTTGAACAAGGCTGAGCCGTGGGTCCTTGGAAGGATGTCAACCTCGGCGGTAAGCTCCCGTATCTCGTCCATCCGCCTTCCGTCCGGCCTCTTGTGGCCTAGAAGGATCATTTTGCGGACTGTCTCTTTTTCAAACTTGTAGATCGCGTTTGCAAGGAGGCTCGCGTATTCCAGGTTGTCATCGCCTTCGAAGCTTGGAATCAGGTTCTCCATCACTTCCCCGGTTATGGCTTGCACCCTTTCGTCCCTCTCCTGCTTGAGATCGGTGAAGACAGCTTCCTCCATCCGCTCTTCAGTGATGAATTCCTTGACCTTGCTGTATACCTCTGCAGGTATGACGTGCTCAGTGTAAGAGCGCTTGGGCTTGCTGTTCTCAGCGGCTATTGTGTCAATGAATGCCACGAGCTTCTTGTTTTCCTCATGGGCAAGCATTATGGCATCAAACATAACCTCGTCGGATACCTCGTTCGCTCCCGCTTCAATCATCATCACTTTGTCGCGGGTTGACGCAACGGTCAAAGACAGGTCGCTCTTCTCTCTTTGCTCCGATGTCGGGTTTATGACCAGCTCCCCGTTAACTAGCCCAACGTTCACAGCTGCAGTCGGGCCGAAAAACGGAACGTCCGAGATCGTAAGCGCGATAGATGACCCAAGCATTGCGGCAATCTCCGGGCTGCAGTCTTGATCCACTGAAAGCACAGTGGCCACGACGGCTACGTCGTTCCTGTAGTCGCCTGGGAAAAGCGGCCTGATTGGGCGGTCAATCAGCCTTGACGTAAGCACTGCCTTTTCTGTCGGCTTTCCTTCCCGCTTGATGAATCCTCCAGGGATTTTCCCAACCGAGTAAAGCCGCTCTTCATAGTCAATTGAAAGCGGGAAAAAGTCAATGCCTTGGCGGGGCTTTTCAGACGCCGTCGCGGTCACGACTACTGCGGTTTCGCCGTAGCGCATGATCACAGCGCCCCCGGCCAGCTCCGCGACACGGCCGACTTCAACAGACAAAGTTCGTCCGGCCAGCTCGCAGGAATAAGTTTTGTACATGTTTTGCTCCCTTCGAATTTAGGCAAAAATCAGGCGCAATCAAGAACCAGGCGCGGCCTGGCTCTCTTTAGTGAAAAGAATCAAATTTTTTGATTCTTGTTTTAAAGAACCAAATTTGCTGATTCTTATTGCAAAGAACCAGGCTTTCCTGACTCTCTTTTAGAAAAGAACCAGGCTTTTCTGATCCTCTTTTGCATGAAGCGGGCGCAGCCCGCTTCATGCAAAACTTGCAGAACTAGCGCCGCGCCCCCCAAAAGGGGCGCGGCGCTTTCAGGGCATGTCCTAGAAGCGCCAGAAACTTAAGCTCCAGGCGCTCAAGGATGCCTCCGACTACTTTCTCAAGCCAAGCTGGCCGATAAGCTCGCGATACTTGACAACATCGCCTTGCTTGATGTAGTTGAGCAGGCCTTTCCTCTGCCCGACCATCTTCAGCAAGCCTCTTCTCGAATGGAAATCCTTCGGATGGGTGCGGAGGTGATCCGTGAGGTGATTGATCCTCTCCGTTAACAACGCCACTTGCACTTCCGGCGATCCGGTGTCGTTTTCTTTTCTTGCGAACTTGGCGATTACGCCTTTCTTGTCAATCATAGTTTCCTCCTGGCAATATATTCACCCAATGCTAAGAAAAGGGCGGAGTATCCATTTTCCTGGCATGGGCATCGCCGGCGTCTGCTTTGCATAGCCGGCCTTTGTGCCCTCAAGCACGCTCTATGACGGGCTTGGGGCATAGAGAAGTATAACACAGGGCGGCTTTGTTTTCAACTTTTTTCTAGTCCTAAGCCTCAGACAATTGCAAGCTTTGCAAGGCCAGCGCCGTTTATCCCTAAATTCCTATAAAGCGCAGTATTTGGGTATTTAAATGCTGCATTCGACCCCAAACTGGGATATGCTTGAATTATGGCCGCAAAAAGCCAAGGCTCGACATGCAAACGTTAAATTTGCGCCATTTTTGTTTTCGGCCCAATGGGCAAAAATAATAAAAAATAATATAAAATATAATAAAAAACAAAAAAATAATAAAAAGCAAAAAAATAAAGGGCAAGCCCATGCTTGCCCTTTTTGCTACGCTTCCAGCTGAATCCTTGGCGCTGTTTGGCCTTTGCGCTTGGCCAGGAGCCTTCTCACTATTATGGCTGCGCCTGCGCATACGACAAGTATCGCTGACAAAGCCTGCGACACAGGGACATCAGTTCCGAAAAAGAAGAGCTGGTCGGTTCTTATCCCCTCGATTATAAAGCGGCCTATTCCATAGCATACCATGTACATCAGCGCCACTTCGCCTTCGACTTTGCGCTTGCGCTGCCAAAGGCAAAGGAAAAAGAAGACAAGCAGGTTCCAGGCTGATTCATACAAGAATGCCGGCTGCACCTGGATGTACTCGGCGCCGTCTGCCACTACCATCCGCTCAGCCACGCTTGCGGGAATCACGGATACTGTGGAAGCCAGATACCTCATGGCAAAAAGCGATTCGGAGTAATGCCCAAAAACCTCGCGATTAAAGAAATTTCCCCAGCGCCCTACTGCTTGGCCCATTACAAGGCCTGGGGCGGCGACATCGACAAATGCCCAGTAGTTCAGCTTCTTGATCTTTGCGTACACCACGGCGGTCAAAAACGCGGCTATGACGCCTCCGTAAATGGCCAGCCCGCCCTCACGGAATGCCAGGATCTTGATCAGGTTGTCCTTGTAGGCGTCCCATGTGAATATGACATAGTAGATCCTGGCGCCAAGGATGCTTGTTATCAAAACGTAAAAGAGAAAGTCCGTGTATACATCCGGCTTGTGCCCGATCCTTCTGGCCTCTATCACAGCCACCGTAGCCCCGGCAATCACGCCAAGAATGATAAAGATGGAATACCAATAAATCGAGAAAGTGCCGATGGAGAAAGCCTCTTTGGGAAGCTTCGCTATTTCTATCCCCAGGTTGGGAAACGTTACTTCCGGCGCTTGCATATGTTTTCCCCCAATTTTCTGGCGCCTGCCGGCGCTTTTGAGTGCATATCCCGATGCGCAGAC
>JAISWZ010000370.1 GCA_031270945.1 Clostridiales bacterium | reverse complement strand
AGTCTCCAAAGTCATAATCGATGTAGATGTTTCCGTTGGCCGAATACCTGGTGGCCAGGTCATTGTCCCAGGAGTTTTCCGGGGGGTTTTCCGGCTGAGGGATGAACTGCGAGCCGCTTGCAATTATCGGGATGGAGGTTCGATCCGGGTAGCCCACCTCATAGGTAAGGTTTATGAAAATCCTGTAGACAAGGGATTCCTGGCCATTTGTTACTGTTACTATGGCGTAGCCTGGCAGGGATTCCGCTTGCTCAACGGTTACAGCGCTTGCTGACTGAGCGGATATGACAGGTATCTTGGTTTCTCCGACTGGAAGAATGATCTCGTAATTGCGCTTTCCAGGCATGAAGTCCTCTAGCGGCTGTCCATCAACAGAGATGGATGTTGCGCTTAAGATTTCTGAGCTTTCCGCTTCCCAATTTGAAAGTGGGACAAACTCCGGGATCTTTGAGGGGGTTTCCTCTCTCGGGAGCATCGGGATCAATGCGACAGCCAAAACTGCCTCTTGAGTATCCTGAAGATGGATCACGAGCTTGCTGACGCCAGTGTTTGAAGAGTTGTCAGCTTTTGGCGACTGGGGAAGCGGCTTGGCGTCCATGACAGAGAAAATCGCGTCTGGATTGCTCTTATCTAAAATCTGAACCCAAAGCCTTTGCCCGTTTCTTGTGAGAATGGCAGACTTTCCGTCATCAGCCAGAGCGATTGATGCTGTCGTATGCATGAACCAATAGATCTCTGAGGGCTCTCTCAAGACAACCTCGTCTTGCAGAATGGCGGTTGATCTATAGTCCGAAAGCCATGCGCCCCTCAAGGCGGATATGGCGTCCGGGTAAGCCGAGGCGATATCTAGAATCGCAAAGCCTTCTTTTTCGTTTGAGGCGAACTCGACAACCTCGCCATGCCCCAAAACGTCCTGGCCTGGGCTTGAATCAGGATTTATCACCAGGGTGTTGTGCCCTTCCGGACGCTTGCGGTAGAAATCCCAGCGCTGAGGATAGTTGAAGTAGCCAGGCGCGTTGTAGTTGTCCATGCCCAAATCTTCAGCCCATCTCACTCCAAGCGCGTCAAAGACAAAGGTTCCTACGTCCAGATCTCCATGGCCAGCCGCGTTGTCTCCGCCATGAATGCCAAGGAACAGAGCCTTGTCAGATGTCCACTCGCTTCTAAAAGTGGCCGTGTCGCTCTCATAGGCGGCAAAAAGCTTATCTAGATCCTGGGACGGTTCCGCGCTTCTATCCTTGGGGTTGTACCAGACAACATCTATTGGCTGGCCGCCCAGCTTGGAAGCCATCCAGTCATGAAGCCAGAGGTACTTCTCGTTTTGGAGCTTGTTTCCAAACCACTGAAGTGACGGCCCGCCATACTCAAGGAATCCGGCGGCTGTGTCCCCGTAGTTGAACAATCCTTGCTGGGCGGTTAGATATACTGCCGCGTCAGCGGGATAAGCCATCCCCGGGATGTCAAAGAAGCCCAGGTCAGAGCCCAGAACAATATCTATTGAAGATAGGTAGTAGGACACGTACTTGAATGCGTAGTTCCAGTAATTCGGGCCTTCTTGGTAGCCTCCGTCAGGCTGGAGCGCAAACGCTATTATAGCCAGGTTCTTGGTGGCTGTCATGAAGACTTTTTCTGCCAAATCCTGATCTATGCCTGGCTCTCCCATGATAGCCAACGCGCCAACAGCCGCGCCGCCATTGCAGACGCCATTCCAGTTGCCGTTTGATTGGGTCCAGCCAGTCCCTCCGTCATAGCAGGAGTTTGCTACACGCAACCCCTTTTCCGCAATGGCGTTTGCAAGAAAAGCCTTTCGCTCTGCGCTCCAGTAGTCATATAGCCAATCCAGGCCTATGGATACCGTCACAACCATTTCAGCGCCATCAAGAAAGATCTCGTTTGCGTCCCAGTCGGGCATGCTGCATGCGTCAACCAGCTGATCCCAGGCCTTTTCGGCATAAGCTTCTTCCCCTGTTGTCCTGTATGCTATAGCCAGCGCCATGATCCGTTGCTGAACCTCTCTCGAAGCTTCTATGAACCTTCCGTCCGAGGCTCTCTTTTCGCAGTGGTAGACTGCAGAATTCTTAAGCTCCAGGGCTTTTGCCATGACATCTTCGTACCAGCCCATGAAAAGGCTGTCTGTCCCCTCTTCAACCAAAGCCTGGATCCTGTCAAAGTCGGATTCAGAGGCTATGACGCGAGGATGGCTTGAAGACTCGAGGCTGTCTTTCATATCAGAAAACTTCGGAACCACAAGCGCGTATATGCTTGTTTCAGCGGCAAGACCAGAAGGATCTGTCACGCTGATCGTGAAGGAATCAACTCCCTCAAACGTTCCATCTGACTGGTACGTCCATCTGCCCCCGCTTGTGATCGATGCCGTTCCATGGCTAGGCTGCGCCAAAACGGCGAATGCCAGCGAATCTCCGTCAGGATCATAGGCGTCAATGTCCATGCTGACGCTTTCGCCCACTGTGACCCCTCTGATGTAAGAGCCGTTTGACTGCCTGATGCCGCTAATCGCGTCAAAGTTTGAGTACTTGTCAGTGTATCCGCCTATGGTGAAGCTTGGGGCGTGATTGACTCCTGCTATGCTTGCAGTTATCTCCGCTAGCCCTATGTTTCCGGCGTCGTCTTCCACAAGAATCTCAAATTTGTCGGTTCCAGCCTTTCCTGGAGCATAGGAATATTCGCCGTTTTCGCCTAAAGTCAAGTATCCCTTTTGGGGCCAGGCATGGATTGCGTACTTATATGCCCCCTCAGGTGTTACCTTCACTTTGCCCTTGTACTCTTGCTCTTGAACGACATTTATGGTTTCGCTTTGCGCTGTTATCGCGTTTCCGCCAACCAGGACGTTGACGCTTGCAGAAAGCCTTTTCCCCGCTTCAGAAAGAGTCAGCCCCAGCTCATGGGATGTGGCGGTTATTACGGCAGCGCCGCTTTTCTTGCCTGTCACTTTCCCGGTTGAGTCAACCTCTGCTATGGAAGGATCGGAGGATGTCCAGGCCAGCTCTTGATCAGAAGCGTTCGCGGGACTTAGGTTTGCTGAAAGCTGGCTTTCATCCCCAACTGAAAGAGAAATGTTTGAGTCCCCCAGAATCTGAACTATCTTTAGCGAGGCATATGGAACCAGCTTGAAATCGTCAAACCGCTCCTTGGCGCTTACTCCCTGAGTGTGATAAAGCTCAATCCCCACTTGGGTCGTGCCGTCTGGCACGTCAAAACGCGCCTCAAATGGGAACCAGTCTTTCGTTCCGTTGTATTCGCGCAAAAGCGTCCGGCCTTGATCCCCTGCCGGGTTGCTGTATGAATAGTTTACCTGGATGCTAGACTCCACCCGCTCCAGCTTAAGCCAGCCAGTTAGGATAAAAGCCGTCTCTCCACTTAAAAGCGGCACTGTTTGCCCAAACCCGCCCCGCCCTGCGGCAGGGTATGATGTCCAAGCGGAACGCAGGCCTTCTTTTACGTTTTCAGATTCTTCGGACAGTCCAAAGGTCGATCCGTTTCCAATGTACCAGCCAGCATCCCAGTCAGCGGGGCGCAAGCCTTGCCAAGGATCTCCTCCGGCTAGGGTTCGCTCAAAGCTGCCGTTCTTAAGCAGGTTGGGATCGATTGGATCTGTCGGATCCGTTGGGGGATCAATGGGTTGATCGCCCGGATCAGCGTCCAGTGTGCCCAGCGCCCTTACGCTTATGTCATCTATCCAGATCGTTCCCCAGTAGCTAGGCATGAACTGGATTCCAAATCGGATGCTTGATCCCCTCTCAGGCGCAAGGCTAAAATCGGAAATGTCAAAGACAGCCTTGTACTCTTTCCAGTCCTCCTGCTCTATAGTGACAACGCTATCCATAGAAGTCTGCTGGCTATCAGCCCTGTCTTGGTACTGCGCCCTAATGTTTATTTGCTTGCCAACCATTTGGCTATTGCCCTTTATCCAGATGCTAGCCTCAAGCTTTTGCATCGACGGGACAAGCGCTGTTTTAGCGAGCGCGTAATTGTTCGGCCAAAGACTGTTGCCAAACTCAATCTTCACCGATTTCTCGCCAGAGTGAAATGTGTCCGCGACTGTGTAGACAGTGCCTTTGTTATCGCCGTTTGCGCTTGACAGTGCCCAGTTGGGCTGGGATCCAAGGCTTCCTGTTCCAGAGTCCACTGGGCCAAGCTCAAAGCCTGGGTTGTTTGAGATTAGGTTTGCCGCCGGATCAACAACGTATAGGTTTGCTTCTCCAACTGCCCCATCTGCGGAGGCTCGGATCACTGTGTCTCCTGTTTTTAGCGCTTTCACTTTGCCATTGCCGTCCACTGTGGCTATTGTCTCATCTGCGATAGTCCAAGAAAGCGCAGTTTCGGCTTCTGCGGGCAGGATCTCAGGCAACGGGACGCTCGCCTCGTCCCCGAGCTCCAATACATACTGATCTCGGCCAAATGTTATGGACTGAACCTTCTGATTAATAACAGGCTCTACAGCGGCGTCATCTATCCAAATGTCAACACTTCCCGCCCAGCCCACGAAAAGTCCAGCCTTGAAGCTCACCGCTTCTTCGTAATAGCCCTCTGGCAAAACTATGGTTCCAGCATACTGCGTCCAAGTGTCCGTAAGAGCGAAGCTGCCAGGGACGTCTATTATAAGATCGCCTTCGCCTTGGCGGGAATACTGCGCCCTGAGAATAAAAGACTGGCCTGGCGTACCCTTGGCCCAAAAGCTGATCTTAAGCCCGCTCAAGCTCTTTGGTATCGCAAAGTTTTGGTATGCCAGAACCGTAGTGCTTGTTCCTTGAATATGCAGGCTTGAGTCCTTGTCAATCCCTGCGTCACGCGTAATCGCAGTTCCTCTTACGTCGTTCCAGTTCTCGGGATTTCCAAGCAAGCCCCAGTTTTCCAGGCTTGAGTTCTTGAGTAAATTTGCGCTTGGCTCATCAACGTATACTTTCACGATTGCAGACAGGTTGGATCCGTCTTTGGTCTTGGCTGTCAGAATGACAGGATTGGATGAAGCCGCAATGCCTGTCACGTTTCCGCCTGAATCCACAGAAACGATAGAAGTGTCTTGGGACTCCCACTCAAGCGCCTTGTTGGCCGCTGTTTGCGGAAGAATTATTACGGGGATCTGCGCGGTTTCTCCCTGTTCCAGAACCCAGGACGGGCCTGTGAATGCTATCGATTCCACGGGATCCAACACTGGAGGCTCATAGACCGAGAGCGTCGCGTCATCGATATAGATGTCTCCTTGGTTCGCGTCAAATTTGGCGGTTATTGTGACTTTCCCGTCAGAAGACTTCGCTCCTATGTCCTCAGGAAGCTCTATACGATAGGAAAACTCTTCCCACGAGTTCACTGTTATCCTTTTGCCCTGGTCAACCACTGTTGAGACGTTTTGTCCACTGTCTTTGTCGGTATACGAGCATTCGATTACGATCCCTTTGCGCTCATACATCCCATAAGTTGTGCCCCAAAGCGTTCCGCCCTTTAGCCAGAAGGAAAGCTGGAGGAATGACATGGGTGTGCCTATCGAGATTGATTGCTGGATCGACGCGCTTGGATAGTGCCCATACCCCCACTTGTAGTGCAGGGATTTCTCTCCATCTCCATGGTGCTCAGCCGCGCTTGACTCCAGTATCGGCTCCCAATCCAAGCTGCCTTTTAAGCCTTTGCTTCCAAGCTTCCAGGCTGACGGCAAAGAGTTGCTGCCCAGCTCTTCAAAGCTTGGGTTCTCGAACAGGTTTAAGCCGCTTGCCCAGGCAATCCTGACGCCTGGAACAGCGCCAATCACCAGAGCCAATGAAAGCAGAAAGGCAATCGCCTTTTTAAAGAGAAATTTTTGGCTTTTTGTTTTAATTATTTTAGCCATTTTATTCCTTTCTGTGACAGCGTGGGCCGCGCACAGCGGCCCGCAAACTGGCACAATACCAAAGGCCATAACTTTTATAAACCGAACCAACTTCCTGGGGGACAGCCAACCCGCCATCCCCCATCCCCCAAATCTCTCCTACTTGCTAGCCAAGAACGCATCCACCTGCTTTTGGATCTCCGCAATTATCTTGTCTGACCCGATCTCTTTCATCTTCGCTATCATCTCGTCGTATCTGGCCTCCCAGTTGTCAACAGCGCCGCAGAACAGGCTTGCCTCGTACTCCGCGCGAACCGCGTCAAATTGATCCAGCTCATTTTTTATTGGTTCAATGTCCAGCTGGAATGAGGCAAGCGGAGTAAGGATCGCCATGCTTCCCATGACAACGTTGTTGGTGTAGTCAATCCAGTCATGCCCGCCCAGGGAGATCGGATCCGGCAGCAATGTGTTTCCGATGTTCCAGCCTTCTCCGCGATACCTGGCTTGGTCAGCTTCCTTGATGAAAGCGTCAATGTCACCGTTCTCGTTTCTCTGGTAATGGACTCCCTCAATTCCTGCAGACAGGATATGCCACAAGTCG
Organism: Clostridiales bacterium; assembly: GCA_031270945.1. Taxonomy (GTDB): domain Bacteria; phylum Bacillota; class Clostridia; order Lachnospirales; family WQUN01; genus JAISWZ01. The sequence goes on along the minus strand of JAISWZ010000370.1, from coordinate 6,052 downwards.
ATGTTTGAGTTGGTATGCCAGATATACTCAAGCGCCTCTTCCGGATGCTTGCTGGTGCGAGGGATTATAAGCCCTTGCAGGGCATTTCCCATCGGGACGATATAGATGTTTTTCTCCCAGGCCACTGTTGAAACCGGATACCCGTAGTCAGTGGTGTTTGCGGCGTCAGTGTCCCACTGCACTCCCTCATAGCTGGGATCTGTGACAAACTGCGTTGTCATGCACATGACTGTTCCGTCTTCCTTGCGCTCCCAGAACCTGCGATCCTCTACGCTGAGAATGTCCTTGTCAATGTATCCTGCGTTAAACCAGTCGTGGTGGTACTGGTACATCATCTTCACGTCAGGCTGCTCAAAGTAGTTCAGGACTTTGCTTGTGCCATCGCTCTTGTCTATAGCGAATGACCAGTCCTTGTAAAGGGAGTAATACCCTCTTTGCGGAAGCCAGCGCATGGTTGCGACTCCCACGCCATGCCGTATTTCGCCAGCCGCCTTGAGGTTTGCCAGGTAGGAGGTGAGCAGATCATAAGTCTCTGCCTTGACCCTGCCGTTGTCATTCTCAAGGGAATTCTTCAGAGCCGCCAGATCTCCGTACTTCTCTATCAGATCCTTATGAAGCTTTATCCCGATGTACTTGTCAGTGATAGACTTGTTTACAGGAACCATGTACGTGGTTCCGCTTACCTTGGACATCTCCCACAGGTTGTCTGGGATAAGGTCAAAGAATTCAGGCTTCTTTGCCAGCAGATCATCCAGGGGCATCATAGCCCCTTTCTTGGATTCTGTGATCAGGCTGTTGGTTGCCTCTCCAGCGCCTGAGTTCATGTTTGCCACGTCCAGCTCCTCGTTCGCTGAAAGAAGAAGCCTCAGCTTTTCCTCGTAGCTGGAGTTCAAAACAAACTCAATGTCAGCCTTTACGCCTGGCATGAGCTTCCCTAGCTCTTCGTTGAACGCGTCCACAACCATCTTCGTGTCTGGCAGGGTTCCTGGGCCAGAGTACATGACGCGAAGCGTAACGGGATCTTTCGGCTTTTCGGTGGCTTCCGGAGCCGGAGCGGCTGTTGCTGCGGCTGGCGCCGCAGGCGCCTGGGAAGCGGGCGCTTGTGTCGCTGGAGCGCTAGAAGAAGCGCAAGCTGCAAGGATGTTCAGGATCATGACTAAAGCCAATGCCAGAGCGATTCTCTTTCTCGTTGTTCTCATGGTTAGCCTCCTTGAGTTCTTGAATTGCGTTTGCAAGCTTAAAGATTATATGATAATTAAATAATAATAATTAAATAATAACAAAAAGCTAGATCTGTTTTCTACCCTTTCACCGCCCCTATCGTCAACCCCCTGGCGAAATACTTTTGGAAAAACGGGAAGATGACAAGCATGGGCCCTGCCGCTATGATGCACATAGCATACCTCAGGCTTTCCAGCGGCATGCGGAAGCTGTACTGGCGTGATGCCCAAGGAGGAATGTTGTCTATCATGGCTTGCATGGCCTGGGACTCCATCAGTATCTTTTGAAGAAGAAATTGGAGGGTGTACAAGCGGGTGTCACGGATGTAGATTAGGGCTGTGTACCAGTTGTTCCACCTGTCAAGCAGGATCAAAAGAGAAACAGTGGCCAAGACAGGCTTGGACAGGGGCAGGACGATGTTCAGGAATATCGACGGCTCAGAAGCGCCGTCAAGCTTCGCCGACTCCGAAAGCGAGGCGGGAAGCCCTTGGAAAAATGTTCTTAGCACTATGATGTAAAAGCCTGAAACCAGGCCTGGCACAATGTAAATCCAGATGGTGTTGCCGAGATGCAGGTACTGGGTGTTTATGATGTAGCTTGGAATCAGCCCCCCTCCAAATATCATGGTTATGAAGATGTAGAGGGTAAGCGGCGTCTTGAAGGCGAAATACGGCTTTGACAGGCTGTAGGCGCACATGGACATGACTGTGACAGACAAGAATGTGCCAAGAAAGCTCTGGAAAGCGGTTACCCCGTAAGAGTCCACGATCTGCCGCATGTTTGAGAAAACATAGGCGAAGGCCGTGAAGTCAATCCTTGACGGGATCAGCTGGTAGCCGTTGGCGTAGATTTCCTCTTCGGAAGTGAGAGCGACTGAAAAGACCAGCATCAGCGGAATGATGAAAATGACAATCGAAGAAAACACAAACCCAAGATTTATCAAGAAGGCCCATATGTCAAACTTTCTTCTTCGCATTTTGGCTCCTCCTAGAGCGCGAGCCTAAGTGCACATCCCAAAATTAATTCCATGGCTTGAAAAATTCCGGCGTTGAAGCATTCGCCAGGAATTTTTCTGCGCCTTAATGGAATTTTGGGATATGCACTAATACAGCGCATGCTCGGGCGAAATCTTCTTTACCGCCCAGTTGGCGGAAAGGACTGTAGCGCATCCAACCACCGACTGCACGAGCCCGACTGCTGTAGTAGCGCCAATATTTCCGTTTCGAAGCCCTCGGTAGATGTACGTGTCAATAATGTCTGTCACGGGGTACAAAAGGCCCACGTTTCTAGGCACTGAGTAAAACAGCCCAAAGTCCCCTCGCATGATGTTTCCAAGCCCCAAAATAAAAAGGATTATGATTGTGGGCTTTAGCATCGGCAGGGATATGTAGAACGCCTGCTTCAGCCTTCCTGCGCCGTCAACCCTTGCCGCCTCATACATTTCATAGTCTGTTCCCATAAGCGCGGCATAGTATATGATGCTGTTCATGCCAACCCCTTTCCATATGCTGGCTATGGCCAGGATAAAAGGCCAAGGCGCCAGCCTGCTGAACAAGTCGACAGACTCCCCTCCAAAAAACTCCACGACCGAGCTGATGATGCCATTGGTTGGAGAAAGGAACAGGTAGGTTATGTAAGAGACGATAACCCAAGACATGAAGTTAGGTATAGTGTAGGCGGTCTGGTAAAACTTCAGCGCCTTTCTGCTTTTGACCTCGAACAGGAGCAATGCTAGAATGACTGATGAGACGATAGATAGGCCCATCAGGGAAAAGCCGTACAATACCGTGTTCCGTATTATCCGGAAAGCGTCTACCGTATTGAAAATCCAGAAGTTAGAAAGGCCTACCCATTTGCTCCCGAATATTCCCAGGTCATAAGTGAAATCCTTGAACGCCAGAACTAGCCCTCCCATGGGCAGGTAGGCGAACACGAACAAAAGCAGGACTGCGGGCATGGCGAACAGCGTCAGGAAGATGTTGTCCGCCCTTCTCATCTTAGAGAACCTTGCAGGCGCTTTCGCGCTAGGCGCTCGCGCTTGATTCATGGCACTTCCTCCTTTTCATCTTCATTTTGCCTGATCCAATCATAAACCCAATCAATCCCGATTCATATCCCATATTATTTACTTTTGGTCATCTTTTTTAGCTTTGTTCAAATTCCAAAAATTATCTTGGCTCAGAAAAGCCGTTCTAAAGCTCTCTGTCCTTTTCCCCCTCCGTTTCAGGATTTTTGTGATACGCGCTTGTTTGTGCTATAATGACATCAGAAGGAGGATTGCCATGCGAGGCGTATTGCAGCTTGTCAGAAGCTACGGCCTAAAGAGCCTCTTTTTCAACAACTTTGCCGTGGTGCTCGTTGTTGTCCTCACGGCGCTAACCCTAGTGTTCGCTCTCTTTAACAACATGACAAAATCCTTGATAGACCGATCCGTGCTGGAGATGAACCAGACCATCGTAAACCAGACCAAGACTGTGCTTGAGGAGACGCTTGACGAGTCAGTCCGCATAGGCGCGGCGATCCTGGACAACAGGCAGACAAGCCGGTTCATGTTTCTGGAAAAGGAAAGCCTGGATTCAGATTTCATCATTTCTCTGTCCTCTTCCATTCGCGTTTACTCCCTCATTTTCAAATATGTCCACTCGGTCTATGTTTATTCCGAGGCTAGCGGCACACTTGTTTCAAATGTCTATAGCGGAGATTTGGCCGCTTATGGCGACATCAGCTGGATGCAAGCCTACCTGGACGCCCAGGGGCATGCCTTGCCTACTGCTTCCCGCTTGGGGCCAAGCGGGTATCCTTACTACATGTCAGTGGTCATGCCCTATTACTTCTATGGAGACGAGAAGAAGGGCTGCATCGTAATCAACATAGACATGGAGCAGCTGGACAAGGTCTTGGCAAACCAAGGGAACTCGAGCCAAAGCATCTATGTCACAGATTCCCAAGGCCAGGTGCTCTACAGCACAGACAAGTCCAGCATCTCAAAGAACATAAATTCCCTGCCAGGCTTGTTGTCCGTAAGCGGCAAAACAGACGAGACCTTTTTTGACACCCTGAAGCTTTCAAGCAGCGAAGAGACAAAGCAAGTGATCACTGTCTCGCCTCTTCAAAACCGAGATTGGCGCTTGGTTTCAGTCTTGCCCTTAACCGCTTATGAAGAGCACTTCAACAGGCAGAAGGCCATGACCCAAGTCCTCCTTTTAGCTCTAACCCTTTTGGGCATAGCCGTTACCCTGATAATCAGCGTCAAGGCCTACGCTCCCTTAAAAAGCCTGCTCCAGGGATTGGACAAGGCTGGCATGCTCAACAAGGCCAATGGAATCAATGAGGCTGAACACATAAAAGGGCTGGTGGCAAAAGCCATAAGCGAAACCAGGGTCGTCCAGGCGGAGCTGGACAAGAGGCTCAAGTCTCTAAAAAAAGCCCAAGCAGCCGCGCTTCAGACCCAGATCACGCCGCACTTTCTCTCAAATACCCTCGACGCCATGCGTTGGGACGCGATGAGGCTGACAGGCGGCAAAAACTCAGTCTCCGACATGCTCATGAACATGTCAGCCCTCTTCAGGCTAAGCTTGGATATGGAGAACATGCTGGTAAAAGTCTCTGATGAAGTGGAGCAGTGCAAGCTCTATCTATCTGTGATGGCATACCGCTATGCCGGGATGTTCACAGTCATTTGGGACATCAATCCCGAAGCCTTGGAATGCTCCATCCTAAAGCTTTCCCTCCAGCCGATCCTAGAAAACGCCATCTATCACGGCATCAAGCTAAAAAAAGCCCCTGGAACCATAACGGTCAGGGGCTTCGTCTCAAATGGGCAGGCAGTCATCCAGGTAAAGGATGACGGAATAGGCATAACCAAAGAAAAAGCCGAAGAGATCAACGAGAACATGCGATCAGCAATGAGCCTGTATGGAGAGCATGTAGGCATGAGAAACGTAAACCAAAGGCTGAAGCTGATCTACGGAGAATCCTCCGGAGTTTCCATAAGCTCTGACGAGTCTGGCACCACTGTTGAGCTTAGGTTCCCGGCAATTTAGTTTCACAAAAGCCTTCTGGCGTATTCCTTGGGACTGCATCCCACGGAATCGCGAAATACCTTTGAAAAGTATTTAGGGTTAGGATATCCTACCTTCTCCCCGATCTCATGTATCTTCAGGCGCTTCTCGGAAAGGAGCGCCTTTGCTTTTTCCATCCTGGCCGCAAGCAGAAAGTCAATGAAGTTCTCGCCTGTCTTCAGCTTAAAGAACCGGCTGAAATATGCCGGATTCAGATACACATGCTCCGCCACTTCCTGCAGGGACACGTCCCTGGAACAGTTTTCTATGATGTACTCCTTCGCCTTGTCTATCACAATGTTCCCTGTGTCAATTTTATCCTCAAAGTTCGGCTTTCGCATTGACCTCAGATCATCCAGCTTCTTTTTCACATCCGTAAAGACCCGGTTGATCTCCTCAATCTGGGCTGGCTTGATGATGTAGTTCCAGACGTTCAGCTCTATGGCTTTCCTGGCAAAGTCAAAGTCCTTGTATCCGCTTATCAGGACAACGGCCATGTCTTTGCAGTTCATATGCACAAACTCCGCTATGTCCAAGCCGGAAATTTCCATCATCATGATGTCCGTTAGCACAGCATCCACTTTTTCCCGCTTCAGGTAGCCCAGAAGATCTGCCCCGTCCGAAAAGTCAGCGACTACGCGAAAACCAAGGGATTCCCAGTCGATAAAGTCCAACAGCCCCTGGCGCTGCTTGGTCTCGTCATCTGATATGACAAGCGAGTACATGGCTCACCTCCCTCTGCATTGCAATGGTATTTTATCATCTTTTTG
>JAISWZ010000350.1 GCA_031270945.1 Clostridiales bacterium | reverse complement strand
GGCAAAGAGGTGCGGCAATGGCAAAGCGGTACGGCAAAAGCAAAGCGGTGTAAGAGGTTGATGGAACCGGACGTTTTTAGATTTTCTAAGATTTTTTCAGGTTCTCAACGCGAAAAAGGGCAAGGCGAATTGCCTTGTCCTTTCAGGGATCTCGTCCGCCTAGGGGATCTCGCAACCTACATTTCAGCTGGCCCTCGGAGCGTTAAACTGCTCAATATTTACCATGGAATTTAGAGCTTTTAGCTATTATGGTGGATAGGATCCGACGCCTGGTCACACCATTTCGACATTCGCCCACCCGCAATCCTCTCGAACTGCTCCCCGAAGTAGCTCCGTGCGCCAAACCCCAGCACTCAGATACTTCACAAGTCTCGCTCGCGGCGAACGCACCCTACCGCGTCTCCGCTCAAAGCGGCGCTCGGTTTTAATTTCTGCATGCTTAACATTCTATGTTATAGCGTTGAAATCCTCTTTGCGAATTGCACTCAATATCTTCCATGGAATTTAGTGCTCTACGCCTTTAACGTGTGGCTTTTCCAAGCCCTAAAATTAAATTTTAGGATACGCTCTGAGAACTACTCGCTATGAAGCTCCGAAAATTTTCATTGCTGCCATAGCGTCCTTTTTCATGGCAGTTTCAGCGCAAGCAGCCAGCTCATGGAAGAAAGTGACCTCAGTTTTCTCAAGAAACTCCTTTACGGCTGTTACACCAGCCCTGGCCATGTAGCTGTAATAATTGATTTTCCTAACTCCATGCGTGATCGCGTTCATATAGTCCTCTTCACTGCACCCACTGCCGCCATGCATGACAAGAGGCACCTTCACCAATTCGTTGATTTTCGCCAACCGCTTAAAATCCAGCTTTGGCTTAGCCTTGTATATGCCGTGGGCCGTGCCGAAGCTGCAGGCAAGCGCGTCTATCTGTGTATCTTCGACGAACCTAAGCGCTAAAGCAGGATCGGTGTACAATCTTTCTGCGTTGTCTGCATCCGAAGCGCCTGCCTCTCGTCCGCCCAGCACCCCAATTTCAGCTTCAACCCCAACGTTATAGGCTTTAGCCATTTCCACAGCCTTGCGCGTGTTTTCAGCATTTTCCTCGTAATCCAGAAGGCTTCCATCATACATGATGCCCGTAAAGCCCATGTCTAGCGCAGTTTTAAGATAATCCAGGCTTTCGCCGTGATCTAAGTGAACGCAAACCAGTTGCGAGGATTTTTCTGCCAACCGGATCATAATCGGCCCTATGAGCGTTAATGGGCTGATGGTCTCATGCAGCTGGGCATGGGTAATCATTACGGGCATTTCAAGGGTCTCTGAAGCGGATAAAATCGCTGTTGCGCACTCCAGGTTAGGAGTGTTGAACGCGCCAACAGCAATCTTATTATCCCCTGCGAATTTCAATATTTCTTTTAGGTTGACTAACACGTTTTCTCCCCACTATTCCATCAGACAAGAGCGTATCCAAAAATTAATATATGCTCTTTTAATCTTTTTTCGCAGTCAATCGCAATTCATTTATCAAACCCGCTTTATCTGGAGAACGCCCATGAGACAAATAGAAATGCGTCGTTGCGTTGGCAACGGCCAACCTTTCCCTTAAATCCAAAGAGCCTAAGAATGACACCAGATACCCGGCGTTGAAATTGTCTCCCGCGCCTGCCGTTATGACTGGGTTCTCGCAATAGTCTTGTTCCACAATCGCGCAGCCTTCCGTTTTGCTGGCTGCGGCAGCCCAATGGGGCGTATGCACAATAAGCTCATCCAGCCCGGCCTTTTCCCGGATTTTCTCAATGCCCAGGTCTGCGCCTTTGCCCCCAATCGCTAAAGCTTCTCCGTAAAACGCAAATAACATCGAAGCCTCGTGTTCGTTAAGGCTTAGTGACATAGGCAGCAATATGTTCAATTCTGCCAGCAAGCCAAGGGTTTTCCTCAAAGATGCGCTGTCTTTTTTCCGTATGTCAGCGAAGTCAAAAAACATCCGCTTAGGTTTACCATTTGCTGACGTTTCGCACAAGCCCCTTGCAAGCTCGTCAAAGGCAGGAGTCAAGGACCAATACCCCAAAGCAATGATGCTGCAATCCGCTAGAATTCCCTTTAGGGCATTCGCTTCAAGAACGCTAGACAGACGCTCCCAGCTCAAATCCATGGTTTCCTCGATGTATGGCAGCATGATTTTGCCGTCATCAAACTCATATATTGGGCATATTCCGGGATTGCCCACGGAAAACACTTGATATTTTTCCGTGAAGGCCTGAAAAGCGGGGTCTATGCCATTTTGGCCAAACAAGCCTACCATAACAGGATTGCCGCCCAACTGCCCTGCAGCGTGTCCCGTGTTAGCCGTAAATCCGCCGTACGAGCGCCTTTTCTTTACGATTTCAAGAGAGATTCCGCCCTTCCCGCAGTCCAAAACCGCTTGCGCAAAACGCTTCATTTCCTTGAACAGCACACGGTTATCACGGTCTTGGCGTGTTTCCACCACTTGCCATACCTCGTCCACAAAACCGTCGATGCCAAAAAAGATTTTCCCTTTCAGTCTGTCAAAGCAAGCGGCGATTTTATCAATATCACAGGCCATTTCAGCCGACCTCTCAATCTATTGAAACCAAGCCGTAATGCAAGTATATGCCGAAGGCTTCTTCCAGCACGGCTTTCATGTGCCCCACGCCAACGGAGGTGTGATGCTTGAAGCCGCCTCGCGCGAGCTTGATCAGCTTGTTTTGCAAATCATCAATCTGCGCTACGCCGCCGCATCCGAAAAAGCTGTCTTCTATCTTGTCCTCGGTAAAATGTCCCTCGCTGGCGTACACTATCAGCTTGCCATCTTTGGTTTGGCAGTTGGAAAACGTCATGTCAAACGGCTTGATCCTGCCTTCGTTGCATCCCCATCCGCTGCCTGGGTCCAGCTTGGCGAACATCTTATGCTCTGTTACTGTGCCTTTGGCGGCCATTAGGCTTTGCGCCACAGGGCCGCAGTGGAAAAGGATCACTTTGTTTTCATCGTCTCCGTAATTGTTGTTCCAGTCCAAAACGGCTGTGGGCTGCCCGGATGCCAGCTGCATGGCTCTCATTGTGATTGCGGAACACAGATCTACCTCGCAGGAGGCAACTATGCCCCGGTCGTTCAATTCGCTCAATAGTACACAGGGGCAGACCCGCAATATTGTCTCCATTTCATTCCAGCATCGCAACGTGAGCGCATCCAGATGATACGTTTCAATGTACTCGTCAATAATGACAGAGATTTTCGCAAGCATAGATTTTGCAGAATCAGGCACTTTCGCAAAATCGGAGTACTTTTCCAGCCGCCTCAGCTTCTCGCTGATCGGTGCGCCATCCTCCGAAAGCGCTTTACTAGCCAGCTCCGACAAATCAAAACTTTCAACTGTGATGCCATATTTTTGCAACGCGATTTCATCAAAGCGCACGGTCTTAAACGCCGTTGTCCTTGCGCCTATAGCGCCCACAGTGAAGCGCTTCATGCCATTCGACACGCGGCAAATGGCTGCAAAGTCGCTTAAGTTTCGCGCGAAATCCAGCGACTGCGGATGAACGACGTGAGGCTTCAAAACTGTAAATGGGATCTGGTACTGGGTGAACACGTCCGTAACGCTAAACTTGCCGCAATAAGCGTCCCGCCTATGGGCAAAATCCAGCTTCCCTATCTCGTCAGGGTACGCCTGCATCAAGATGGGAACCCCTGCGTCCCGCAACGCTTCAACTGCGCCGTTCTCATCCGCGAAGATAGGCATGCTGAAAATGACGCCGTCATACTGCCCCTTGTGAGCAGCCAGCCACTGGGCGTAGAGCCGCCCTTCCTCGCGGGTCTCAACCGCGCCGAAGCGGGTGTCCGATTCTTCCATCATGATGTATCCATGGCCGGCATCGGTTACGGCTTTAGCAATTTCTTCTCTGGCACCCAGTATCAGCTCGCTGGGCATAAAGCCTCTGTTGCCGAAACACAAAGCGAAAGTCTGCTTGATCATCTTTCCAGCTCCCTAAGGGCATATCCTAATATTCCATTGAAGGCGAATAGCATAAATTTCTGGCCTTTCTCAAGCCATGTGCTAACATCCAATATCCCAAAATTATATCCGAGACACCGGAAAAATCCGGCATTGAAGCATTCGCCAGGATTTTTCCGCTGCCATTTCGGAATTTTGGGATATGCTCTAAGAGTTGCTTGAGAACGCAACGCTCCATTTTGGCAAAGCGTTCCCCCGCTCCTCCGGCTTGCGGTACTATGAGCTAATTCACTGGCATACTTCGTTGTTTTGAGTATGCTTCCTAATGAAAGAAACTGTTTCCCGGAGGATTTGCTCACTTTCCGGTGTGGCTCTAGCTAAGGCGTTCAAGGTATGAAAAGTATCGTCCCACTCCTGATAATCCACAGTGACACCTGCTTTTTGAGCTTTCTCAGCTAACAAAGCAGAATCATCGTACAAAATCTCAGTCTTGTCCACAACGATCTTTATTGGAGGAAACCCTTCGAAATTTCCATACAGCGGTGAAATATAAGGATCATGCGGGTCTTGGCCGCAGAGATAGCAAGCACGGAGCATTTCGTTTGTATTGCCTCTTAGCACAAGGTCGATATCCTTGTTTTTTAATCTGCTCGGTAGTTCCTCCGCGATATCGGTGCAAGGCGAAAATACACAGAGGCAAGCCGGCAGGGGTACATTCCTGTCTTTCGCCATTAGAGAAATAGTCAGTGTCAGATACGCGCCGGCGCTCTCTCCTAAAACTACAACTTTTCTATCTGGATATTTTCCCAAAAGCGCTTGATACACCGCAAAGCAATCATCGGGAGCTGCAGGAAAGGGATGCTCTGGCGCGAGGCGGTAACTGACCGAATAAACGAGGAGTCCGCTTTCACCCGACAAAGCGGATGCGTAGGGTCTTGATGATTGTGCGTTGCCAAAAGCGCAGGCACCACCATGGATATAATAAATGATTGCGTCTCCTGCCAATTTTTGAGGCGTTGATATTTCCACTTCGATTCCGCCCAAAACATCGGAGTTAAAAGTCACACCCGGTTCGACCGGCATGGCGGCTGTTTGTGCGTCAGTAGCCGCGCGAATGGCAAGATAGTCATCATCAAGCGTAGGAACCTTCAAGCCTCCGTTCACACGGTTTGCCTCCATCATTTGCTTAATGTACCCTAACATTTCACTGGGCATTTTAATACCTCCAAGCTTGTAATTATTGCCGATCAATATTCTATACTGATGATCGGTATGATTGAGTGCGCAAAATTCCGTTGCGCCCATAAATAGACGAGTCGAAATCTGACTCTTCGCGGGGCTGGATAGATTCCCCCCTAAGCAAGGGGTAGGTAAAACGTCAAAGTGGTTAAAAGCCACAGCCTATTATCCTGCGGCTGACCCAACAAGGGAAACTGACCTGGGGAAAGTAGCATGCCGTTTGGGGCCGAAGCTGGCCGCGTTGCGCAAGGGGGGCGAGAACCTCAGTAGCCTCCAGGTGCGCAAGGATAAAAACGCCGCGCATGAGGATGACGGCAACACAGTCAAAAGGACAGCTCAAGGCAGGGTATATTGGGGCCCATGACATTATGACTGGCATATGGGCGTTCTTCGTATATCTTTTAATTCGTTACCTCCGGCTAGTTTAAAGCGGGCAGGATTTCGGACTTCTCGGAGAGTTCCTTGTTCGCTTTTTCGATATCAAGACGCCACACAATCAACGTCATCAACCCATAGAGGATGGGAGGTACAAGTACATACATGAAAGTAATCATATTGAGCGCACTGGTGGTTTGTATTTCCGCAAGCCCGTTATACCCTCCCGCAGCAAGCAGCCAACCGCAAATCGCGCTCCCTATGCCACCTCCAAGCTTTACTCCCATTGATGAACAACTGAACATAACGCCATCAACCTGCACATTATCCTTGAGTCTAGTGTAATTAGATGTTTCCGCGATTATAGCCGTCAATGTGCCGGTCAATGGGCTGAAGAAGAAGCCGCGAATCATCATGAACACCAACATAGGGAAAATGGCTTTATTGAGACCGGCTATTGCTGTTGGTATACATATCACCATGCCGACTAGCATGCCAATGAGATTAACCTTGTACATGCCCCATTTCTTTACAAGCATGGGCGTGAACGCAAGCCCAATAATCATCGGAAGCATTCCGACCATCGAGAAGAGCCCAAGCAATGAACCGTCTCCAAGAACATAGGCCATAAAGTATATGCCGACTCCATTCGAGATGCCGCCCATCGCGTTTTGCAAAATATAAATTCCAAGGATCATTAAGTAATACTTGTTTTTAGTGAGATATTTCAAATTATTGAAGAATGATACTTTTTCATTATCATTGGATTCGGTTGGTATCTCTTTTACACAGAGCACGCTAACAGTATTTATAACCATAAGCGCTACGGCATAAATAATCGCAATCATTCGCCATCCGGCAGTGCCGCCACCAAAGGTATTCACAAGTCCCATTGTTATTGATGAGATTGTTATTGCAGATATAAGCGCGAAGATAAATCTAAATACGCCTAACTGAACTCGTTCATTTGTATTTTTCGTTATTAAAGCACTCATTGCACTATAAGAAATGTTGTTTGCGGTATAGAATACTGCATTCATCAGAGTGTATATGACGAAGAAATATGCGTACTGCAGATTAACTGCCGCGTTGGGTGTCGCAAATTGCAGAACTACACATATGCCAAGCGGAAAGGTTGACCAAAACATCCACGGGCGCGCTTTGCCCATTTTGGAATGTGTCTTGTCAATCAATGTGCCAAAAAAAACATCGGTTACGCCATCGAGAAGCTTGGAAATCATCATAAGTATGCCGATGATTTTGCTATCGAGCCCAACTGTATCTGTAAGGTAAATGAGAATGAAGCTTGATACGAAGGTAAATGCTAAATTCGATGCAAAATCACCCGAACCATACGCCAATTTGCGTCCAAAACTTAGGTATTTGTTTTCCATTATTAATGCCTCCCAGCAAACTATACTGACGAACGGCAAGTTTAGAGCATATCCCATTCCGGCAGTAGCGATGTAAAAGTCCTGCGAAGGCTTCAACAGTGTTTGTCTCGGGCTTCAACGAGCAAACTTGCGGACTTTTACGAGCCATCAAATTAATTTTGGGATATGCTCTTGGAATTTTCTTATCATTAGCGGGAGCAGCCACGCTGGCTTCCGAGGTGATAAAAAATTCCATATTTGAGCAATCGTCAGTATAATTCGCATCAAATGACGCTGAGATGGATATTAGATTCACGCAAGCCGACCCCGTTGACTGTAATAACAACTTCGCCCTCGCCCGTTGGACGAATGACGGCCAAGGCGCGTCCGTCAAAGGTAGTGCGTTCCTTGTCGAAAAAGTTCTCTGTCGCGTTAGGATCATCGGTTCCGAAACCGAGCAGCTCGCCGGGACCTTCTATTGATATCTGTATCTTGCGGTCTTTCGCTGTGAAAATGTTGCCGTTTGCATCGGTCAGGAAAATGTTTATGTATGCAAGATCCGACGTGTTGAAGCTCACCTGTTCGCGCTCGGATATGGTCGTGATTAACATATTTCCTACAGCCGATTCAAGCGAGAAACGCCCTTGCTCAATCCCGTCTGTGTATGCTATTGCAATCAGTTCGCCCGGTTGGTATGTTGCCTCGAATATTGCCCTATAACGATTCTTTTCCCCTGTAGCTTGCCTGTCGAGTGATTTGCCATTAAGCAGCAATTCCACCTCCTCTGCATCCGAGTATACCTCTATCTTGACAGGCTTGCCCTCATATCCCTGCCACGACCAACTGCAAACCGAATCGCTCCAACTCCACGGACTTGCGATGGGAGCGTTATGATAATGCACAGGACGCTGTACTGCGATATAAGGTTCTTTGCGAAGTCCGAAAACAATCTGGCGGTAGTAGGACACGGGGCGGCGGAAGCCTGAAATGGAGATGTCTCCAGACATGGATGTGAGACTCGGGTAGGCTCCATATACGCCATCAGTAATGCTTTCTTGTGCATATCTGACCTGCCCGATGCCGGCTTCTCCTAGGTAATCCCATCCCGTCCATGTAAAATCACCAATCACATGGCCTAAATCCATTACTTTACGCCAATTCCGGTCAATGTCAGCCGGAAATGTTTCGGTGCCGCAAATAATACGGTTCGGGAACAATTCTCTGTCCGTTTCATAACGGGCATCCATGTAATTGTATCCTGCGATATCGATATGCGCGAACGACTCCGCAGTGGCGTTCGTTACGGCCTCCAATGACATGATTTGCCTCATCATCTCACCCAAGTTGGTCATAGCGTTATTAATTTCGCCGTTCTCCGCCTTGCTCTCGGACTCGGCGCGCATACCGTTAAGAAGCTCCATAACCGACACCATGCCGTTGATACCGTTTGTGATAAACCGTGTGCAGTCGAGTGAGCGAAGTTTCTCAGCCAGCTTGCGTCCCAAGGCCGATCCGTTCGGAGAACCGGTATCCGGGATCTCGTTGCCGATGGAGTATAGAACAACACAGGGATGGTTGTAGGACTTTCCAACCATCGCCTTCAAATCATTTTCCCACCATGCGGGAAAATCCAAGGCATAATCGAAGTCAGTCTTGCTCACCGTCCATGTGTCGAACGCTTCTTCCATCACTAATATACCAAGCTTGTCACACGCCCGTAGCAATGCAGGGCTTGCGGGATTGTGCGCAGTTCGGATGGCGTTAAATCCTGATTGTTTCAAAATTACGATGCGGCGCTCCTCCGCCGCATCAGTGGAAACAGCACCAATCGGGCCATTATCGTGATGTATGCAAGCACCTCTAAGCTTCACGCTTTTACCGTTGATTGACAATCCATTTTCTACATCCAGCGTCAGGCTTCTGATGCCAAATGCCTCGGCGCATTCATCCAGCAAAGAACCGTTGTCATCGCAAATCCTTGTTTTGCAGGTATACAGATTCGGTTCTTCGACATTCCATAACTTTGGTTTATACACATACATCCGCTGACGCAATGTCGCACTTTCTCCTTGAAAAATGGTAACGGGAGCCTTGTCGCTCGCCACCATTCGGCCATCTGCGTCATAGATTTCGGTGATAATCTGAACCGTGACTATCGCGGAAGCGGAATCGTTTTTCAAGCAGATAGCAGTACAGACTGTCGCTTGGCTGTTTGTGGCATGGGGTGTTGTTACTTTTAAACCTTGAGGCTCGATATGCAAAAGGTCGGCTGTGAGCATATATACATCACGATAAATGCCTGCTCCCGGATACCAACGTTCGTCGTCGGCCGTGCGAACTATGACCTTTATTTCATTATCAGCGCCGTAACGCAAATAGCGGTTGGCGTCGATAAAAAACTGCGCATAACCGTTGGGGCGTCCTCCGGCGTAACCTCCATTGATGTATACCATAGAGTGTTTATATACTCCGTCAAACTGGAATAATATCTTCTTTTGGATAGAATCCACTGGCACATAAAACTTCTTTTTGTATTCCCATGCGCCGCATTGGAAATATCCTGTTTTGAAACCGCCAGTCGCATCAGATCTTGCTTGACTGTGAATCATGGCATCATAAGGCAATGTTACGGTTACGGGTTGCGAGCTTGTTTGCATTCCGAAACTGCCGCCTTTTTCGGACACTTGCCACAGCTCGTTAAAATCATTTCGAATCATATGAACCTCCAATCAATTTGATAACGCCGCGTTTGCGCTTGGTCGATTTTGGACACAATCAATTTCCATAAT
This sequence comes from Clostridiales bacterium, assembly GCA_031270945.1. Classification (GTDB taxonomy): domain Bacteria; phylum Bacillota; class Clostridia; order Lachnospirales; family WQUN01; genus JAISWZ01. Next base: position 3,602 of record JAISWZ010000350.1, on the reverse strand, counting down.
CCGATGCCGCGATCTTTACAATTCTTAAACATTGTGCTATAATTAGTTCTCATAGGATAGCATCATCCGGTTATGACGCTGTATCGCAGAACCTTTAAACGCCGGTCAGTATAAAGCCATAAATCAGCTCTAGGTTTGTCCGCCGCATCAGCCTTTAGTGCATATCCCAAAATTTTTATGGCTTGTGAAAGTCACGCGTAGAAGCATCGCGATGACTTTCACTGCGCCACTGCAGGTGTTTTGGGATATGCTCTTAGTCAAAGCCTTGGTTTTAGGGCCGATGGAGTTCTGCAGAATCCTAATATAGATAATATGGCATATAGCACAAACGCACAATGACTAGTTTCGACAGAAATCATGAGATGTGTATCCTAATCAGATATGCCCAATGAAAGAAGGATGATGGAAAATGATCCAGAATGGAGAGCAGCAATATAAGGACTTACACAGCGCATTACCAAACCTGCCGGTATGGGTGTACAATTTTGGAAGTTCCGTGTCAGAGTTGTTTGAGTTGAACGCTCCGTATATGCTCGCATACCATAACTATCAAGTAAAAGAAGGCCTCTTGACGGTTTCGCTGGCATCCCCTGGAGTTCATGCAAGTCATGTCATCCCAGATAATGAACTCCCCTCCCAGTTGTGGAATCGCGCATTGCATCAACATGGCTTTTTCGAAGTTATGTTCGTTCTTGAGGGCAATGTGAAGCAACATGTGGAAAGAGAGTGCTATGAATACAGCGCCGGACTGTGCTGTATCATGAACCGTAATATTCGGCACCGAGAGGAGTTCAGTTCCGACTATCAAGTAGTTTTTTTATTGCTGAATGACGATTTTATGAAATCATTAATGGAGAACGATATTCAGTACGGTGAGAAGGGAAATTCTCATAACCATCTCAGCGCTATTTACCATTTAATGCAACAAAACCAGCGCGAACAATTTTATACGGCAAAAGAGTATATTGAATTTATGCCCGCCGTACAAGGATGCAAGTTGGACGAAACTATCGCAGTGATACGTACACTTTTGAATCATATGAACGACGAGGTCACCAAGCAATTACCAGGGTGTGATTATATTGTCAGAGGACTGCTCTCTCGTTTCTTCTCGATAATGGAAGACACAACTCTATATCAAAAAATCATACCGTCTTGAAATGTGGGGTCGATGAAGCATTGTTTCTCAACGTTAGCCATATTTTAGAATCTAAGCATGGTAGGGTCAGTCGTGCCGAGTTAGAGAGTCAAACCAATTATAGTGGTGATCATCTGAATAGAATTGTGAAGAAATACACTGGAATGACGATTATTGAGTATGGACATATTTTTCTTACAAAGGAAGCGGAACGGCTGTTGTTGCAGACCGATATGAGCGTGATGGACATATCATTGGAATTGGGATTTTCAAACCGCAGCCACTTTTATAAAATCTTTAGATTAAAGCATCGGATGACACCAAATGAATTTAGAACGGCAGAATCACAAAGAACTGAATCTCCATCTTAGAGCATATCCCAAAATTCCGTAATGGCACCGGAAAAATCCTGGCGAATGCTTCAACTAGTTTGCTCGGGCTTCTGTGAGCAAACACCCGGATTTTTCCGGTGCCTCGGATATAATTTTGGGATATGCTCTTAACATACGATTAAAGCTTTATACCCCGTAACTAACGCTACGGGGTATAAAAAACGTTAATACTTTTTTAAATCATTTTCATTTATTCACTGGAAAGTTTTACGATTTCAAAATGGACATAGCGATCGGCCCAAATTCCATGGCAAGAGTTTGGTTGAATTAAAAATGCGAATGAAGCGCCCGAATTAGGTGCCCGGCGTAACTTGTTATTTTCTTGAAAACAGTCTGGAAATAGCTCTGCGACGAAAAGCCTAGTTGCATTGCATTCTCGGTAACCGTCAACTCATCAAAATCAAGCAGACGTTTCGCCTCCGCCACCTTCACCTCATTGATATACTGCGTCACCGTTTTTCCGGTCTGCGCCTTGAACTGCCGACCGATGTGGGACTCGCTCATTCTCATGATCCCCGCGATATCCACAGTGGTGATGCTTTCGCTCAGGCGTGACGCGATGACCTTAATCAAATCCGATTTGGATTTGCCATTTTATAGCCTTATGCCTGTGAAACCAGCATTTTAGTCTGTTCTTTTAGTAAATGTGCCACCGCTTCGAACCTAGCTATATTATAATTCATGAATTCTGTTGACATATTCGATATATTGGTTTATCATACGCTATATTGGTTTTATCAAGGAGGGAGCAAAAATGCTGCTTGATCAAATAGAGTGCTTCTCAAACGCGACGCGCCTCCCTGTGCGCTTGTGCGATAGAAGCGAGATTTTGCATGTTTTCGCGCACAAGACCATTTCGCTGGAGCTAGGACTTTTGCTTATGCCAGCGGTGTTATGCGAAAAGGAGCCGATTGGCTATGCCGAAAATGAGGAGCAGTCACTTCTGGGATATGTGCGTGTTGAAGCTGACCCAAGCAAGCATATATTGATTGGGCCAGCCTTCGCTTACAAGCCCACGCAAATGTCAGCTTCAAAGATAAGAAAAAAGTTGGGGTTGCCTCCCAGCAGTGAATCAGAGATTTTTTCGTACATTCAATTCTTGCCTTTGTACCAAACAGAGCAGTTCAAAGCGATTCTTGTTTTGCTGGATGCGCTCGTTAACGGCTCTACTGATCGTATCCCTGTCTTGATCAGAAGTGATGAAGATGTGGTCGTTCCACCAGTGACCAAGGACGCCCGCACTACATACCTGGAAAAGTACGATTCCAATGTTGAGATCAAGCTTCTCTCATGTGTACGGCATGGGAAAACCGAGGAACTGAAGCTCATATTCGAAGACTGGGCAAAAGGCGGAGGAACCGCCCCTTATGTAACTGATGACGTTTTACGATCATACAAGGACATAGCTATTAACGCAGGAGGAGTGGTTTCCAGAGCTGCTTTGGACGGCGGCTTGGATTACGACACAATAAATGAATTAAGCGCCTACTTCCTTAACAAGATAGAATCTCTAAACGACTACAAACTGGTAAGCCATGAAATCCTCCGCATGTTTATGACATACGCCAACAGAGTCCGCTCCATCAAGGCTTTGCCCAATGATTCCGCTCTGGTGAAGAAGATCCAGAAAGTGATCTATTCCAAGATGCACGAAAAAGTGACTCCTACGATTATCGCCGAGAAGCTTTACATGGATGTGTCTTACCTGTGCAAGCACTTTAAGTCCGAAACCGGCAAGACCATTTCCGAATACGTAAACGAGGTCAAGATAGAGGAATGCTGTCTTCTCCTGGAAACCACCGACCTGTCTTTACGGGAGATTGCCGTTCAGCTTGGCTATAGTTCCCAGTTCTATTTGTCGTCAACATTCAAAAAGGTGACTGGGGGAACCCCAATGCTATATCGAAAGAAAAATGGGGCGGCGGTACGGTAATGGCAAAGAGGTGCGGCAATGGCAAAGAGGTGCGGCAATGGCAAAGCGGTACGGCAAAAGCAAAGCGGTGTAAGAGGTTGATGGAACCGGACGTTTTTAGATTTTCTAAGATTTTTTCAGGTTCTCAACGCGAAAAAGG
>JAISWZ010000320.1 GCA_031270945.1 Clostridiales bacterium | reverse complement strand
TCGGCTATGGAAAGCGCATGGATGTTTACATTCTCGTCAGCGAGGTAGCCGATCACCTCTGCGAGCCTTCCTGGCTTGTTCTCTATGAAAGCGGAGATTTGGGTGATGAACATGGAGTGCCTCCTCGTGCTAGAATACGCGCTTGTCTATGACGCGCTTCGCTTTGCCTTCGCTTCTTGTGATGCTCTTGGGCTCGACAAGCCTCACTTTGCAGGAGATGCCAAGCACAGACTCGATCTGGGCCCTGATGCGGTTTTCCGTGTTTTCCATTCCCTTTACAAAATCCTGGAACATGTGCTCTGACACTTCTATCTCCACGCTCATGGTATCCAGGTTGTTGACGCGATCCACTATTATCTGGTAGTGAGGCGAAATTTCTCCGCTTTCCAGCAAAACCGACTCGATCTGGGACGGGAAGACATTGACTCCCCTGATTATGAGCATGTCGTCAGATCTTCCGGAGAGCTTGCTCATTCTCGCGTGAACCCTGCCGCATTCACATTTCTCATGGGTAAGCGACCCGATGTCCCTTGTGCGGAAACGGATGAGCGGGAACCCTTCTTTGTCTATTGTGGTTATGACAAGCTCGCCCTTTTCTCCGTCAGGCAACGGCTCAAGGGTTTCAGTGTCCACGATCTCCGGGATGAACGAGTCTTCCCAGACATGGAGCCCTTTATGGCACTTGCAGTCCTGGGATACAGACGGCCCCATGATCTCGCTAAGCCCGTAGATGTCGAAGGCTTCGATTCCAAGCCTGTCCTCGATCTCTTTCCTCATGTTCACAGACCAAGGCTCAGCGCCGAAGATCCCTATCTTAAGGGAAATGTCAGCTTTGGTCAATCCATACTCCTTCAATGAATCCCCAAGGTAGAGAGCGTATGAGGGAGTGCAGCAAAGCACAGTGCTTCCGAAGTCTTTCATCATCGTCAGCTGCCTGCGGGTGTTTCCGGTAGACGCAGGTATCACAGCCGCGCCAAGCATCTCAGCTCCGCCGTGCGCTCCAAGCCCGCCAGTGAACAGCCCGTAGCCGTAGCATACCTGCACTATGTCGAGCTTTGACGCGCCAGCCATGACAAGACATCTCGCCATGCACTCGCTCCAGAGATCAAGGTCTCGCTTGGTGTAGCCAACGACCGTCTGCTTCCCGGTTGTTCCGCTTGAAGCGTGGATCCTGGAGATGCTCTCCAATGGCTCCGCGAACATGCCGTAAGGGTATGTGTCGCGCAGATCCTGCTTTGTGACGAAAGGCAGGAGCTTCAAGTCATCCACAGTCTTGATGTCTCCAGGGAAAAGCCCCTTGGCTTGCATTTTCGCCCTGTAGTACGGGACGCGGGAGTAAACCTTCTCCACTGTGGAACGAAGCCTTGATGTTTGCAGAATTGACAGCTCATCTCTGCTCATCGTCTCCGCATGGGGATTCCAGTATTCCATTTCAGTCACTCTCCCTTTCTCGCGCGAATCCGCGCTTATCTCAGCCCGCCGCCCTGGCCAATTCGAAGGCTTTCAGGTTGGCCTCCAAAAATCTTGCCGGAGCTGATTCCGAGATTGCCAGCCGCCATGTCTCCAGATCAAAGTCCAAACTCTTTGACAGCAGACCGATCAGCACTACGTTCACGGCCTTCGGGCTTCCAGCCTCTATGGCCAAGGATAGCGCGTCAACCGTCCTGAGCTTGATGTCCATGGCTTCAAGGCTTTCAACCAACCCTTCCGGATACTTGGCCTGCCCTGATATCACTGGCATCGGGCTAATCTCTTGGGTGTTCGCTATAAGCTCGCCGCCTCGCCTCAAGACTCCAAGGCTTCTGCAAGCCTCCAGGATCTCGAACGCCAGAAGGATGTCCGCCCCTCCCTCGTCAATGATGGGGGATTGAACTTTGCCTTTGGAAAAGCGGACGAATGTCTCAACGCTCCCGCCCCTCTGGCTCATTCCGTGAACCTCGGAGACCTTTACGTCATAGCCTTCCCTTATCGCTGCGTTTCCAATAACCCGGCTAGCCAGGAGAGTCCCCTGCCCGCCAACTCCTGTTATCAATATGCTTGGCAAAGCGTCATTTCCTTTCTTGAAGCAAAATCTTGTTTTATTTTTTATTTTATTTATCTTATCTTATTTACCCAAACTTATTTATCCCAACTTATCTATCCAGTCTCATTTGCCCTATCTCATTCATCAACTTATTTACCCCAACCCATCCTAAACCAGCTTTATCGCCTTAGCCGGGCACAGGTTGGCGCAGAATCCGCAACCGGAGCACTGGTTCTTGTCAATCACAGGCTTCCCGCTGTCAGACTTAGTGATCGCCGGGCAAGCGATCCTCAAGCAGATCCCGCACTTTATGCACTCCTCCGAGGCGTAGTACCTGTCGGAGGTGATGGCGGTCTTCAAAAGGGCGCAAGGCCTCTGGGCTATTATCACGCTTGGGTCGCTGCTCCCCAGCGACTCTTTCACGACTTTCAAGAAGTTCTTGCTGTCAAATGGATCCGCTATGGCAACGTTGTCTATGCCAATAGCGTGGCAAAGTTTTTCCAGGTCTAGCTGCCTGGTAGGCTCTTTTCTTATTGTAAAACCTGTAGCTGGATTGTCCTGGTGGCCTGTCATGCCGGTTATGCTGTTATCCAGAATTATCACGGTAGCCGCGCCCTTGTTGTAGACAATGTCTATCAACCCGGTTATCCCGCTGTGCAAGAACGTGGAGTCCCCCAGAACCGCGACAGTCTTTTTCGCCTGCTCTTTCCCCAGGGCCTTTTCCATGCCTAAGGCCATGCCTATTGACGCGCCCATGCAAACGCATGAGTCCATCATGGCAAGCGGGGGCAAAGTTCCTAGCGTGTAGCAGCCAATGTCTCCGCAAACAACAAGACCGGGTATGCTCTTCAAAGCGTAGAACACAGCCCGGTGCGGACATCCCGCGCACATGACCGGAGGCCTGGCAGGAAGCGCTGGCAACTCTCCAGATGCTTTATCGACTCCGCTGTCTCCAAGTATGGCTTTCTTGATCGCGTTCGAAGTGTACTCCCCAAGCGGAGAGAATAGCTCTTTTCCGATAACATCAAGCCCAAGCGACTTGGCGTGGGTCTCTATCACTGGATCAAGCTCTTCTATAACATAGCACTTTTCTACGCTTGCAGCGAAGTCCCGGATCAGCTTTTCGGGCAACGGCCAAACCATCCCCAGCTTCAAGTAGGAAGCCTGATCTCCCAAAGCCTCCTTGGCGTAGCAGTAAGCGATGCCGCTAGAAATAATCCCTATTGAGCTCCCGTTCCGCTCAACCCTGTTGATCTCTGCCTCTTCAGCGTAGCCAATCAGGCTCTTGGTTCTCTCTTCAACAAGCACATGCCGAAGCCTTGCCATTCCAGGCATCATGACATGCTTCCCAGGGTTTTTCACATATGTCTTGATCTCTTTCTCTTCGCGAACCCCTTCTTCAACCAGGCTCCGGGAGTGCGATACCCTGGTCGAAAGTCTAAGCAAAACCGGCGTGTCGAACTTTTCCCCCAGCTCAAACGCCAGCTTCACGAAATCCCTGCACTCAGCGCTGTCTGAAGGCTCAAGCATCAGAGTCTTTGAGGCTTTCGCGTAGTGCCTTGAATCCTGCTCGTTTTGCGAAGAGTGCATTCCCTGGTCATCGGCGACGCAAATGACCAAGCCTCCGCTCACTCCAATGTATGACGCCGTGAACAAAGGATCAGCGGCAACGTTTAGCCCCACATGCTTCATGGAGCAGATCGCCCTAGCTCCAGCCATGCTTGCGCCTATGCAAACTTCCAATGCCACTTTCTCGTTGGGTGCCCATTCCACGTAGATCTTGTCCTTGTCAAACCGCGCAAGGCTCTCAGTTATCTCCGTGCTGGGCGTTCCCGGGTACGCCGAGGCCACCTTGGCGCCAGCCTCATAAGCGCCAAGCGCTACAGCTTCGTTTCCTAGCAACAGCTTCAATAATAGACCCCCTTGATTTGGCGTTCTTGAGAGCATATCGGCCAGCTCTTGACTATGCTGAAGAAAGAAACGCTGGCTTTTTTGGTTTTGGTTTTTTTGGGTTTGGGTTTTGGGTTAGGTTTTTGGTTTTTGGGTTTTTTGTTTTATTGCTTTTTGTCTTTTTATTCCAATCCCTTTAACCCATCCCGCTTACCCTTTAATCCGTCCCGCTTTCCCCATGAAACTCCCTCATAAACTTGAGCGTCTTCTCGCCCTCGCTGGCATTGTACGAATATCCCAGCTTTTCCCCGACAGACGAAGCCAGCTTCGGGAACGCCTCGTTCAGCCCGGAAAGCGCCTTTCTTATCTCACCCGATTCAAGCTTGCAAAAGCTTTCTATCAACGGTTCCAGGTATTCAAAAGGCGCAAGCCCCAGTATATCGCAGCCGTGCTTGCCTAGATTAACGGGCTTTCCGAGCTCGCATATTACGAGCCATTCCAGCATCCGGCAGTACTCTTCTCTAACAACCTCTTCCAGCCACCTGAGGGCCAGCAAAAGCTGGCCCCTGCAAAGCGCCTTGGTAACGTAAGGAGAAACCCACCAGAACTCGTTGGAGCAAGAGAGAAAGTCAAACTCAGAGGGAAGCCGCGTCAGGAAGTCTTTATCAGACGGCTCTGGCATAAAACCGAAAACCCCGTCCTTGTCCAGCAAAACCCCGGTGTTGCTCTCCATTATCCCAGGCTTCATAAGCATGGCCACAGGGTTGAATGTGAGGTCAATCCGAACTCCATTCGCGAACTGGATGAGCCAAGTGTAAACCAGTCCAGTGTCCCCGTTGTCCGGGATCTGCCTGATCGCCACTTCGCCGAACCTGGGCAAAAACTTTTCCTCGATCCAGCTACCGTCAACATACTTGTCATTTGATTCTGTCACGTAAACAATGTCAAAGTCCTGCCACCTGTCAGGGGCAATGTTGGGGTTTGCCCGAGATCCCTCAAGCAAAACCGCCCTTATGCCTGGTTCTGAGCTTGCGATGTCCAGTATTGTGGAGAACGCTTCTTGGTCAGTCATTGTTGTCACCTATTTTTGTGCGGTCCTTGGTTCATATCTCAGTATGCTTAACAAACAATGCTTTTCTGAATTTCACAGGCCGCTCCTGCCTTCGCTTATACCCCTCTGTTGTCAATCACGCGTTTCGCCTTTCCCATAGTCCGCTCAATAGCCCCTGGCTCCCTGAGCCTGACTTTGCAGTCCAATCCAAGGACTGAATGAAGCTTTGCCTTCACTTGGGATTCCACCCGCTCAATGTCCCTGTAGTTCTCTGTCAGAGAGTCGTCAACCATCTCCACCTGGACTTCCATGTGGTCAACGTAGCCCTTCTTGGAAAGAACCAGCTGGTAGTATGGGCTGATGTGCTCCATGCCAAGGATAACGCTTTCAACCTGGGATGGATAGACGTTTACGCCTTTTATAATCAGCATGTCGTCAGACCTGCCCTTGATCTTGGTCATTCTCATTGAAGTCCTGCCGCATGGACATTGGCCGTCAACAAGTGAGGTTATGTCTTTGGTTCTGTACCTCAGTAGCGGGAAGGCCTCTTTGTTTATGGTCGTTATGACCATCTCCCCTTCTTCCCCTAACGCTTTTGGCTCTCCCGTAACAGGATCTATTATCTCAGGCAAGAAGCAGTCCTCGTTGATGTGAAGCCCTGTCTGCTTGTAGCACTCTCCAGACACCCCAGGCCCCACTATCTCGCTTAGCCCGTAGTTTTCAGTCGCAAGAATGTCCCAGCGGCTTTCGATCTCCTTGTTCATGGCCTCGGTGTGCCCCTCAGCCCCAAAGAGTCCAAGCCTAAGCTTCGTCTTGGATGGCGACAATCCCATCTGCTTGGCCGAATCCGCCAAATGCAAGGCGTACGACGGCGTGCTTATAAGTATTGTAGCCCCGAAGTCGTTCATGACCAAAAGCTGCTTTTCCGTATTCCCAGCCGAAATGGGTATCACAGCCGCGCCGATCTTCTCAAGCCCGAAGTGAAGCCCCAGAGCTCCTGTGAACAGCCCGTATCCGAAGGAGATCTGCGCCACGTCTTCGTCATTTCCCCCTGCCATGGCGATTATCCTGGCCATGCACTCGCTCCACATCTCAATGTCAGCCCGCGTGTATCCCACAGGAGTCGGCTTTCCCGTGGTCCCGCTAGACGCGTGGATCCGAATCACTTTCTTCATTGGAACAGCAAAGAACCCGTAAGGGTAGTTGTCTCTCAGATCAGCCTTAGTAGTGAACGGCAGCTGCTGGAAGTCAGACATGCTCTTGATCTTCTCAGGAGGCAGCCCCGCCTCATCCATTTTCCTCTTGTAGAAAGGCACATTTTCGTATACATGGCTTACAGTCTTCTTCAGCCTTTCCCATTGGATTTCCTCAATCGTTTCCCGTGTCGCGCATTCAACCGAAGGCGACCATATTATGTTTTTCAGGACAGTTCCCTCCAAGCAGTCTCCAATTCCTTGCTATCTTCCCGCTTCTTGCCCAAAAGGCTTGCAAGCGGCGTAACAACTACAGACACAGCCATGGCGCTTACGCCAAATACTGGCGCGTTCGCGCT
>JAISWZ010000280.1 GCA_031270945.1 Clostridiales bacterium | reverse complement strand
ATCGGCGCGATGCATGCGAAACCCGCTGAAAGCATAGCAGCGAAACGTGTTTCGCAATGCGGCGTGTGGAAAGGCAAATATTCTCTGCCGAAAGACTTTGACGCGCCGCTCGACGACTTCAAGGAGTATATGTGATGAAGTGCTTACTTTATACTCATGTAAAATGGCTCTGGTAAACACGCGTAACTGAATAGGCATACGATCAGCCGCGCTCTCGCACGAGAGTGCGGCTTTTTTGCATTCAAGCATGAACAAATTGTAAATTCTGTCTCCGTCGATAAAAAAAACCGAAAAGAACTTGCCATCAGCCTTGACGCAGACCCCCTCCTGACATCTGCCCAGGCAGAACGCGCCGGATAGCTCCACTTTCTCCTTGAGCTTGCTGACAGAAACGAGTTCGCCAATATTTCGCCAGCGAGCGCCTTTAGAATCTTTTTCCAGACCCGCCCTTTTTTTATAAACCCAGCCGCTCGCCAGCAAAAAATATTGGCCATAAAACTTATCTTAAAAAATCCTATTCGTAATCCACCACATTCACCCACTTGCGCAAAAGCTCAGCTTCTTGGGGCTTGCTTTTCACTGACTGGGACGCGGCAACAATGGGGAGCCACTTCTGGACATACTGCTTGGCAGTGTCGCTTTTCCTGCAAAAGAGCGACAGGTACTTTTCCGCGCCGTCGTGATCTTCGGCCAGCCAGAACAAGAGATATGTCCTGGCGGCGTCAGCAGAGGCGTTGCCCTGGGTGGCGTGCGACCAGTCCAGGATGAAAGGGGTGCCATCCTCGGAAACTATGATGTTGCTGGGGTTGAAATCCCCGTGGCACAGCTTCGCGTGCCTTGGGAGCGATTCCAGCCTGGTGTGAAGCTCGTAGCGTGTTGTGGCGTCAAAGGAGCTTTCGCTTATCTTCCTGCTCATTTTGTCTTTGAGCTTGGTCAGGAGAATCGAGGACTTGCTGTGCATCTCCAGCTGGATGCCAACGAAGAGATCCAGGTTCTGGGCTTTCTTGTCGGGGTTTTCATCCATGATCTGCTGGAGGGTCTTGCCTTTGATGAACTGGGATATGATCGCCCACTTGCCGTCAAGCTTTGTGACTTCCAGCACAGCCGGGATGTTCAGGCCTGTCTCTTCAACTCTGGCCTGGTTCAGCGCCTCATTCAGGACGTCAGCCTTGGAGTAGTCTTCGTCAAAGACCTTAATGGCTCTGTCTCCATCGCGGTAGATTGTCTTGGATGTTCTTACAGCTATCACTTTGTCCGCCTTTATGATGTCGCTCATAGCCAAACCTCCTCGTCCCTGCCGTAATAGGCGTTAAGATACATTTGCTTTATCTCGCTAAGAAGGGGGTAGCGCGGGTTCGCTCCGGTGCACTGGTCATCGAAGGCCTGCTCTGTCATCTCGTCCAGGCGGCTGAGAAACTCGGCTTCACCGACGTTGTATTCCTGGATGGATTTCTTGATTCCGATCTTTTGCTTCAGGTCATCAATCGCCTTAATGAGGCTTTTGAGCTTATCCAGATCTGTGTCTCCTGGAAGGTTCAAGTAGTCGGCTACTTCAGCATAGCGGGCCAAGGTGTGGGGGTGATCGTACTGGGAAAATGTCCCCATCTTTGTTGGCGCTTCAGAAGAGTTGAACTTCAGCACCTCGTTTATCATAAGCGCGTTCGAGACGCCGTGAGGCAAGTGAAAGAAGGAACCCAGCTTGTGGGCCATGGAATGGCAGACTCCAAGAAACGCGTTCGCGAAAGCCATACCTGCTATGGTAGCGGCGTTTGCAGTCTTTTCTCTTGCCACAACGTCAGAGCCGTTGTCGTAGGCGAGGGGGAGATACTCAAACAAAAGCTTCAGGGCTTTCAGGGCCAGCCCGTCAGTGAAGTCTGTGGCAAGCATCGAAGCATAGGCTTCTAGCGCGTGGGACACAGCGTCTATGCCGCTTGCGGCGGTCAGCCCTTTTGGGGCAGACATGTGCAAGTCAACGTCAACGATAGCCATGTCAGGCATAAGCTCATAGTCGGCAAGCGGGTACTTGACGCCTGTCTTCTCGTCAGTGATCACGGCGAATGGCGTGACTTCAGACCCTGTTCCAGCTGAAGTCGGGATGGCTATAAAGTAGGCCTTCTCGCCCATCTTCGGGAAGGTGTAAACCCTTTTCCTGATATCCGCGAAGCGCATGGCCATGTCCATGAAGTCCACTTCCGGATGCTCGTAGATGACCCACATGATCTTTGCGGCATCCATAGCGGATCCGCCGCCAATGGCTATGATGGTGTCAGGAGCGAAAGCCGCCATCTGCTTCGCGCCGTCTTTGGCGCAGGCGAGATTGGGATCTGGGGCGACGTCAAAGAACGTCTCGTGGGCTATCCCCATTTCATCCAGCTTGCTGTCAATCCCTTTTGTATACCCGTTTTTGTACAGGAATTCGTCGGTCACAATGAAAGCCCGCTTCTTTCCCAAAACCGACTTCAGCTCGTCAAGCGCCACAGGCAGTGAGCCTCTCTTGATGTAGATCTTTTCGGGAGTCCTGAACCAGAGCATATTTTCTCTTCTTTCAGCGATCGTCTTTATGTTTAAAAGGTGCTTTACCCCAACATTTTCTGAGACGCTGTTTCCGCCCCAAGTGCCGCAGCCCAGGGTCAAGGACGGAGCTAGCTTGAAGTTGTAGAGATCCCCTATTCCGCCATGGGACGACGGGGTGTTCGCGATAACCCTGCATGTCTTGATTCTTGCTGACATTTCATCGAGCTTCCCTTGCTGGCTTGAAATGTCCAGGTATACTGAGATCGTATGGCCAAGCCCTCCGTCAAAGATCAGCCGCTCCGCTTTCCCAAGCGCGTCAGCCCAGTCTTGAGCTTTGTACATGGCCAGAACCGGAGAGAGCTTTTCGTGGGCAAACTCTTCGGAAAGATCCACATTTTCAACCTCGCCTATCAGGATCTTGGCGCTTTCCGGAACTTCAACCCCAGCCATGGCCGCTATCTTGCTGGCCTTTTGCCCTACTATCTTAGCGTTAAGGGCGCCGTTTATTATAATGGTCTTCCTGACCTTCTCCGTGTCCTCAGGGCTAAGGAAATGGCAGCCTCTTTCCTGGAACTCAGCCTTAACCCTGTCATAGACAGAAGCCGAAACTATAACTGCCTGCTCTGACGCGCAGATCATCCCGTTGTCAAATGTCTTGCTGTGGATTATGGAGCTCACAGCCAGAACAATGTCAGCGCTTTCGTCAATGATCGCAGGGACGTTGCCAGCTCCAACACCAAGCGCGGGGGTGCCGCTTGAGTAGGCCGACTTCACCATTCCAGGCCCGCCAGTCGCCAGGATCATGTCTGACTCTTTCATGATCAGGTTCGTCAGCTCAAGGCTTGGCACGTCTATCCAGCCTATGATGCCTTCTGGCGCTCCAGCTTCAACAGCAGCTTCAAGCACTGTCTTGGCGGCCGCGATTGTGCACTTCTTGGCGCGCGGATGCGCGCTTACTATTATCCCGTTTCTGGTCTTCAAGGCGATAAGCGTCTTGAATATCGCCGTGGATGTCGGGTTTGTCGTTGGGATGACAGCGGCTATGACCCCTATTGGCTCCGCTATCTTCTTGATCCCGTACGCGCTGTCTTCTTCAATCACGCCGCAAGTCTTGGCGTCCCTATAGGCATTGTAGATATACTCTGAGGCGTAGTGATTCTTGATCACCTTATCCTCAACAACCCCCATGCCCGTTTCTTCAACCGCCATCTTCGCAAGCGGGATCCTGGCTTGGTTGGCCGCTATGGCAGCCGCCCTGAAAATCTTGTCCACCTGCTCCTGGGTATAGGTCGCGAAAACGCTCTGCGCTGCCCTAACCCGGCTGATTGCTTCCTCTAGCGATTTGACGCTGTCCACAATCGGGTAGATCACTTGCTGCATATGGCTTCACTCCTCTTTCTGCTTCCTGTGTCCAGCTAAGGGCATATCCCGATTTTGTTTTTGGCTTGGAAAAGTCCGGGCGTTCGCAAAAGCTTTCCCTTTGGCTTTTCAACAAACTCGGGACATGCATTATTATTGCCCATTTGTCTCAAGATATGGGCTTAAAACACGTTGCAGGGCCTGTCAGCATTTATGGCTTTCTATAGAAATCTAGCAAAAGCTCCTGTTTCTGGGGCAAATCCAAACCCCGCTTCTTGCTGGGTTATGCCAAGAAGGCGCTCGCTTTTCGCGGGTTGCAGAGACCCGCCAGGCGCTCTTCAAGCGTTCAACCACTATGTTATTATTTTAACAAACCAAGGCGCTTTGGGAATGGTAAATAACGCATAAAGGTATATCTTTAATGATATATGCCTTGGAAACCGAGCAAAACCGTGATAAACTAGAGAAAAGGCCAGAAACGGAGGTGTCCCATCCTTGAACCTGCTCCATTTGAAGTACGCCGTCGAGATCGCAAAGACCGGATCCATGAGCAAAGCGGCGGA
>JAISWZ010000212.1 GCA_031270945.1 Clostridiales bacterium | reverse complement strand
GACGGAGCGGTTTCGTTCCTGCGGGCCAAGTACGTGCCAAACGGCGGGCCTGACGGCGGAGACGGAGGAAGAGGCGGAGACGTCATCTTTGTCGCTGATGAAGGCTTTTCAACCCTCCTTGACTTCCGCTACCAGAAGACCTTCAAGGCCATGCCTGGGGAGAACGGGTCAGGGCACAACAGATCCGGCAAGTCGTCTGAGGACGTTGTGGTGAAAGTGCCTGTAGGCACAGTCATTCGCGAAGCGGTCACCGGAAAGGTGATGGCGGACATGTCCAAGGCGGGAGAAAAGCGGGTCATAGCCAAAGGCGGAAGAGGCGGAAGAGGGAACCAGAACTTCGCAACCTCTACAAGGCAAGCGCCTAGATACGCTGAAAAGGGAAAAATGGGGCGCGACTATGAGATAATCCTTGAGCTCAAGCTTATAGCAGACGCTGGGATCATCGGATTTCCAAACGCGGGCAAGTCAACCCTTCTTTCAATGGTAACAAACGCGACGCCGAAGATAGCGGGATACAGGTTTACAACCCTTTCGCCGAACCTGGGCGTAGTCAGAAGCGACAAGCGCAAAGACTTCGTTTTGGCAGATATTCCAGGCTTGATAGAAGGCGCTAGCGAAGGCCAAGGGCTTGGCCATCACTTCCTGCGCCACATCGAGCGAACCAAGATCCTGGTTCATGTGGTTGACGCCTCAGGGCTTGAAGGCGAAGATCCGGTTGATCTTCTTGAAATGGTCAACAAGGAGCTGGAAGCGTATAATCCGGAGCTCTTGAAAAGGCCCCAGATTATTGCGGCCAACAAAATGGACATCCTGGAGGCGCAGGAAAACTTGGCAAGGATCCAGGAGTACGCCGCTGAGCATGGGTACCAGGTATTCCCGATATCGGCCGCCGGAAACCAAGGGCTTGAGCCCCTGATGGAAGCGGTTGGGCTGATCTTGGACGATTACCCCCAGACGATAGTGTTTGGCGAGGATTATGAAGAGTACGAAGAACTGAAAGAAGACAAAGCGCCATTTAAGATCGACATCCTGGATGACGGCTCCTTCCAGGTCGAGGGGCCTGGGATAGAGAGAATGATAGGCTACACCAGCCTTGAGTCGGAAAAGGGCTTCGCGTTCTTCCAGAAGTACATGGTAGACAAGGGCGTAATCGCCGCCTTGGAAGAGGCGGGGGCGAAGGAAGGCGACACGGTTTATGTGCACGGCCTGACCTTTGACTATATAAAGTAGGGCAGGAGGATATATGCTCAACAGCAAGCAGAGGGCTTTTTTGCGAGGAAAGGCTACGTCCATCACGCCAATTGCCCAGGTAGGCAAAGCCGGGGCCACCCCGGAGATGGTAGCTTCAATAGACCAGGCGCTTGAGGCGAGGGAGCTCGTGAAGCTCTCCGTGCTTAACAACTGCGAGGAGCCGGCGGAAGAAGTGGCGGAAAAGATAAGCGGGCGCACCAGGTCGCAGGTAGTGCAAGTGATTGGAAGAAAAATTGTGCTTTACAGAAAGGCCAAAAAACCGGCCTTGGAACTTCCGAAATAAAAGGCTGGGGCTGATTGCCTCAGCCTTTTTGGCGTGGTGTGACAATCTTGGACAGGCAAAGGCGCAAAATCGGGAACCGCAAGTAAATTAGTTGACACGCGAGTCAATTAAATTATTGACGGACGGAAAGTGCAAGAAATGTTTCGCGATGCAAAAATCCAAAAACTTAAGAAATTCAAAAAACCAAAAATCACGAATCAAAAAAAACACACAAGAACCAAAAAACCAAAAAACCAAAAACCCAAAACAAATATCAACAAATAAAAAGAACCTGGACTCATGGGGGGATGAGACCAGGCTTGAGGGGGGATATTAACGTACCTTAGAAATCAAGGATACACTATAAATAATTGCCAATTCTAAAAAAATTATACTTGGAAAGGAAAAACTTTTTTTGATTTACTGCAGGAGGCTTATGAGAAGCGGGAGGGCCAGCTCAAAGCACACCCCGTAGCGCCGCTCAAGATCCAGCTCCACAGTAAGCTCGATGCACTTGAGGGTGTAATCCACAGCCACCCTTATCGCTTCCGGCATGCTTTTGCCGTGAAGCGCCGCCGACAGGATCGCGCTGGAGAAAACGTCACCGGTTCCATGGAAGTAGCCGTCGATTTTCTTGTTGAAGTAAAAGTCGATGTCCCCGGTCGCTGAGTCATAGCAGGCCGCGCCCAAAAGGCCGGGATCAAAGGAGACGCCTGTCAGCACCACCTTTTTGCAGCCAAGAGTTGAAAGCCTCTTCAGCAAGCCTTCGATATAGGGCTTGTCATAGGATTCGCCTACATAGGGCTCGTCCAGGAGAAACGCCGCCTCTGTCAGGTTTGGCGCTATGATGTCCGCCTTTGCGCAGAGCTTGGACATTCCCTTGGCCATGTCAGGGGTGTAGATGGAGTAAAGCTTTCCGTTGTCAGCCATCACAGGATCCACAAGCACAATTCCGTCCTCAGCCTTGAAGTCCTCAAAGAGCTTCGCCACCAGGTCGATTTGGTCAAAGGAGCCAAGAAACCCGCTGTACAGAGAGTCAAACTTCAAGCCAAGGCTCTGCCAATGGCTTGCTATTGGCGTTATGTCCTCTGTCAGATCCCTGTAGGTGAATCCTGTGAACCCGCCGGTGTGGGTGGACAGCACCGCCGTGGGAAGAACCCCGCAATCGAATCCAGCCGCCGAGAGTATGGGCAGGGCCACTGTAAGGGAGCATCTGCCCACGCAGGATATGTCATGTATTGCCATCACTTTCTTTTGCCGTTCCATAAAAGCCTCCTTTTCTTTTAATGCTGGTTTTCTGTTAACGCTGGCTTTCTTTTAATGCATAGTAATCATGCATGTATTGTTTATGAGCTTAATCCCCCTCAACATTATAAGCGAAAACCGATTTAATTTAAAGCCTGCATTTTGCTATTTTGTCGAACGAGTTTTAGGTCAAAGCCATAGATTGGAAAGCCCGTTGAAACTTGCAGCCGTGAGCGCCGTATCCCATATATTAGTGGATTTATGAATCGCCTGGGTTATATCGATTGAAGTTTTCCGGCAATCCTAAACGGCAATATTGTCGAGCTTTAAGATTTGGAATTGGTTCAACCTTGTCGAAAGCTGTCAGCTGGCGTTTCAGGCGGGCGCAGCCTGTTTTGGCACTCATGTCCCCAGATGATCGGGAATTCGGATTAGCCATGAATCAATGTTCTTTTTTTGCAAGAAATCGCTGGCAAAAGCCTTTAAAGATTTCATTGCAGATGGCAGTTGATGGTTAGGCATTAACAATTTACTGGTTGAGGCCGATAAAAAAATATATGGACTCATGTGGCGAAACGCGCCGACGCTCTGTCTAAGAGCATATCCCAAAATTAATTTTATGGCTTGCAAAAGTCGCGCTTTAAAGGATCGCGATGACTTTTGCTGCGCGACTTCAGGAATTTTGGGATATGCCCTAGGACGCTCACAGCGATCTGATTGCTTGAGTCTATTGGCGGATGGAAAGCACTTGCATAGGTGAGCGAAAAGATATCCCAAAATTTAATATAGGTCTTTGCTCGTTGAAGCCGAGGCAAACCAGCATTGCATGACTTTTGCGATTTGCCCTTGAACCGGGCGAACGCTAACCTGCGCTTTTTGGGATATGCGCAGTGACTGCTCACGAGTATAATGCTTAAGCAAAAATCGCTCAAGCACAGTCTTTAGCGCATATCTCCAAATTCATTGACAGGCGCAAGAGGCAAACGCCAAAGTCTTTGAAGGCTTGAATCCAGACTTTTTCAAGCTATTTTGGGATATGCTCTCAGTTTGTTTTACGCCCTTGCAAGCGGCCCTGTTTTTCCTATGGAGAGGGTAGGAGAGGCAAGCCGCTGGCTCTGTGGAATGTGTGCCAAGACATGGCTCGCGCTATGCTGGAGACAAGAATCAAGGCTTTAGAGCTGGTGACAGGCGTCAAAAGCCCGAAATCCCTGATAACAGCGAGCGAAAAGAAAAAGACTTTTCGCTCAGCCCACGAGCGGGAATAAAGGATGATCTTTACAGATGTTTTCGCTCATGAGCAGAATTGACGCTATTGAGCCTGGATAGGAATATGACGATATTTTAACTAGGGGGCATCCCAAGCCGGGAGTGCCTGGCGAACTATTTAAAGCCGCTGAACAGGCGCGGCAAAAGTCTTGTGAAATGCGATCAAAAGCGGAAGGCATGATACTTTTCGCTCAAGTCAATGTGCTTGCAAGAGAGCGTTTCGCTTGCAAGCACTGTGCGCATCCCAATCTTGTTTCGTTAAGGGCATATCCCAAAATTAATCTTAGGGCTCGCGAAAGTCACGCGTTAAAGCATCGCGATGACTTTCGCTACGCCACTTGCGGAATTTTGGGATATGCACTAAGCGTCGGGATGATTTTGGGATATGCACTAGGAATATGCGTCAAGCGCGCGGCGTTTGACGCGCCAGGGCGCTTTGCGCCCTGGCGCGCTTGGCGGCATTGCTGATAGTTGCAGTTGGGGGGGTGGCTGGATGCAACCACACAGTGCGAGAATGGCAGCGCTTATTTTGTCCTTATTGATCTTTGCAAGCAATGTTGCAGCACCTGCTCGCGTTTTTGGAAGTCCGCCTGCATATCCAAGCGCTGGCAGCTCGCTGAACTACTTGCCTGGTGATGATCAAGAAACCCTAATGACGGTTAGAACCGCTCCAATAGGCGCTGCTGTCATGATAGACGGACAGGAATGGATAAAGCTTGCGGAGTCTGGCGGGCTCACCAAGCTTCTCATGAAAGGGCTCCTGTCTGCCGGGGAGTTTTCACCGACGTACGCCATACCAGATAGTTTCGAAGGGGATTTCATAAGAAGCAGGGCCGTGACTGTGGATTCGCTTGGAACTCCGGACAGCTCGCAAAGCAATAAGTTCTTTTCGCTTTCGGTGAACGAGTACAAAAGCCTGCTTGGCAATGAGGATGGCACCATCATTGGCACAACCTCTGACAGCGCATTGGTCGGCTATGACTACAGCTGGATCCAGGAGCCCTTAGTGATAGCGTCAGGGGGCGCCTTGGGCTGGTGGACCCTCGAATATGGAGGGTTCATTTATAGCGATCAGTACTCGCTATCGCTGTATTACACCAACGACTATCTGAACGCGCATTATCAAAGGCTCTTCAAGCCAGCCGTTTGGGTTTACATAGGCGAGTACCATGCCGGAATAGAAGTCAGGGATGGCGCTGAGCTTACGATTTCAAGCGACAAGGAAAGCTCCATAGTTCCCACCCTGAGAGTCTATGGAGGGTACGGATCGGCTGGCATAGGCTCAAGCATGGGCCACTCTGGCGGAAGCGTGAAGATTGAAGGGGCGGAGGAGGAAGGCGGCGCCAAGGGAGTGAAAGTCCTGGCTTATGGCGGCGAATACGGCGCTGGCATAGGATCAGGATTCGCAAAGAATGGCGACAGCTTATCCTTTGGAAACATAGAGATTTCAGGCGAGGCATGGGTCGAGAGCATTGGCGGCCGGCAGGCGGCAGCGGTGGGCTCTGGCTACAGCGAAACGGGATTCAACACTTTGGGCGAGCTCAGCATAAAGCTCTTTGACAGCCCATTTGCCAGGCTCCTTGCGCTCTCCGACGGCGCCTCAGCCATAGGCCGAGCAGTCGAGACCCAGGCGCCAACAACCATAAAAGCCTTGTCAGGAAGCCTCTTGGCCATGACTGTAGGCCAGAAGCCTGTTTTTGGCTCTCCTGCCGAATTTGGGCCAGATCTCAGGATGCTGGCGCTTAGCGACGGAGACACAGCCCTGATGCCGGGAACCGTCACAACGGGAATAGACAAGGCGTATGTCGCAAGCTTCAGCCTGAGCGCACCGCTCGCATCTCCTATAACAGAAGCCGGAAACGGATTCCTTCTTCCAAGCTTCCTGGATGGCAAGATTTTGATGACTGGGGACATAAGCCCCATTCTTCCGATAACGACAATGTTTTACTCAGCCGCGTTCACAGGCAAGTATGACGACGGATACTATCTGGCAACGGAGCTTAGCAAGGGAAACATCAAGGCGCTTTTGCCGGACATTGCGCTGGAATGGGACAAGCCGGTTCCAGTAGCTATGGATTCATTGCTCATTGGCCTAGAGCAGAGCTATGGGCATTCTGTTCTCAGCATTGACCGAGGCTTTGCCGCAGGGCTGAGAAACCCCATAAAAAGAGTCAGGCTTATAGACACGACTGAAACATTTGAACTGAGTTACCTCTTGGCAAAGATAGGGGAAAGGGAGCAGCATACCCTTATTGACTTTAACAACCAGACACCCGTAAGCGCGTACAACCCGTTGACGCATACACTGACCGTCTACCCGAACGTCGTGGAAGGCGAGATGCAGGATTATCCGATACTTTCTGCCCAGTGGTTGAGGGAAGGCGAGTCGACAGACAGCCCAGATCCTTCTGTATCGCCAACAATCAGTCCGGATCTGTCAATCAGTCCAATTCCGTCAATCAGTCCAGCTCTGTCAGTCAGTCCAGCTCCATCAGACGCGCCAACAGACGCTCCAACTGAGGAGCCGCCGGGCGACCCGGATCCGTCTGGCGCGCCAACAGACGCTCCATCTGAGGAGCCGACCATTCCGACAAAAGAGCCTGGAGAGTTCCCTACGACGCCGCCAATAACGATTGATCCAGTCTGGCCTGATGAGACAATTACCCCAACTCCGTCAGAGGCGCCTGTTGAGACGGCTACGCCATCTATATCTCCGACTGTGACAGCTACGCCACCTGTTTCTGGCACAAATACGCCTTCGCCTAAGGCAACAAAATCGCCTGTGGCGACAAAGACGCCTGCGGTGACGAAGACGCCTACGGCGACGAAGACGCCTGCGCCTACGTCGACGAGTAAAAAGTCGCCTTCGCCTGCGGCGACAAATACGCCTATGCCGACGGCAACAAATTCGCCTTCGCCTACGGCGACAAATACGCCTTTGCCGACGGCGACCAATACGCCTTTGCCTACGGCGACAAAGACGCCATCGCCTACGGCAACAAATACGCCATCGCCTACGGCAACAAATACGCCATCGCCTACGGCGACAAATACGCCATCGCCTACGGCAACAAAGACGCCATCGCCTACGGCGACAAATACGCCTGTTGCAACGAGAACAAATACTCCAACAGCGACAAATTCTCCGACAGCCACGCGTACGCCAGCGCTGACGGCAACAAATACTCACACGCCTGTTCCGACAGCTACGAATTCTCCGACAAAGGCGCCGACAGCGACGAACTCTCCGACAAGAGTGCCGACAGCGACGAACTCTCCGACTAGGGTGCCAACGGCAACGAATTCTCCGACAAGAGTGCCAACGGCAACGAATTCCCCGACTAATTCTCCGACTAGGGTGCCAGTGGCGACTAATTCTCCGACGAGAGCTCCAGTGTCGACTAATTCTCCAACCCGTGCGCCAGTGTCGACTAATTCTCCAACCCGTGCTCCAGTAGCGACTAATTCTCCGACTAGAGCGCCAGCGGCTACGAGCTCTCCGACTAGGGTGCCAACCAGGGTGCCATCTGCAACGAACTCGCCCACAAGGACGCCAAGTAGGGCACCTTCTGCAACCAGGGCGCCTTCGGCAACGAATTCTCCGACCAAAGCTCCTTCGAGGGCTGCAATTCCGACACAGTTTCCATTGTCAAACACTAACGCCATTGCTTCATATGCTGCGTCTGCAACTGGAAAGGTAGTGCTTTTCGGAGAAGAAACGAAGGCTACTGACGAATCAGGAGAGCCTGTAATGCGGGCGAGCTTTGACGGAAACAAAAACTCCACAAGCAGCGTAGCTATGGTAAAGCAAACCGAGCTGCCAGAGCCTGAGGTGTCAGAGACCTATGGGGCTTTAACAAAGCCGATAAAGATAAGCTGGTCTACCGAAGAAAAATCCGCCATTATAAGCTTCGCTTCCGAGACCGGAAACAAGGTCGTAGCGCTGGCTTATGACGGAAAGGAATACACGTATGCCGATGTCGCGATTGATAACGGGATAGCGTCAGCGCGAGCGAAAAACGGAGAAGTGATACAGTTCTTTGAGATAAGCTTGGACAAGCCGCTGGATGAATTCGTGCCTGAGAATTACGAGTACAGCTTCCTCCAGTACAACGTGTCCAAGTCAAACGGAGCGATGGAAGACGAATATGACGGCTACGTGCCCAGCGTCTTGCCTCTCTACGGAGGCAGCGGAGCAAACGGAGCCGGATACGCGATGAAGGCTGACATCTCAAACCCTTATGATGCAACGTATCCAACCAAATATGACCAGAGAGGCAGCACATACCTGCCACCGATAAAGAACCAGAAGCAGACCAGCCTGTGCTGGGCTTTCAGCTCCCTTGGAGCGGTAGAGATGCTTTTGGGGATAAACACTGGAGGAACCTTCGACTTTTCCGAGGCCAACGCGGCTGACAGCCTGTCCAGGAACTCACAAGGGTTTACCAGGGGGCTTCTTGACGCGGGAAACTTCTCGATGGGCATGGCATACATGACAAGCCCCAGGGGTCCCATTAACGAGAAGGATGATCCATTCGAAAGCGTATTCTCAACCAAGAAGTCGGTGAAGGCTGCCGCTGTGGCGAATGTCCTAGGGTATGACCAGCTGTTCTACAAGATAAACGACATCAAGTCCGCCATAATGAAAAGCGGAAGCGTAGTTTCAGCCATGTACGCTTATGACGACAAGAAGTCAAGCTTGTACAACCCCACGACGGGCGCGTACTATGCAAGCGATCCGTCAAAGATGCCAAACCACCAGATACAGCTGATAGGTTGGGACAACAAGTATTCTGCCTCCAACTTCTCAACCAAGCCTCCGATAGACGGCGCTTGGATAGCAAAGAACAGCTGGGGGCTAGAGTCAGGCGATGACGGGTACTACTACATCAGCTACGCTGACAACACCCTGGCAAAGTCTTTGAGCGCTGTTACCAGAGTGGAGGCCGGAACTGGGGCAAAACTATACAGCCATGACTCATTTGGGCAAGTGGGGGCCATAAACTTCAACTCGCCTGAAGCTTGGAGCGCCAGCACATTCGCTGTTGACGAAAAGGGAGAGAAAATTTCGGCTGTTTCATTTCATACCCCGAACGCAAACGTAACATATGAAATCTGGGTTAGCTTGACAGGAAACTACAACGAGAAGAGGCTGGCGAAGACCGGCAAGATAGCAAACGCTGGATACGTGACTGTTGACTTGGACAAGCCTATGGACATTACTGGAGACAAGTTTTCAGTGATGGTCAGGTTCAAGACTTCCGGAGTCGTAAACTTGTCATTGGAAAAGAATGTTCCTGGCTACCTCGAAAACGCCACGGCGAAAAAAGGCGAGACGTTCGCAAGCAGGGACGGCTTCACCTGGCTGGATGTGGCGGAAAAGATGAAAGACGCAAGCCTTTGCGTAAGAGCGTGGACCGTGACCAGCGAGAAGCTCGCAGCCTCAAGCGTTCCCACCATAGGATCGCTGTCTGCCCAAGTGGCTTCGAAGCTGGGGCTAAGCGGCACAAGCGCTCTTGAATCCTTGGGATGCTACGCAAAGCTTCCCGACAAGAGCGCGTCTAAGCCCGCAACCAGGGAAGAGTTCGCTTACATCCTGGCAAGGGCTTTGCAGCTGCCCAACGCTCCAGGCAAGTCGCCTTTGGACATTGGGGATTCTTTCGCTAGAACAGCCATTATGGCTCTAATCAACAAAAAGATAACATCAATAGGCGTGGATGGTACCTTCCATCCGACAGACCCAATCTCGCAAACCGAAGCGGACAAGTGGCTGACAAATGCCGTGGCTTTGAAGACAGCGAAGAAGTAGCGGGGTTGGAAAAGGCGTAAAATACGCGCTTGGATTTTTAAGAGCATATCCTAAAATTTAGTGATGAGCCCAGGGCATTTGCCCTGGGCTCTTTGTGCATATCCCAAAATTCCGAAATCCTGGCGAATGCTTCAACTAGTTTGCTCGGGCTTCTGCGAGCAAACACTCAGATTTTTCCGGCGCCTCGGATATAATTTTGGGATATGCTCTAAGAGTAGGTCCGCATGGCTTCAAAGGTGGAGGTATTGATTTCGTTTTGCAAACTTCTTAGATCTTTCAAATCCCTTGCAGGAAATTGGTAATGTTCGAAAACGAAGCGGAACTCCCAAAGAAGGCCCG
>JAISWZ010000192.1 GCA_031270945.1 Clostridiales bacterium | reverse complement strand
ATGCTGTTTTCGCCCATCATTGCGCTAAACCGCTCTGACATGTCACCCATCGCTTCGCCCATCATATCCATGAGTCCTTGGATCATTTTCGGGTCAAAGGCGGCGATCATGATAAAAAGAAAAACGCTAATGATAACGGTGAAAATCGCCCAGAGCTTTATGTTGGCCTTGAGGGTTTGCTTGAAGATTGCTTTGCTGAACATTTTATCCTCCTATAGGGGTTTAGTGGGGGGCTAAGGCCAGGCTTGCATCAAACTAATACTGGCTCTTGAAGTATTTCTCCAGAGAGTACTTGATCTCTGTGAAAAACTTAACACTGTAGGCTGTGAGGAGCTTGGTAAACTTGTTGATGTCATTGTCATTGACGTTTACGATAACCTGGTTCTGCTCCTCGCGGAGCTCTTCGAAGATAAGGGATTCCTCTCTAAATTTCTCATAGTCTTTCGGGGTGTCAAACTCTATCTTAAAGGTCTTCACCTCGTTGTGCTTGATCTCGTCTGTGCTGATAACCGAGATGAGCTTGCCTTCTTTGATCAAGGCCACTTTGTCGCAGGTATCCTCTACCTCTTCAAACATGTGGCTGGACATGAAGATGGTTTTGCCCTTTTTCTTCTCGTCGTTGAGGATATCTACAAAACCGACCCGCATGAGGGGATCGAGGCCTGTGGTTGGCTCATCTAGGACCAGGATTTCAGGGTCATGCATGAAGGCGGCTACAATGGCTGTCTTTTGCTTCATGCCTTTTGACATCCGCTTCAGGTTGGCGGTGGGATCCAGCTGGAGCTTCTTTATGATGGAGTCAGCGTAGGACATGTCTGTAAGACCTAGGAGATCCGCTTGCTGTTGCAGGAAGGCTGTCCCGGTTGGCGCATCCGGGAATGAAATTTCGCCTGGGATATAGCCGACGCTCTTTTTGATTTTTGCTGAGTCATTCCAGCAATCCATGCCGTTAATCTTTGAGCTTCCGCTTTTGGGTTTCAGGAAGCCCATGAGGTGACGGAGAGTTGTGGATTTGCCAGCGCCGTTGGTGCCGACAAATCCGAACACTTCGCCTTTTTCAATACTGAGGTTGATGTCAAAGACCCCGCGGCCCGCCCCGTAGTCCTTTGTCAGGTGATCAATTTGAATAACTGGCAATTGGTTCGCCTCCTTCGGCTTCAGCCGCATTCCTGTCATAGAATTTCATGAAGTAATCCTCCAGGGTAAACTTGATCTCAGATATGAACTTGATGTCGTAATCCGAGATGATCTTAAAGAAGTGATTGATGTCCCTATCCTCTACTAGCACCTTCGCTTGGTTTCGGTGTCTCTTGACAGAGGTAATCTCTATGTCGCCTCCCAGTTCCTGCTTTCGGAAGCGCTCGAATTCAGGCTTGTCGCTGAACTCCAGCTTGAAGGTCTTGCTTGCGCTATGGCGCAGGTCATTGGCCACAAAGGTGGAAAGCAAGTGGCCGTCCTTGATGATAGAGATCCGGTCGCATGTGGCGTCTACCTCGGAGAAAATGTGAGAAGACAAGAGGATCGTTTTGCCTCTTGCTTTTTCCTCCTTTATGAAATCTATAAAGGTTTCCTGCATCAAGGGATCAAGGCCGCTGGTTGGCTCATCTAAGACCAGCACAGCTGGGTCATGCATGAAGGCTGTGACAATGGCGAGTTTGCGTTTCATGCCTAGTGACATTCGCTTTAATCCGCCTGAGGGATCCAGCTCAAACTTTTCAAGCAAGTGATCTGTATGCGCACTATCTTTCATGCCTCGCAGATCCGCCATCATTTGGATGAACTCCGTTCCGGTCAAGTTTTCTGGCAACGAGATTTCACCAGGCAGGTAGCCCAGACTCTTTTGGATCGTATGCGCGTTCTGCCAGGAATTCAGTCCATCCACAAAGGCGTTGCCTTTCTGCGGTCGGGAAAAGCCCATGATATGACGTATGGTTGTGGTTTTTCCTGCTCCATTCGGGCCAAGGAACCCGAACACCTCTCCCTTCTCCACGTCGAACGTCGCATCAAACACGCCACGGTTATGGCCATAATCCTTGGTCAAGTGTTCCACTTTCAAGACAGGCATTTCAGTTCCTCCTTTTTGGCAAAGCCAATCTAAATTTAGGGTCAAATCGTTTACCGCTATATTGTATATCGGTAACCATTAAAATATAAGTGCTATATCTGTTAAACTTTTTTAATCTGTGGCTTTGAGCGCTCGCGAGCGAAAACACCTGTAAAGTGCATTTGATGCTTTCGCCCGTGCGCAAACTTTTGCTTTTATGACACGCTCTTTGCTGTTTCCCACCTTTGTAGTTGGCGCTTTTCCTTACTGTTTATTTCTATATAGTATACTCCTAAACATTAAAATGCAAGTGGAATTTTTGTTAAATTTTTTTAATCCGGTTTAAGCCGGTTTAAGGCCGTTCGAGCCTCAGCTTTCCTTCCTTTTTCTCGCGCAGCCTGTATCACGAGGCCCATTTTGGCAAATACTCCTACAGAGGCTTTGCCCATAAACTTAAAGCATATCCCAAAATTTATCCGAGGTGCCAGAAAAGTCCGGCATTAAAGCATTCGCCAGGACTTTTCCAGCACCAATACGGATTTTGGGGATATGCATAGGAGATGATAGAATGTCACTTGAGGAATCCCTTTATGCCATGCTAGTCAGCCTAAAAGAAAGGAACTTCAGCCCCAGGACAATTTTGACCTTGTTCAGGGACGTCCGGGAATTTATCTGCTTTTTCAACTACGTCCCTGTCTGCGAGCTATCTCCGATGCACATGCAGCTATACCGTCTGGAGCTGATAGAGAGCCACTTGACGGAACAGATAATAAAAAAGAAGCTGGCTTCAATAAGCCGCTTCTTTGAATGGCTGCAGAACAAGCCGCCCCGCTACGCAGGTGCTCAGGTATTGAAGCTCACTTTGACTAACCCGAAGATCATAACGCTAGACGAAATAGTCGATCTCATTGACTGTTGCGATGATCCAAAGCAGACCGCATTGATCATGACTCTTCTGGGATCTGGCCTCAGGGATCACGAGCTTGCGAAGCTGAAAGTGTCAAACGTGGACTCAAGGGGAATGCATCTTTTGATTCATGAGGACAACGGAAAGATAAACCGGGTAACTATCCTGGCGCGTCGGGGGCTGGTTCAGCTTCGGACATACTGGAAAGAGTGCGATCCGAAAAACGACGGAGGCTGGCTATTCCCCAACGAGGACAAGACGGATCACATATCCGTGGAAACTATCAACCAGTACATCGATAAAGCCGCAGTGCTGGCTGAAGTTCCGGTAAAAGTCACGGCGGACACGCTAAGGCGATCCTTCGCGGT
>JAISWZ010000144.1 GCA_031270945.1 Clostridiales bacterium | reverse complement strand
GGCGAATAATATTGGAGACAATAGGTTGCTATACCTTGTAGCTCCCAAAGATTACTTGAATGTTTCTATTGTCTGCTTAACGAACTCAAGGTCTAAGTCAAAGAGATCCGCAATTTCTTTAGGATCTTTTGACCTCTTTTCGTAATATTTCTTTATAAGCTTTATGGTTGCTGCTATTTCACCCCGCTCTTCAAGTTGCGTTGCTATGTTCTTATACTTTGTTGCCATCGGTACAACCTTCTTTCTTTTGACTTCAAAATTAAGGCCGGTCAACGATTCAATAACGTTGACTGTTGCTTTTTGAACGTCGTCGAAATTTGGGTCGCTGTTGTCCTGCTGGCGTAAGGATAGACGCTATTCGGACGCCATCAGGCGTCTTTTGTGTAGCTGTCAATTTACCACGTTTTCGAATTACTGTTGTTAATGTGGAATCGAATTTTGCCAAGTGTTCCGGCTTGACGCAATGAACGATTCTGCAACTTTACTCAGGCCAGCATCCCATAACGCGCAACCTGGTATAGCCCATGACTGTCCGAAAAATCATGAATTCGTCTCCAAAGCTTTCGCCGCAAGTCTTGCGTTTAGGCAAAGGCTACTACGCTTGCAAGGGTCTAAGGCACCTAGCATAACTCGCTCCAGAACAACAATAAACCTTTCTTTATTGTTTGTCAAGCATTTTAATCAAATTCTAGTTTTCGGCAACAACTGACGAATTCGTCGATGGTTCTGGCGAAACAATGTATACTTTGGATTGAGCCAGATGCAGGATCTGTGAGCTCTGTTTGAATCCGATATTAGGTTTGTCTAAAATAACTTTATAATTACCAAACGGCAGATTCAAATGTGAGTTATGTGATGACCGCAGACTTTCTTGTCGAAAGGATTGACAGAATGGAAGCGATAGCCATCAAGCAGAGCAACGAGCTTGATGTTTATTGGGATTGATAAAGGCGTTGGCGGACACGGGAGTGCAGCCCGGAATGGGCATCGCCGTATTCAAGCACTTGGCCCTCTGGAAAAAGATCGGTTTTGACGCCGAGGTTCCAGTTGAGCAACTTTTCCATAATTAAGAGCAAGGAACGCTGTCATGGAAAAGTTGCTGATATAAGAGTCTTGTTGAAAGTGATGCGGTCAAATTGAGAAAGATGCTTGGGTCAAACATATTGTGGTACTTGCAATTCCATTTTGAATATGCTAACCTTTTAGTACCTACTGACGATCATTTTAATGTAGATTTATTTATCGTTGACAACCTTTAAAGCTAGGCGGGCGGATAACGATGAATAAGTAGCAAGGGAGTCAACCAAATGGGCAAATTGCTTAATCCAGGATCTGGCGGATTCATTGAGGCACTCGCATCAAAAATCTACGTGGACAAGACTGGGCTTCTGGCGCATACGAACAGCCTGTGCGGCACCAAGCAGAAATGGATCTGCTTCAGCCGCCCTCGAAGGTTCGGGAAAACCATGGCCGCAGAAATGCTTTGCGCCTACTACTCGAAAGGATGCGACTCAAGAGCGCTTTTTGAGAATCTCAGGATAGGCCAGGATCCCTCGTTTGAAAGGCACTTGAACAAGTACAACGTGATCTTTTTGAATATGCAGTCGTTTCTCAGCCAAACGCATGAAGCTCGCTCGCTGGTGGAAAGAGTGTCAAATGACATTGAGGACGCCTTGAGAAAGGCGTTTGGGGACGAGCTTCCTAAAGGGAACGTTGTAAACGCACTGATTGAATCCCAAACCAAGTCAGGCACCCCATTTGTTTTCGTGATAGACGAGTGGGATTGTGTCTTCAGGGAGCAAAAAAGCGACACGGGAGGCCATAAGGCTTACCTTGACTTTCTCAGGCTGCTTCTCAAGGATCAGGAATACGTCCAACTCGCATACATGACAGGCATACTGCCAATAAAGAAGTACGGCACACACTCGGCGCTTAACATGTTCACGGAGCATTCGATGGCCAGTCCGTTGCTCCTGGCTGAGTTCGTGGGGTTCACCGAACCTGAGGCGAGGGCTTTGTGCGACAGTTTTGACATGAGCTTTGAAGAGGCGCGCGAGTGGTATGACGGGTACTCGTTCAAGAACGAAAAGCACGTGTACAACCCTCTGTCAATGGTGAGCGCAATGATAAACAAAGAATTCAACAACTACTGGAACGTCACGGAGACTCTTGACGCTTTGCGAATATATATAGACATGAATTTTGACGGGCTGAAAGACGCGATAGTGGACATGCTGGGGCAAGGCTCTAGAAGGGTCAGCATTGCGAGATTCCAAAACGACATGTCAACTTTCACCTCAGCGGATGACGTCCTGACACTTCTTGTCCATCTTGGTTACCTGAGGTATGACTCGGCTTCACAAGAGGTTTCCATACCAAACAAGGAAATCAGGGAAGAGTTCAAGAACGCCGTGGAAGGCTCGGGGTGGCCCGGCGTTGCAGAGGCACTGACGGAGTCTAGGAGTCTGCTTGCCGCCACCTGGGCAAAAAACGAGTCTTTCATCGCTGAGGCCATTGGGCGCGTTCATAACAATTCAGCTTCAATCCTGAAGTACAATGATGAGAACTCACTTGCCTGTACAGTTCTGCTCGCGTACTACTCCGCCGCCGATTTCTACTTCACATTCAGGGAGCTGGCTTCAGGAAAAGGCTTCATCGACATTCTATTTCTTCCGAAGCCGCGCCATTTGGGCAAGTCCGCGCTGTTGATTGAACTAAAATGGGATAAGTCAGCAGTTGGTGCCATATCGCAGATCAAAGACAAAAACTATCCAGAAAAAGTGAGCGAATATACAGGAAACATTCTAATGATTGGTGTCAACTATGACACGAAGAGCAAGAAGCATGACTGCGTAATTGAAGAGCTAGCGCTATAATCGAAGTTTAAGCTCCGAAATTTTTCCGTCTGTTCTCGAAAGCATCGACTCCCCGTTCCGTAGCTTTTCAATAGCTATCTTCCTTGTTTAAGGTTTACTTCTGCCAGTACTGAAGTGAACTTCTTCCATTGCATAGCGGTGCGGCCAAACCAAGGCGCTTAAGGTTCTTTCGGTTGAATGTTAGGCTATAAAGAAACCAGGAACCTCATTGCAGGGGGCGCAGTAAAGCTCTTTCTGTGCTTTTTGTGACTTTTAAGGCTGGAAGTGAACTTCTTCCAGCGCGTAGCGGTGCGGCCAAACCAAGGCACTTAAGGTTCTTTCGGTTGAATGTTATGCAATGAAGAAATCGGAAACCTCATTGCAGGGGGCACAGTAAACCTCTTTCTTTGCTTTTTGTGACCTTTAAGGCTGGAAGTGAAATTCTTCCAGTGCGTAGCGGTGCGGCCTATCAGTCTGCTCTTCAATGTACGAATCTGTCATTCGTCGCTTTTCTAGCCGACACCTTGCCAAGTCCTTTGCAAGTCATGCATTTGTCGCAGACTGGATCGTAAGGAGTCTGTCGGTGACTGAGCAAAAGATTTAAACTCCGGGGTTGATGATTTGCGTGACCTGATTTTGCTTATTATAACATAGAATGTTAAGTATACAGAAATTAGTTTCGAGTGCCGCTTTCGGCGGAACGCGGTGGCGGCACAAAAAAAGAGGCCGCCCATAATGGACAGCCCATGACATCTAAGAGCATATCCCAAAATTCCGAAATGGTGCCGTAAAAATCCTGGCGAATGCTTCAACGCCGGATTTTTCCGGCACCTCGGATATAATTTTGGGATATGCTCTAATTGCTATAAAGCTTCATATAGCTCGCAAGCACTTGCGCCGCTTACGCACTGGCTGCGGTTCCTTTCGGGCTCATGATGTTGCCGCTTATCTCGCTGACAATGCCATTCCTTGAATTCCTAGCTACGGCTTCTTAAGCCCAGTCGAAAATCTGGTTGGCGTCATCATAGCCTGGGCAAGCGTTAAGTTGCTGATGAGCCTTTGCCCTGCCACATTACGAAATGATACAGGATAGCCATCATTTCCTAGCGGGTGATTGCGCAGTCAGACAGGAACAAGCCATTGCCGACGCCTACCACAATTCCTTCGTGCGCAGCCCACGCTATGGGAGCGCTGTACAATTCTCCAGGAGGTACGTCAGTGAAAATGAAAGGGGTTGCGCCGCAAGAGAAAGCAATTTGGAGCTCGCCTGGAGCCTCTCGGAATAGTTAAAAATTAACAGGCTTTTATTTGCAAAATCAATTCTTGGCCAATGGTTGTTAGAATCATAATTTCATGACTTTTGTTTCTTAGATGGCTTATACTTTGACTCAAAGAACTTCCAGGCAGTCTCGAAGTCTTGGACGCGATCACAGCGGTCAAAGGGAGCTGCATACTCGATAACGCGCTCTACGGGGCCGCCCGGCAGAGTGTCATCTTTGATTTTTCGGGTAAACGTGCCTGATGAGGCGTTCTTGATTTTTTCCCATTCTGCTCTCTGGAATCCGACGCCAGTAAGACTGCGGTTGATGGTGAACACAATCCTGCCGTTTTGGTCATACCAGGTATCTGTCTCGTAGTTTTGCATGACGGGAAACTGTATTCGGTAAATGGTTTTCAATTGATCCAGAGTCATGCCAAGGGCCATTGCGCTAAGAACGTCGAGCTCAACAAGCGCTTGGTACCGCTCAAAATCAGTGCGTAGCGGAGTATGCCATGTCCAGTCTGGTGAGAGTGCAGAAAACTTGTCAAGGTGAAGGCGTGAATCTATTTTTGACCATTGGTAAGACAGGAATAATTCATTCCATTCTGATTTCCATAAATCTGAGTAATATTTGGTAAGGCAGTTGAGCAATAAGGATCTTGCTACTATCTCGTACCTTGTTGATGCTTCCAAGGGTATTGGCAGTTTTGAGATAACATCAAAATCAGCATGTGATTTACCAGTTACTTTGATAAAGAAATCGAAAGGTATAGATGCCATAAGTCCGGATGCGTATCCAGTCAAGTTGCGAAAGCAAAGCGATAATATTGTGTGTATATGGGCGCAATTTGGAGGTATTATTACAGATGACAGCGTACGCTCATTGCTAGCATTAATCATGTTGCGCTGAGATACTCGGTATTCATTTGTAAACTTTACATTCCAGGGAGTAAGAGGTATCGCTTTGATGTACTCGTTTATAGAGGCAGATGGGACGTAATTGCATCTTTGCAAATAGTCATTAGGAATATTTGTAAGGTCGATGCAATCAAAGTCACTTTTCAATTCACATATTGAGCGTGGGCATTTAAACATTGGGTTTGCTACTGTGATATGTGGTCCAGAATATATTGCTTGGTTTAATGAATCAGGGAAGTTTACATTACGTGCGATGATGTTGTTTTTTTGGGAATATGTTTCATCCCACATATCAGATGCGAACACTTCTAATTCCTTGCTGCCAATGTGAATTTGATGTGAGGCTAATAGCTTTAACACATCAATCATTTCTTTAGCATGAATTGCGGGCAAACGTGCAACTGACCATTCGTTACTTCCATCAAGCAATTTGGCAAATACCATGAGTTCTTTTTTTGCTATATGAATAACTCTGCTAGGATGCCCCTTGATATTCCATCCGCCTTTATCATCCTTAATTCCTGGGATGTTTCCTGCGATTGAATCATCATAGCATTCGTCAATAGTAATTGGATCGTAGAGATTGCTTATAGAATCGAAGTCGGATTGCTGTGAATAACGGTAAATGTTTATACTGAATTTTGATCTTCCAAATACTTCTGGGAATAGTAATTTTTCATTAGCAAATTGGAAGTGAAATCGTAATCGTGAGTTAACGCTTTTACGTAGAAGTTCTCCTCCTGGATCGTCGTAGATGCTATCAGGGTGCAAGTATGCGCTAATTCCTTTAGAGAGTCCAAAAGTCCACGCTTGCGGAAGGAAGCATTTATACAGGTTTGATTGCTGGCCTTTCAAGTCGCAATAGTTTTGCTGAGCGTTTAAAAAGTTCTTAATGCCGAGCATTGATTCGTATTCGAGAAAATAAAGGTCTTCAGTTTCTTTATCTTTCAATGCTTCGGCCCTTTGTTGCACGGTCTGAGTTGCCGTCAAATCCTTCACCGAGAACAACGGGTTCTTGTCTGACAAAACATTTTGCTCTTTCCATTCCATCCTAATCCAAGGAGGATTTCCCAAGATCAAGTCGAACCCGCCTTTGTCAGCAAAAATATCCGCAAACTCCAGCTCCCAGTGAAAGAAGTGTTGCTGTTGCGCTATCTGCCGAGACATAGCAAGTCTTGGATTCAACCTGCACATGTCATTTAGGTTTACTTTTCCGATGTCGTTCCACGCATAACCTGAATAGGTGTCCCGTATCTCGTCCGCCATTAGGTCTAACTCGGTCTCCTCAAACATGGTCATTTGAGCGGAGCTTACCGATTCAACCGTTCCTTCGAGGATCAAGTCCATGTCAAAGAAAAACTCGCTTCTTGTTGGAAGGAGCTCAGCGTCTTTGATCGGCCAAAACCAAAGAGCGCACCAGTAGTCCATCGCAAACTTCAATCTCGCATACGGAGATGCGTTATCGCCGCCTACAGTTCTGTAGAGCTGATCGAAGATATCGTCCTTTTCACGGATCGTGGTAGATGCTTCAGCAACATCTTCAGTGCGCCCATATATCGAAAGGGCGTCGGTTGTTCTTCCTCGAACACTCCTGAGATGGTTAATCTGCTTTCGCCAGAGTTTGTCAATAACGCTTGTGATTCGGGTCAGGGTTTCGACTTCGCTGGTTGTATAAGGCTTGTTGAAGTCTTTGTTCCAGGCCTTTAGCTCTTTGATCTCGTCAGGCGCAAGTCCTTTGATCACTTTGTCAGGATAGCTGGCCATGCCAGGATCGCCAGTTAAAAAGTGATAAACATGATTTTTAGGCGCGGCGGCTTTTCCTGGTTTCACGCGAACTGGAGTGTTTTCCCACCATCTGTCGGGTGTCTTTTTTGCTTCAAGTTGCACAATGGGATAGACTTGCCTACGTGCGCCAATCAATGAGTTGCCGTTAAAAAGCTGAGCTCTAAACCAGGGAACGAATGCGCCTTTGTAAATGGTGTTAAGCCAAAGGGAAACCTCAGCCAGCTCTACGGCAACCGGGTTAAGGTCAATCCCGTAAACGCATCTGTCAGCCAGGAACATCTTAACCTTTTGAAGTTCCTGAGGTCTATCCTCATGGGATACAAGGATGCCAGACTCCTTTTGCTTGAGCTCAACATAGGCTTCAGCCAGCTGGTTCACCGCTTCATTCAAGAAAGCGGCGCTGCCCATTGCGGGCTCGCAGATGGCAAGCTTAAGGATGTCATCAGAGGTCTTGTCCTTCAAAAGTTCCTTTAGCGCGTACTTTACCAAACATTGCGTCAATACTTCAGGGGTGTAGTAGGAGGCAGATTTTTCGCGCTCGCGACCAGCCAAGCGATAGATGTACTCGCCCTTTTCGTACTTTCTGAGTTTGCCTTTCATGTCCCCTGATTCGTAGCGCACCCTCTCATCCTCGTCGTAATTCTCAAGCTCCCTTTCGGGAACGAAGTATCCAACTTTTAGCTCGTCAAACTCGTCCTTTTTGTTTTTTACCTCGTAAAGCGTCTCGGTGGCTATAAATCCGCGATATGAGAGCAAAGCCTCATAAACCGCGCCCATTTGGTTGATTCCAAGTGTTGAGTAGGAAATTCGGCCCTTGGTGGACTTTTTGCCCTTTCCCCTTGAAATGCTCATAAGTGTGATGATCTTAAGCATAACATTGTTTCTAAGCTTTGCCTCGCCAATCAGTTTTGTATACTTCGAGTCAAAAATGTGAGCTTTCAAAGGCTCGACAATAAAGGCTTCCTTCAATGAAACCCTGCCAAGCTCTTTCTTGTCTTCATCAGGATAGCCGTTATAGATCATGTCAAACTGCTTGGAGAGAGTCTCCTGAATGTAGTAGCCCTCCCCGATCTCAGAAACATCTTCTCGTGCCTCGTCAGCTATTTCCCGCAAATGCTCCAAGGAATAGCCGGTCATGTATGAGCGAGCCTTTATAGGAGCATAGCCCAACTCAGGCCTGGATTCTATGAACAAAACAAACAGCATCCGGTACATGTAGCGCAAGCACTCCATTGTCAGTTGATCGGTGTCAACTGGATTCGCTTCAAGATCAATATGCTTGTTGTATTCCAGGTCATGCAACACTTCGTTTCCCAGAAGCTCTATCGCTTCCCGCAAGGCGTACTTCAGGTTTTGGGAAACGCCATTGGCGTGGCGGTGAGAGTTGTCGGTCAGCTTGTCCATGAGGGAAAACCCTTCATCCGGGCATAGGGATTCCCTGTGCAGAAAAATCGATACGGCTTGCAGTGTACTCTCTTCCTTGCGGCTGAAGATCGTCTCCAGGTCAAAGTGGAGGTAGCGCTTTTCGTTCCATTTAAGGCGGTCTACCAGAGCTATTCCGTCCATGCCTATGAACAGCAGCCATCTGGGCGGCTCGCTCGCACCAAAGAATATCTTTGTCGCAAGATCCTCGTTCGACAGCTCGGACACAAGAGGCGTAATCGAGGAATCTTTGTCCAATCCTGAACTGTCAAAAGCCTTCTCATCCATCATGCTGCTGTCCTGATCATTGGTGAAGCAGAGCAGCACCCACAACGCCGGAGCGCCGGAAGCCTTCTTCATTTCAAGGTAGATGGGGACAGACAATGTGTCGCTTTGCTGCACCACCAGGGGCTCGGCTTGAGGATACCCCAATGAATTGAGATAGCTGTCCGCCAGATCTTTGATCAATGACATGTTTTGGGAATCATTGCGAGAGTACTCTTGCCTTTTTTGAACCGATACGCAAAGCCTGCCGCTATTGCGCAAGAGTGACCAAGGAGTTTTCGGCTTATCGTCTTTACTTGCGTCGGCGCTGATGTCTTCTTTATAGTCATCGCTCTCTGAGAAGTCGAAGTCGTCATCTGCCAGCTCGTCTTCAACGCCTGACCTGGAAGCGTCCCTCCAGGCTGATATCGTTTCCTTGGCATTTTCCTCGAAAATGGAGGTCAAGTAGTGATTGGTAAAGTACTCGTTATGATTGGTAATACCGGTTAAATCCATTGACAATACGCATTCACCTTATTTCTTGATTAGTTACTGGAAGAATCAAAACGCTGTTGGAACAAGATTTGTCTAATTCATCGCGATGTTTTAGCATCGAGCAGATATCACCTAGATTAGCTTCCCCTAAAGAGATTGGGAATGTAGGGAAGAACATTCTTGCTCAAGACGCTCAAGACGGGTAGGCCCTTCTGATCATTATATCTTAGTATTGACTTGTGCGCAAACGTCCGCTCACTTTGAGGCTGCGCCAGAGGAGCTAAAGAAAGACCTGGTTGCTCGCGGAAATATAGAGATATCGACCGTCGGCTTAAGCGCCATTTGAGCAAACAGTCCTTTCGTTGCTAGAGAATCGTTTGCCTTGGACGCTGAGGCATTCTAAAGAGGTATCGAACTCAGCCAATGGGAAATGGCGTATAGATGTTTTTGCTTCCTGTTCTTTACTGTCGAAATATTGATAATTCTTGATATTATTTGTCAAGTCAATGATTCAGCCTATTTCAGCCCGTTTGTAGCTGATTACGAAAAGCTCATTGTGTAGATTTTTATTCGAACGCTGTAGAACATTGGTATTATCCCTGAGATAGAAGCCCTTAAAACTAGAGATGCAATGCGAGGTCAGCGTTCCTCGAAGACAAATCCCTTAAACATGAGCTTTTTGGCAAAAAACCAATGTCATGTCGCCTGTAACATGGCTACTTGTATTCAGTGGCTTGATCGCGACTGATTCCATGATACCGCCACTTCTTGAAAATCTGCCGTTTGCGGGACTGGATACCAAGGTTCAATTGGCATAGCGGCGTGAAGACTCAGGGGCATGGCTCTTGAAGTCCTCCCAACTACGATAAAGCCCTTGATTGAGCCTTTTCTTTTAACGCTATAAATCTTTGGCAGCCTTGTGCCCGGATTTCTGCAATAAAAGCCCTTAAAACTTGCTGTTCCCGAAGACAAATCCCTTAAACATGAGCTTTTAGGCAAGAAAACTAATGTCGTGTCGCCTGTTACATGGCTACTTGTATTCGGTGGCTTGATCGCGACTGATCCCATGATACCGCCACTCCTTGAAAATCTGCCGTTTACGGGACTGGATACCAAGGTTCAATTGGCATAGCGGCTGTGAAGACTCAGGGGCATGGCTCTGGATGTCCTCCCGACTACGATGAAGCCCTTGATTGAGCCTTTTCCTTTAACGCTATAAATCTTTGGCAGCCTTGAGCCCGGATTTCTGCAATAAAAGACTTTAAAACTTGCGGTCATCGAGGACAAATCCCTTAAACATGAGCTTTTCGGCAAGAAAACTAATGTCATGTCGCCTGTAATGTGGATACTTATATTCAGTGGCTTGATCGCGACAGAGCCCATGATACCGCCACTCCTTGAAAATCTGCCGTTTACGAGACTGGATACCAAAGCTCAATTGACATTGTGACTGTGAAGACTCAGGGGCATGGCTCTGGATGTCCTCCCGACTACGATAAAGCCCTTGGTTGAGCCTTTTCTTTTAACGCTATAAATCTTTGGCAGCCTTGTACCCGGATTTCTGCAATAAAAGTCCTTAAAACTTGCGGTCATCGAGGACAAATCCCTTAAACATGAGCTTTTCGGTAAAAAACTAATGTCATGTCGCCTGTAACGTGGATACTTACATTCAGTGGCTAGATTGTGATCAATCCCATGATACCGCCACTTCTTGAAAACCTGCCGTTTGCGGGACTGGATACCAAGGTTCAATTGACATTGTGACTGTGAAGACTCAGGGGCATGGCTCTGGATATCCTACCGACAGCGATAAAGCTCTTGATTGAGCCTTTTCTATCGACACTATATATCTTTGGCAGCCTTGTGC
>JAISWZ010000131.1 GCA_031270945.1 Clostridiales bacterium | reverse complement strand
AACGTTGGGGGCCATGAATTCAGCGTTTTTACAAATGTCACTGATGAGAACACTTTGTCGCAGATCGGATTCAAAATTGGCGATGAATACATACCCGCCGTGCCTGATCCCAAAACCTTCATACCGGCACCAAGGTTGCGTTCACTTCTGCCAATTACCACTGTGAACTTGACTGCGGACTTTAGCGGCTATCTTCCAGGAGAGCTGAAGCGGATTCTTTTGTCAACCGTTTTGAGCGCTGTTAGTCCCTCACAATCTATAGGAGATAGCGACAAGGTTGTATGGGTTAAGAAAGTTTTATCTAATGATGATAGTTTCTCGCTAGTAAACCAGGGTGATTTTATTGATTTGTCACCAGACCAATCAACCAGCACTTTGACCATCGAATTGATAGTCGGTTCCGCCTTGCAACTGGATGTGAACAATATAAAGTATACAGTGCAAATCATAACAACTTCTTTTGACGATCTTCTAAACTTAGAGCTTTACACGCAAGACGGAAGTGAACGAAGTGCAGTAAATTCAGAACCGTTTTCTTTTTATCCAGATAATGATTATTGGCACATCAACTTAGCTCTCGCTCCTCAATATTCTAACACGGCCCAGTACTTCCTCGGCATGGCATTTGCTTCAAACAGCAGTGACGTAGATGTTAAGGTGTACAAAGGATTATACAAAACTTTAGACGAAGCGATAGCTGCAAATAACGAGGTCACTTCTTCAGTTTGGAATCAATCGATGCAAAACGTCGATGCAGGATTATTAGATGAATACAGCTATTCAATGAGTCACTTCTTCACGCTGGTTTATTATCGTGATTCTGTCGTTACTGGTCTAGAAAACATATCGTTATATGCTTTTACAAAACAAAATAATATATCAAGTTCGTTATATGACGGCAACGACGAATTGTTTCATTCTTCTTTTCCAACAACCGAAGAATCTATCCGACTCTAT
Source organism: Clostridiales bacterium (assembly GCA_031270945.1). Taxonomy (GTDB): domain Bacteria; phylum Bacillota; class Clostridia; order Lachnospirales; family WQUN01; genus JAISWZ01. The sequence goes on along the minus strand of JAISWZ010000131.1, from coordinate 7,650 downwards.
ACTCACGGCCTATACTCTGGTTATCGTGCCGACGCTGCCTACAGGCTTGTTTTAAGGTATTATCATGAAAATAGAAGCTATGGTTGGACTGAGGACAGTCAGTATGTAACTAAAGCTGTTGCAGGGCACTATAGTTCCCTCGATGAAGCAGCTTCTGCGCCAGACATAAAAGAAGAGCTCTTCAATACTGGCTATACTGCTGATTTTAGCGGTGAAGGACAGAAATTCACTGTCTTTGCAGAAGGCGGTTTTTATAATCTCATCGTAAAAACAGAGGAAACATCAAATAGCCGTTTTAGCGAACCATTTCTTGGCTCTGACCTTTATTTCGATATAACCGGCGCAAATTCCAACGGCAGTTCACTAACTGCTAGTGTAGTAAGTCCCTATGATGATACGTATTACAGCGCAGGCTATCAGACCGCTATTATCAGCGATGCCAGTGCCAACCTCTCAACTCTCCAACCGCGGTTTTTCTTAAATAACTCGGCTAAAGCATATGTTGGGCCAGACGAGCAAACATCCGGGACGTCCAATCAAGATTTTTCGAACGGCCCAGTGATTTATAACGCGTCAGCGCCAGGCGTAGATCGATTTTACACAGTGACATTTGTCAAGACCATCGCGTCAGTAGCTCAATTGTTTGTAAATGGCCCTGATGAGCGAGAGATATTGCTTAATGACGATTACGATCAACATCACGACGTATTTCTTGCGAACATAGGAACTGAGACACTGACCGGTCTAAATGTAGAGCTTGATGCGACAAATGTAAAGCTTGATCCTTATTGGACTATTGGCGGTGATGGCAACAACTCTCTCGGAGCCTACCCATACCACGGGGCCAAGATACGCATAATCCCCGCTACTGCAGATGATCCCAATTTTACATCTGATGGCGCAGTTTCGGGTACTTTGAGGATATCAAGTTCGAATGGTGGATCTCGAGAAATCTCTCTGACAGGACTGGTAAACAGACCGACCATCAGTTCAAAATATTATAGCCCAGGATTTGTAAATGTTCTATACACCGACTGGATCGAGTCAAAGGATTTGGGGCAGTCAAGAGTTGCGTATAATTTAGCTTCTGGAAGCAGTCTTCCTGACGGCTTGACCCTGAGCAGCGCTGGCAGGATTTCGGGGACTCCTACTACTCCTGGATCTTATAGCTTTAATGTAAACGCTGAATTCACAACTGATTATGGCACTGCGTTTGCAACAGATTCAGCTGCCATTTCCATCACAATATCAGGCTCAGATAATAGCAGTTCAGAAAATGACAACCCAGCTATCACAACGACAAGCCTCGAACGCGCAGTTCAATACGTTCCATATTTGTCCACTATTCGTACTAGCGCACCAGATACAACTAACACGGTATTTTCTGTTTCCGGCAATTTCCCCGCTGGATTGGAGCTCGACCCAGCCACAGGAGATATCTTTGGCGTTCCTACAGGCGTAGGCACCCATACGTTCAGCATAACCGCAACATTTGAAAACTCTGACGGCTCCGTTTCTTCATCTGCGTCACAGTCTTTCAGCCTCGCGATCCAGGACAACTTAGACAACACAGTAGAATCAGCATCTGACACCGGATATGAGTTCATCGAGCCTGAGCCTGAGGAAGTCCTTCCAGAGCTCAATGGCACGATCACAACCATAGAGGATCATCTGCTCTTGTCCAGAGGCGAATATACAGAGTTTGAAAATTTGTACATCGACGGCAGACGCCAAGTGCGAAATGTTGACTACACCGCCGAGGACGGAAGCACGAAAATCGTGGTCGCAGGCCAGACAATAGCCAGGGTTGGAGAGGGAACGCATACCATCTCCGCTGAATTCAAAACCACGGATACCGCAACCGGCAATAGGACGCTCAAACGAGCAGCCATGAACTACACCCTTGATCTTGGCGGCAACTCCGGATCTGGGGCTGGCGGGAACATCAGCGAAGGATCCTATGTCGCAGTCAGCAACAACGCTTCAAGCTACGCGTCAGCGCCTCTTAGCACGACCTTGGCCGCTACAGTCAGAGGAACAACTGCTACTGTAGTATTCAGCGCAAGGCTCCTTAGAGAGGCTGGCTCAGCAAACAAGGATATCACCGCTACAAGCTCCATAGGCAACTTCGTGCTTGACGCTGTTGCTGTTAAAGCTATTGGAGGCACAGCTGACGTTACCGCAACGTATAGCGTCATAAAAGAGCCAACTGGAGCAATTAACGTATCAGCTACGCTCAAGTCCAGAGGGAATGAAATTAGGACGTTTGGGAAAGGCGTAATCACAATCTCCATACCTTACACCCTTCCAGCTGGCGTTCTTTGGACTCAGATCGTTCCGTACTGGAGCAGCAACGGAATCCTGGAGCTTGTCATGGGCGGCTTCAACGTAGCTACCAGCACCGTTGACATTTACCTGAGACACCTTTCGGACTACGTCATAAAAGTCAGCGACAAAAAGTACCAGCTTCAAAGCGGATGGCATGACGAGAGCCTTGACTGGGCAGTTCAGCGCGGTCTGCTTGACTCTCACATAGTAGACGGCCAGATAGACGCTTCCAAGACCGTCAGCCGCGAAAACTTCATTGTCAGCCTTTTGAAAGCTCTTAGCATTCAGCCTTTGGATTCCTTCACCGTCAACCAGTTCTCTGACGTAAGCGGCGAAAGCGCAGCCTACATCAGAACCGCAAGAGAGTTAGGCATTGTTAGCGGCGTCGGCGGAAACAGGTTCGATCCAATCAGCGCCTCCAATCGCGGAGAGCAGTTCCAGATCGTCTACAACCTGATCAAGGCGAACTACTCAATGGCTTCAAACCAGAACACAAATAAGAAAATCTCTGACTTCAAAGACGCCAACGCTGTGCCTCAATGGCTTAATCCAGCATTGACCGAGCTTCTTAAGCTGGGCGTGGTGCAAGGAGATGGGAGCAACCTGAACGTAAGCGACAAATTTACTGTTGGCGAGATTTGCGTCGTGCTTAGGAACATGGCTACCCCTAAGGCCGCTGTGTAATAAGCGTTAATGCTGCATTGCAAGAGGGCGGGATCGTCAGATCCCGCCCTTTCTGTTGCGATTTTCAGGTTTTAAAGCCAGCGTGCGCTGGTTTTAAAGCCCCGTCAAGAATTAGAGATATGTTCTAATTTTAGTATTTTCTAGAAATCTCCTGTACCCATGATATTGACAACCGCTCAAATCTGATAGTTCTCTTATTCCTTTCCCGCCTTTTAAGCCAGTCCTGCCGCTCCCGCTAACGAAAAACATTCCAAATCATACCGCTCGCAAGCACGCCTCAAGCCTTCTTTGAAAAAATCAAAGCCAGGATTTGTTTTGCAAATGTCAAATTCAGTGCTATAATACAATCAAGCGACAAACCAATGCGTATTTCGATTTCAAGCTCTACGGCGCAGACCTGGCAGTGCGCTCCTGTCCCAGCCCCCGCTGTCAATCGCCATAGAGCCGCGCACTGAACGAGCATTCCTGAGTGCACATTCCAGAGTTTTCGGGATATGCATAGGCTGTCCGCTTTTTCAGCCAAGCGAGCCCCGCTTGTTGGTTTGCGCCAAGCAGATCCCCATCTAGCCGGATACATACTGACGAGCGCTCAAATCCGGAAATTCCTTATACATACCCATTCGATACCTTGGCAATTGTTGGGATATGCTTGGCTGTGTTAGGTTTTGAAACGGGCAACCCTATTCCTTTCTGGTCGTCACGCGCCTGAAAACAGACTTATTTGCAGGATCCTTGTATACATCATTAAAAATATCAAGCATCATGGTATTTTCGCCGAATAGATCTTAGAGTGGACACGCATAGAGCATATCGGCGCCGGAAAAATCCGAGCAAACTAGTTGAAGCATTCGCCAGGATTTTGGCGATTTGCCCTTGAACATTGGGCAAACGCTATCCGGTGCCATTTCGAAATTTTGGGATATGCACTCAGCAGTGCTTGCCGATCAGATTTTTTTGCCATTGGAGGGCTGACAGCAATGAAAATACCTTTGCAAAATGTCATTATTCTCTCTTTGATGTTTTCGCTTGCAGGGTTGCTCTTTCCCGCAAGCGCCTACGCCGCCGCCAAGGACGAGAACTTCATCTGGGACAGCAATGAAACATACCTGGCCCTGAAGGATGACAACAGCTTGTGGGGCTGGGGGAAAAACGCTAACGGAGAATTGGGAGACGGAACATCCAGCCCTCAAAGCTCACCCAAGAAGATTATGGACAGCGTCGCGTCAGCAGCGGCGGGCAGCTCCCAAGTTCTTGCCGTCAAAGCAGACGGTGCCCTATGGACTTGGGGACGGGAAACCAAGGGCGGCGCTATTGGCTCACCCGTGAAAAAGATGGACTCTGTCGCATCTGTCTCTATAGATGCCAATGGAATAGCTCTGGCTATTCAAACCGATGGCAGCCTATGGGCATGGGACAGAGACGGGACAAGCCAGTTTGGCTCTGCTCCCGAAAAGGTTATGGATGACGTAGAGACAGCTGGGGCCACAAAGGGCTTTCTTTACGCCATCAAGAAAGATGGCACATTGTGGTTCGTCGGGAGCCTCAATGACCTGTTGTTTCCATTTGTCCGCTCAAGCGATCCCGTCAAAGTGCTGGATAACGTCAAGGCTTTTGACTGCGCCTATTCATCCAGCTACACGTTTTACGCCCTTCTTAAGGATTCCAGCTTGATGGCGTGGGGCAGCAACGCCAAATTCAACCTGGGAAACGGCAACACCGAAACTGAAAAAGAGCCAGTAAAGATCCTTGATGGCGTGGCGTCCATAAAAGTTGGGGAGTACCTGAGCACAGCCCTGAAAAACGACTCAACCGCCTGGTCTTGGGGCCCAGGAGGAATCAGCGTTTCCGAGGCCAATGTCGCGATGAAAGTCCCGACCAAGATGGCTGACTCAGCAAGCGCCATATTCACGAACCAGACCTTCTCCGCCGCGTTGAAGACGGATGGCGCTCTTTGGACTTGGGGCATCTTCTACCTGCAGTCAGCAAAAGGCGGAACCCCTAGCCTGAGCCTTATGAATTACGCCGGTTCTGGCGCAAGCGCTACCTCGCTCGCCTGGCGCAATCCCTTGCAGAAATTGGCTTCCGATCCGCCTGAGCCAGTCGGACAGTTGCGCATTGACAAAACCATTGACTCCGCTGTCGAGGTGCTAGTCACCATTGACAGCATTCTTGTAGCTAAGACTGATGGAAATCTATATATTTCATCTTACGATTCCATCACTGACAAAGTTTCGCCTCTGACCAAGGTCATGGACGGAATCAAGCTTCCAGCTGGCACGGTCAGGCCCAGCGCTACTCCTACGCCGCAGCCTACCCGGTCTGTCCAGCCAACCTCGCAGCCTGTTCCGACTTCTCAGCCTGTTCCAACTAATCAGCCAGTCCCGACAGCGCAGCCAACCGCGCAGGCCACTCCAGCTCCACAGGCTACGCTGACCCCAGCATCCCAGCCGTCTCAGCCTGCAGATCCCGTGCACGTTTATGGCGTCTTTGATCCAGGCAGCAATGTTGCCCTTCAGCCAGAATTGCTCAAAAGCGTCAGCACTGCCGCGCAAGCGGAGGCCGCTGTCCGTAAAATCGCTGGGGACATGACGCCAGCGCAGAAAACGTCAGTGACAGGCATAGACCTTTTGACCCTATTTGCCCAAGAAGCCGCAATAAAGGCTGCTAGCGTGACTGTCTCAGACGTCGTGACAATAGATTACGATACGCTCAAAGCGCTTGAGGCACGCGCCAAAGAGGCCAGCGAGGCTGTAGAAAGAGCCATAGTTTCATCAGGCATAACGCTCAGAAGAGAAATCGGTTTTGGCGTTACGCTAAACGCATCCGACGCAAACCCGTTAGTGATAGTAATTGATCCGTCTGCCGCCAACGCCGCAGTCGACAGGGTAAAGGTTGAAACCCCCGAATTCGCAGTGACAGTAGCCGCTGAATTGATGAAATCATTGGATAGCCCTCTTAGGGTCTCCATAGGCGAGCCCGCCTCAACCATCTTTTCAAGTAAGTACACCCAGCTTTCTTCAATTCCATCTCTATCGCAAGGCGCAAAGACATTCCGGGCCACCTTTGACCGGGTTTTTGACGGGCTGATAAAGCTGTCACTTCCAAGCGACGAAGGAGATCCGCAGCTTCAGGCTGTAGTCAACGAAAAAGGCTTGTCAGTAGGCGGCAAGTACAACCCTGCCGTTGAGCAGGTGGAAGCCAAGATATATGAATCAGGCGACTATTCAGTAAGAGAAAACAAAAAGACCTTTACTGACATCTCTGCAAAAGTGCTTGAGATGCAAAATGCCATAACTGTCCTTGCCACCAAGGGAATTATCAGCGGAACCACCGAGACCGAGTTCTCGCCTGACGCTTCCATAAGCAGAGCCGAGATCGCCGCTCTTCTCACAAGAACGCTGTCCAAGCTGAATCCTAACCAAGACGGCAACTTTACAGATGTCCTGAAGTCTGACTGGTACTTTGGCGCTATTGGGTCAGCAAAGAAGCACGGCCTGATGGCAGGGACAAGCGCCACTGTCTTCTCTCCCAAAATCGTCATACCAAAGGATCAAATTGTGTCTGTGGCCGCCCGCGTCCTCAGGCTAGAAATGAAGTACAAGGATCCCACCGACGACACCAGCCTTATGGCATTCTCAGACGCGGCCAGCCTTGCTGACTGGTCTAGGACGGACATCTCTTTGGCTACAAGAGAGAACCTTTTTGTCCTTAGATGGGACGGAACATTCAGCCCCAATCAGCCCATGACTAGAGGAGACGCCGCGATAGTGCTTTACCGGCTGTTTATGAAACTCTGGTAGCTTTCGCACTCGGTAGCTCTGCTACTCGGTAGCTTTGATTTTTAAAAACAGGCTTGCGCCATTGGCGCAAGCCTGTTTGCGTTAGCGGCCAAATATTGCGCATTTGTCCAGCAACATCAACTCAGCGGCAAATCCCTTGTTTCCGGCATTTTTAATTTTTTGATTTATCTTTTTCCCATGATTTCGGGATTTCTAGACCAATCATATTTACGTAGCGCACAAATGGCTTAAATTCAAGCTTTCTAAAAGCGCTCAGCGCTGGATTTCTTTAAGAGCCCATGAATCAGGCAACAGCAGCGCCTGCTCAAGGTGCCAGCGCCTCAAATGGCTTGTTTTCAAGGTTCCTGCCGATTCTCTCAGAATTTTCTGTTTTCTTGTTGGCATTTTCAGTGTCTCAAAGCGAGGCCTCTAAAGCAGATAAGATAGGTCAATTTCTCCTTAAATCGCTATAAGTTGTCATAAATATGACCATTATTATATCCAACGCGCTCACGAACGTTATTTTTTCATATCCAATAACATTAAAACACAAATTAAAAGTCTTTGTTTCCCCCTTGCAAACAATAATTTCAATCTTACTGTGCAACATATTTTCTAACTTCTTCACTTTATCATTTCGTACATTAATTGCATGACTTATCGAATTAATGTTGCATTCGCGAAAGCATTATGCTACGATTAGTGCACGTCCCCGAAAAGCTCTAAAATCGGCACTTAGAGCATATCCCAAAATTCCGAAATGGCAGCGGAAAAATCCTGGCGAACGCTTCAACTAGTTTGCTCGGGCTTTTGCGAGCAAACATCCGGATTTTTCCGCTGCCTCGGATATAATTTTGGG
>JAISWZ010000110.1 GCA_031270945.1 Clostridiales bacterium | reverse complement strand
TTAGCATGGAAACGATAAGTGCGCTCGGAGCGCATGAGGCGCTGGGGCTATTGAGGGCGCTGGGGTGAGACGATATAGAAGGGTCTGGATTGCTTGGAATGAGTGATACGAGATAAGATAAGATGAGATAAGATAAGATGAGAGGGTCTGGATTGCTTGGAATGAATGATATAAGATAGATGAGATGAAAGTGACGGCACCCTGGCGATGCGAAAGCGTTCCTTCTCAAGCAAGTCGCTGCCAGGTGGAATTCAAAAACACGAACGGGCGCTAGCTTCAGCCGCCGGACACCTATGACCGCAGGGATTTCCTTAGAAAAGGGAGGTTCCTCGTGTATACAATAAAATACTATTAAATATAATAAGTATATAATAAGAACATATCCCAAATTAGCAAAGCGGATGATACTTTCATGGGGCATGAAGTTATGATGCTCAAATTTGGAGCGGCTTAAAAGTTTTGGAGAAGGGCCTGAAAACCTTGAAAAGTCAAGGTCTGAAAGGGTTTGCCTCGTTAGGGATAGCCTAAAAGTTACACTTGTGTGGGTTAACCTTGCTTTTTAATCCATAATGAACCAGTTTGCGCAATTGACGCCATAATTCGCGAAAACGAGATAACAAGAGCAATCCCTCAAAATAACGCGTTTGCGTTAGCAGGGGTTGCAAGGGCTTATGGCAATGCCTTGAAGCAGGATATCCTTCACATTTGCAAGAATGGGCAGTGTTGTTTAAGACATGAAGGCGTGATATACTAATATCCTGGTTCCCGGGGCTGAAGTTGGCTAGCGCTTATCCCAAAAAGGGCACTGGAAAAGTCATGCGCGATTTAAAAATGCTGCTTTTCCAAGCCTAATTTTATTTTAGGGATGCGCTCTTGGCTTTAAGTGCATATCCCAAAATTAATTCCATGGCTTGAAAAATTCCGGCATTGAAGCATTCGCCAGGAATTTTTCTGCGCCCTAACGGAATTTTGGGATATGCACTAAGGCGTCGCCGCTGGGAGCTGCAGGGATAAAACGCGCGCTTGGAATTCAAGCGCAAGGCGCGTCCTTGCCAAGAGAAGGGGAGGCTGGATGGAGATAATCATTATCGGCGATGGCAAGGTGGGAAGCAGTCTCGCCGAAAACTTGTCTCGCGACAACCATGAGGTGACTATAATCGACAAAAATGCGGACGTGCTTAAGAAGGCCGTAGAAAGCCTCGATGTGCGCTGCATAGTGGGAAACGGGGTCAGCTCCGGGGTATTGATCGAGGCTGGAGTGAAAGAGGCTGACTTGCTTATCGCCTGCACATCTAGCGATGAGATGAACATGGTATGCTGCCTCACTGGAAAAAAGCTGGGCGTGAAGCACACAATCGCAAGGATAAGGGACACGCAGTATGCCGACGAGCTCTCCCAGCTCAAGGAGGATCTGGGGCTGGACATGGTGATAAACCCCGAGCGGGCTGTAGCCAGCGAGATTGCCAGGCTTCTGCAGTTTCCGCCGGCGGTCAAGGTTGAGACCTTTGTCAGGGGCAGGGTCGAGATGATAGAGATAAGAATAGCGCCTAGCATGGAAATTGTTAACATGACCTTGATTAACATAGCCAGGAAGTTTTCGCAGTCGATTCTTATAGGCGCGATACTGAGAGGCGAGGACGTAATAATACCAAACGGCGATGTGACGCTGCATGTGGACGACTTGGTGTACATAGTCGGGCGGCCTGCCCAGGTTCATGAGTTTTGCAGAAAGATTGGAATACACATGAACAAGATAAAAGCCGCCATGATAATAGGCGGAGGAAGGGTCGCCTATTACTTGGCCAAGTACCTGAGCGAGATCCAGATAGCGGCGACCATAATAGAAAGAGACAGGCAGAGGTGCGTGGCTTTGCAGGAGTCTTTGCCAAACGCCTTGATAATACACGGAGACGGAACTGAGGACGGGCTTTTGAAGTCGGAGAACATTTCCCAAATGCAGGCCTTTATCTCCGTCACGGGGCATGACGAGGACAACTTGATGTCAGGCCTTTTGGCCAAGCAATACGGAGTCGGGAAAGTGGTCGCCAAGATAAGCCGGATGATGTACTCAGGGGTTGTGAAAAACATTGGGATCGACAACATAGTAAACCCAAAGCTGATTACCTCAAACTTCATAACCTGGTTCGTGCGCGGCATGGAAAACGCGAAAGGGCACAAAATGGACTCTTTGTACAAGATAGTCGACGGGCAGGCGGAGGCGGTTGAGTTTACCGTTCACGCCAGCCACAAGCGGATAGTGGAGTCCCAGATAAAAAAGATACACCTTAAGCCCGGGATTATCATTGCGGCGGTAACCCACAAAGACGAGACATTCATTCCCCATGGCAATGACAGGATCCATGCCGGGGACTCAGTTGTCCTTTTTGCCAAAAACACAAGGATAACGGATCTGAATGACATTCTTGAGGCGAACGGGAAATGAAAACAAGAATAATTAGACTGAACGGCATTTGAAACTTGACGCTATTCTAGGGGAAAACGGCAAATGAACTTTAAGATAATTGTCCGAAACGCTATTCTAGGGGAAAACGGCAAATGAACTTTAAAATGATAATACGCACACTGGGGACGTTGCTGCGGCTTGAGGCCGTTTGCATGCTTCCGTCCCTGCTGGTGTCTGCCATATACGGGCAAGGCGAGGATTTGAAAGCCTTTATCCTGTCCATCCTGATGCTGGCGGTGGCAAGCACTTTCGCGCTCCTGGCGAAGCCCAAGAGCACTGACATCTATTCAAGGGACGGGTTTGCCCTTGTGGGCATAGGATGGCTGCTTCTTTCGTTTTTTGGCTGCCTTCCATACTTCTTCAGCGGAGTGGCGCCGAACATGTTCGATGCGCTCTTCGAGGCGATCTCTGGATTCTCAACTACGGGAGCGAGCATTCTCACTGATGTTGAGAGCGTTCCCAAGGGGCTGGTCTTCTGGAGGGCGTTCACCAACTGGATGGGCGGAATGGGCGTCCTGGTTTTGATGATTGCCGTCCTGCCTTCTGTCAAGGCAAACAACATACACATAATGCAAGCGGAATCCCCTGGGCCCTTTGTAGACAAGTTTGTGCCAAGGATAGGGCAGGTGGCCAAGATCCTGTACCTGATATACCTGTCTTTCACTGTCATAATCACGATACTTCTCATGGCTGGGGGAATGCCCCTTTACGACGCTTTGGTGCACGCGTTCGGCACAGTGAGCACTGGAGGGTTTTCCAGCAAGAACCTAAGCGTTGGCGAGTTTAACAGCTTTTACATTGAACTGGTAATAGTTCTGGGAATGCTGGCTTGCGGGGTTAACATGTCCCTATACCAGCTGATCTTGAGAAAAAAGGCAAAAGTGGTCTTGCACGACGAAGAGCTGAAGCTATACCTGGCCATAGTATTGGGCGCTGTGCTTATGATAGGGATAAACCTGGCTGTTGTTGGGGTCAGCACCCCTCAGGGGTCTCTGCGAAACGCACTGTTTCAGGTGGCGTCAGTTGTCACTACCACGGGATTCTCAACCCAGGACTTCAACCTTTGGCCTGAGTTTTCAAAAGGCGTGCTAATCGCCCTGATGTTCATAGGCGGAAGCGCAGGATCTACCTCGGGCGGCATAAAGGTCATGCGAATACTTGTCCTTGCGAAGACCATACGCAAGGACATTGGAAAGATCCTTCACCCCACCGCCGTCAACGACGCCAGGCTAAACGGAAAGCCCATGGAAGACAGCGTTGTCGCCGGGATACACTCATTTTTCTTCCTGTATATATTTATCCTGGCGATTTCTATACTGATAGTGTCTTTGGACGGGCACGACCTGGAGACGGCTTTTGCCGCCTCTGCTTCAGCTATAGGAAACATTGGGCCAGCTCTTGGTGTCGCAGGTCCTATGGGCAACTTTTCCACTTTCTCAAACTTGTCCAAGGCAACACTTTCTATTTGCATGCTGCTAGGCAGGATTGAGATTTATCCCGCGCTGATGCTTGTAACGCCAAGGTTTTGGAAGAGGAGCAATCTGTAGGGGAAAGCGGTTTGCGGATATGGGGGTTTTGCAGCGCTAAAGGCAAAATGCTAAAGGCAAAGAGCAAAATTAATCTTAGGGCTTGCGAAAGTCACGCGTTAAAGCAGTGCTTTGACTTTCGCTGCGCCACTTGCGGAATTTTGGTATATGCACTAAAGGCAAAGAGCCAAAAGCGGGTTCCCCGCTTTTGGCTCTTTTTATATTTTTTTCTTTTTGTCGTTTTTTTATGATTACATATCATCTGTTTAAGGCGTTGCGCCGCAGACGCAGAACCTTTTTCTTTTACTTCATAACCCTTTTCGCCACAGCCAAGGCCGCTTTCACTGGCCAGGGCTCCAGGCGGCGCTCCACTTTCTTCAGCTCCTGGCGGATTTGGAGCTTTTGCGGGCAATGGGACTCGCATTTGCCGCATTCCACGCAAAGGCCGGCAGTGCTTTTCCTGTCGGAAATGATGTTGGTGCTTGTCGCGTACTGCTGGATGCCGGTGACAAAGCCCATGACGTACGAGGTGTTGTAGGCGGCGAAGCAGCCAGGGATATTGACGTTCTTAGGGCAGGGCATGCAGTAGCCGCAACCCGTGCAGTGGATCTTGTAGGATTCTTGGAAAAGCTTGTTGACCTGAACATAGATCTCGCGGTTTTCGGGAGTCAGCATGCCAGGGGCGGATTTGCTGGCCAAGGCGCAGTTTTCCTGGATCTGCTCGACAGTGTTCATGCCTGAGAGCACGACGGTAGTCTCTGGTTGATCCCAGAGCCAGTCAAGCGCCCAGCCGGCTGGGGTTATATTGGAATCGGCATTGGCGAAGAGCTCCACCGCCTTCTTTGGAAGGCCTCCAACCAGCTTTCCGCCTAGGAGCGGCTCCATGATTATAACGGGCATTCCAAGCTCTGCGGCCTTTTTGAGCCCAGTTACTCCGGCCTGGTAGTTGGGGTCGGAATAGTTGTACTGGATCTGGCAAAAGTCCCAGGGGTACGCGTCCAGCAGGCTTAGGAACTCGTCCCTGGTTCCATGGAAAGAGAAGCCTATGGATTTGATGATGCCTTCTTTCTTCTTTGCGTTAAGCCAGTCTTGCAGGCCCAAGGCGGACATGTCGTTGAACTGCTTTAGATCCGAGGCGGAATGAAGCAGGTAGTAGTCAATGTAGTTGGTCTTGAGCCGGGAAAGCGATTCTGAGAGAAACTTGTCAAAGTCCTCCGCCTTGTGGCAGCTTGCCAAGGGCAGTTTTGTGGCTATGAAGGCTTTCTTGCGCATGGAGTTGCGATCCAGGATGGTTCCCAGGGCTTCTTCTGATCCGGGATAGATGTAGGCTGTGTCAAAGTAGTTGACGCCTTGCTCGATTGCGGAAAGCACGACCTTCTCGCTTTTTGCGAGGTCGATCCGCCCAAGCGACATGGGAAAGCGCATGCAGCCCAAACCCAGGGCGGACAGAGAGTTGCCGGATTTCTGGTCAATGCGGTATTGCATATGCCACATCCTTTCTGGAAAGCGCGAACGCGCGTTTATTATTGCTTTTTATTTTTTT
>JAISWZ010000420.1 GCA_031270945.1 Clostridiales bacterium | reverse complement strand
AATCAGAATACGCAAAAGAACTAATCGACAAATCCCCGGTTTTGTGGTACATTTATTGCATCCAGAGCGGGGGGTCCTTATATTAGGGACCCCCCCTTTTTTGAACTTTGGAATGTGAGTTATAAACGCGTTGACAGTGACAGGAAAGACGCTTGACGGGATCAGGGTTGTCACCAGTGGCGCTGGCGCGGCTGGGGTTGCTGTGATCAAGCTATTGCAAGCCCTTGGACTCAAGGATGTCGTGATGTGTGATCGGCAAGGCGCCATATGGAAAGGCAGGCCTGGCCTTAACCCCTTCAAAGCCGAAATGGCTGAGATCACAAACAGCCGTCTTGTCAAAGGAGATCTGTCCAAAGCGCTAATGGGCGCTGACGTCTTTATAGGCGTCTCCGCGCCTGGCATCGTCACTCCTGAAATGATTAAATCAATGGCGCGTGACGCAATTGTATTCGCTTGCGCAAACCCCGTACCTGAGATTCAGCCAGATTTGGCTATGGCGGCTGGTGCAGCCATAGTAGCAACAGGCAGGAGCGATTACCCCAACCAAGTCAACAACGTTCTTGCTTTCCCTGGCATCTTCAGGGGTGCCTTGGACGTTAGGGCTTCTGACATCAATGACGAGATGAAGATCGCCGCCGCAAAAGCGATTGCTGATTTGATCTCAGAACGCGAGTTGGCACCCGACTGCATCATCCCTGCCGCTTTCGATCCAAGAGTCAAGGAAGCTGTATCTAAAGCCGTGGCGGAAGCGGCTGTAAGAAGCGGAGTCGCCAGGATAAAGATTTAAGACAAAAGCAAAGCGCCATGCGATAGCCGCATGGCGCTTTTTATGCCAATTTAAAGTTTCAGTCTTTGGGCTTTGCCTGAAAACTCCTACCAAACCTTTGAAAACAAGCGGTACAGCAGCACTGCCGCGTCTCCTCTTGTCATTTCGTCGCTCGGATCAAACAAGCCATCGCTTCTCTCAACTACGAGTCCTTCCCGTGCCGCAAAGGAGATGTCGACCTTTGACCAGTCCGCGAAATCCTGCTCGTCAGCGAACATTGATAGGATCGAGTAATCGTCTACTTCTTTGTACTTCATTTCCAGGATAAGCGCTCTGGCTACTACGGCTACGAGTTGGTCTTTGGGTATCACAATTTCTGGAGAGAACTCGCTTTCGCTTGTCCCAGCCATAATGCCATTCTCTTTCGCGGAGACAGCGGCGTCATAGTACCAGTCGCCAGTTTCAACGTCATCAAACTGCACGCCATAGCCTTTGCTCTGCTTGGAGAGGATCCTGGTCACTATTGCTGCCACCTCAGCCCTGGTTATGGCTGAGTCTGGGGAGAATACACCAGGCGCGACTCCGCTTATGATGCCCTTTGCCGCAAGAGCTGTGATGGCCTTTTGCATCTCGTTTGACTTTGATGAAATGTCAGAAAAGCTCTTGCTGTTTTCCTTTGCCGAATATGTGCCTGACTCAAATATCTTGGCTTCCAGCCGGCCTGTGGCTGGGTTGAGCTTGCCGCCAAACGCGACCCGGCTTTCGTTCATGATAGCCAGATTGTCAGGATCCCCGCTTATGGAGATGGAAAGCTTTATCCCTTCCAGCAGATCCTGCCCTATCAGCATGTTCAAGCCGCTAGATGACGCCGCGCCATTCCAGCGAGCCGGAACCTCCACTCCTCCTGGAGCGTGGATAGACAGAGGGGTTTCAACCAGATCAAGAACGCCTTGGGAGAACTCCAAAGAAAAGGATGGGGTTTCAACAACAACGCCGTCCAAGCCTGCCTCTTTTGCTGACGGATCTATCAGCACCATCATTTTTGCGTCTGTGAGAATCTTCACTCTCAATCTGACCTCGCGCCTGGTCTCTATTCCCGACTCGGCCAGCGCCTCTTCAACAGCCGCTTTCGCTTCTAAGGCTTTGGCTTTAAGCGCTTCGAGCCTTGCCAGATCTATGTTTATCTCGCCTAGCGCATACTCGCTCGCCGCTTGGGCAAGCGCCTCTTCCGCGTACAAGGTCATTCTGTCGATGCCTGAGGCAGACCTCTTCTGGCTATCCGTAAGCCCAGCGGCCGCTTCTTTCACTGCTGAAGCCGCTTCAGAAGAGTTGGAGATGAGCCCAAGGTCTTCATAGGGAAACTCTACGGCTTCTCCTGGATCCACCACATCATAGAGATATGAAGGAAGCTCCTCCAAGATCGACACTATCATTTCATCGCGCAGCTCTTTTTCGCCAGCTTGGGCGGCTTGGGCGGCTTGGGCTGTTTCTCCCAGCGGCCCGATAATCAGCGCAGCGCCTAGCGCCGCAGCCAGAATGCGCTTCATTGCTGCAGCCATTTCAAAACCTCCTTTTGTGCGTATCCTTTTCTTGCGAGCGAAAACGCGCTCGCTCATACTATAGATACGCAAGCAAAGCTCCGTCGACTCATGTCTTGTTTTGTCATCTCGTATAATGATAACATTTTCTTTAATAAGAAACAATTAGCTTTTGGATGTGGGAGCTTACCTGGCTTGAAACCAAAAGAGCGCCGCGCGGACTCCCATGTCCGCGCGGCGCTTCAAACCTCTTACCAGAGCTTGTTGAAAAGCCTGTACAACACTACAGCGGCATCTCCCCTTGTCATTTCGGCAGTCGGCGCAAATTTTCCGTCGCTTCTGCCAACCGCCAGGTTTTCCCTTGCGGCCAGAGAGATGTCAACCTTAGACCAGTCAGCCAATTGCCCTGCGTCAGAGTAAACCGAGAGCGCGGCTGCAGTGTCAGCCGGATCTTTATATTTCATCTCCAGGCGCAAAACCCTGGCCGCAACCGCCACAATTTGATCCTTGGGTATGATGGCCTTTGGCGAGAACTCTGTAGCGCTCGTGCCAGCCATGATACCGTGCTTCTTGGCGGATCCAGCAGCGCCAAAGTACCAGTCTCCGCTTGAAACATCAGAGAACTGCCCATCCTCGCTGTTGTTGAGCTTAGACAAGGCCCTTAGGACAAGAGCCGCTATCTCAGCCCTTGATATGGCCTGATCAGGAGAGAATGTTGACGCTCCTGTCCCGCTGATGATTCCCTTGGCAGTCAAAACCGATATGGCCTTTTGCATCTCTTTGGATTTTGACTGGATGTCAGCAAAATCCTTTTTGTTGTCTTTTATCGAGTAGGACGAGGAGGCGCTGATCACAGCTTCAAGCCTTCCCGTTGCCGGGTTGAACTTTCCGCCTGAAGCCTCGCCTTTCTCGTTTACGATAGCTAGATATGAATCGTCTCCGGTTGCCGGAATCGAAAGCTTTACGCCAGCCTTAAGCTCCTTGTCAAATTTGATGGCAAGCGCGTTGTCAGCGGCTATGGTGTCAACAAATCCATTTGACCACTGAAGGATTGTATCTCCGTTTGAAACGCCGACAGCCAGATCACTGTCCAGGGTATCTAGCATCTCTGAAGAGAACTCCAGCGCTCCATAGGGAGTGTCTACCGCAACAGAGTCAAGGCTTGACTGCTTGGTCGAAGACGCCACTTTAATATCCAACGAACCGCTGTCAGCCAGGATCTTCCCTTTTGTCCTTAGCTCTCGCCTGGGGATAATGCCTTCAGATGCAAGCGCGGTTTCAACAGCTTCTTTCGCTTCTTTTACCTTGGCTTCCAAGGCATTCGCCTTCGCCAAGTCTATAGTAATGCTTCCTTGGGTATACTCGCTTGCCGCCTGAGCTATCGCCTCTTCGGCAAACAGGGTAACTCGGTCTATTCCTGTGGCAGAGCTCTTCTGTTCTGCCGTAAGCGTAGCAATCACTTCTTTTACAGCTGTAGCTGCTTGGGAAGCGCTAGCAATCGCTTCCAGCTTCTCAGAAGGCAACGTCACTGCTTCGCCTGGATCAACGATATCATAGAGATAGTTCACTGGCGCTTCTGTCGGTGTTGGAGCAGGTGTTTCAGTTGGAGCTGGCGTTGTGTCTTCCTCGTCTGTTTCCGGCAACTTGATAACCGGGCTAAATACTGGAGCTCCGGCTGGAAGCATGCCTTTTTCAAACAAACAGTATGGCTTGACTGGTTCGTTATCACCATTATACCCCATGTAGTAGATGTCTCCATCAGACTGCTGAACAAAAGCGAAGCCATACCAAATATTTACTGATGACACCGAATCCATGACCTTCACAGGCTGATATCTAGGTGTTCTTGTTCCGTCTCCAACCTCTCCGTAAGCGTTTCTGCCCCAAGACCAGTAAGATCCGTCTTTTTTCAAGACTCCGCATATATTTTCCAATACAAATATGTCAATAGCGTTGTCAGTTACCTTTTCAGGAACCGCTATCGGCTCACTTGTAAGATCCCCATCATTGTTCCTGTACCATCCTTCACCCCATTGCCAAACCGAGCCGTCTTCCTTTAGCGCAAGCTTTCTGTAGAGGCCTCCTTCTACCTTTTTCACTGAATCCATGACCTTCTTGTGCTCTGGTTTGCCATCACCCAATTTAACTTCCCACAGAGAGCCGTCTTTTTTGACGTAGGCGGCATGCTGCACTGATATTTCATCAAAACTATCGATCGGAATGACCTGAATTACATCGTCCGCTATCTTGGAAAACTCTCCGTCTTTCTCATCCCCTGCGCCATATAAATCCAACCATAAAGTGCCATCAGTTCTAATAGCGTATGCAGTTCCATAATAGCCATGCTTGAATGAATAAACCTTGTCTAAAATCTGGTTTGGCCCCTCATTCATGTAAGAATCCGAAGGTTGACTTCCCCATGACCAAAGAGTGCCGTCATTCTTCAAAGCCCAAGCCATATAGTCAAACGACTGAAAGTCAACGACCTGATCCATGTACTTAACAGGCGTGAGCTTGTAATCCATGTAGCTTACTGCTCCCCAGCCATACAGTGTGCCATCCTGGCTCAACGCGAAGCTAGTGTCATCCATCACTTCCACTGCCTTAAATTTGCCGTCCATGATTTTGACCGTTTCAGTGTGGCGATCTGTGGTTGTTCCATCACCCATCTGCCCGTAATTGTTGCTTCCTGTTCCCCAGACTGTGCCATCATCCTTGATCGTGATAAAGTGATCGGTTCCAGGGTCAAAGGTGCGCACTTCTGTCGGTACCGGCCCGGTGGCCGCTTCCACTACCTTGATGCCAGGAGCCCCAAAGACCAGGAGCGTTGCCATGAGCGTCCCTATGAGGCGCTTTGCTGCGTTAGTCATTATAAACCTCCTAAAATTTTTATTATAAGAGCAATCCCAATTTGTTGGCTTCGCCGCAGTAATTTGAGATATGCTAAAATTCGACATTTATCATGCCAATTCTAATTTAGTCTTTGCAATCCTAACATTAATATGTACACAAAATAAATCGCTTCATGGATGACGAATCATGATAGGCAGTTATGCCTTCGCTTAGCCGAGCAAAGCGCTAACTTATATTTATTATTCCCATGATTCCGCCATTTTTAAGCGCTTTAGCTGTTAAAAGCCGTCTGTGCTTCGCCATGCCCGTCATGCTAACTTATATTTATTAATCCCTTGATTCCGCCGTTTTTAGATGCTTGGACAATTACGAGTAGTCTGCTCACTTCATCTAGATGTCCATGTCTGCAATGCTAACTTATGTTTCTTAATCCCTTGATTCCGCCATCTTTAGATGCCTCTTGATATATACCTCTACACAAGATCAATATCGAGGCAATAATGGTATTTCGCATGCCAGTAATGCTAACTTATGTTTCTTAATCCCTTGATTCCGCCTTTTTCAAATTAAAACCCAAAAACCGAACGAAGCACAAAAACGGAGGGCCTCTCGCTCCTCCGCTTTTGTGCTTGACTTGATACATATCCTATAAATAATATGCCCGCGTTCTCGATCCCTTATGCATGAGAATTAATGGAATATCGTATGCCCTATCTCTCGCAGTTTTTGGAGTATTATTGCTAACTTATGCTCCTTAATCCCTTGATTCCGCCATTTTTAATTCATTCCCTCAGCACAGGACCAGTACCGAGGATCAATACATCGTCATGCCAGCATTACTAACTCATGTTTCTTAATCCCTTGATTCCGCCATCTTCAAATTAACCCCAAAAACCGAACGAAGCACAAAAACGGAGGGTCTCCCGCTCCTCCGCTTTTGTGCTTGACTTGATACATATCCTACAAATAATATGCCCGCGCTCTCGATCCCTTATTCATGAGAATTAATGGAATATCGTATGCCCTATCTCTCGCAATCTTCGGAGTATCATTGCTACCTTATGTTTCTTATTCCCATGATTCCGCCATTTTCCAATAAAAACCCAAATACCCGAACGAAGCACAAAAACGGAGGGTCTCCCGCTCCTCCGCTTTTGTGCTTGACTTGATACATATCCTATAAATAATATGCCTGCGTTCTCGATCTCTTATGCATGAGAATTAATGGAATATCATATGCCCTATCTCGCGCAGTTTTTGGAGTATTATTGCTAACTTATGTTTTTTAATCCCTTGATTCCGCCATTTTAATTCATTCCCTCAACATAGGACCAGTACCAAGGCTCAACAAATCATCATGTCCGCCATGCTAACATATATTTTTTATTCCCATGATTCCGCCATTCTCAAATTAACCCAAAAACCCGAACGAAGCACAAAAACGGAGGGTTTCCCGCTCCTCCGCTTTTGTGCTTGACTTGATACATATCCTATAAATAATATGCCCGCGCTCTCGATCCCTTATTCATGAGAATTAATGGAAGTCTATAAACCTTTCTCTCGCCGCCTTTGGAGTATCCCCCATCCGAGCTCCCCCTTCTCTCTCCATAAATTCGGCCATCCCTATTGCAGCCTTCACCCTGCACCACACTGTTCCACCAGGTGGAACGCGCTTTCCGAATAACAATAATACGCAGCTTGACAGCATCTAATAAAGGCATTATGATCATAACAGATTTCCTCACGTGCGCTAGATACAGAAAATGCTTACGATAAAGATGAAAGTAAGCCCATTTCTTTGCACAAAAGCCCCAAGCGGGCGAGGAGGCTATTAAATGCTTAAAGCATACGCAAGCGGCAGCTCAATACCCAGCCCGGCTGAGGCCGGCGCCGAGGCGGCTTTGAAAGCAGCGCAAGCTTTGTCTGACATAAAGCTTGCCTTCGTTTACAGCGGCGTCCAGTACGACCAGAAGGCGCTTCTTGACAGCATTTCAGAAAAGCTGCCAGGTGTTCCGCTAATCGGAAACACCTCCTTCACCGGCGTAATCACGCCTGAAGGCTTTATCACTGGCGACGGCGGATTCGTTGGAGTCTTCGCCCTTGCTGGAGATCTGGAAGTGGGAGTCGCGATTGTGGAAAAAGAGGAGTGCGCCCGCGAGGCTGGCAAGAAGGCCGCCCTTGAAGCGCTGAAAGCTGCAGGGAAAAATGTTCCCCCAGCACTTTTCTACATGGTCGCCCCTCCAGGAGAAGAAGAGTTCTTCTTGAAAGGCATAACTGAGGTAATAGGAAGGGTTCCGTTCTTTGGCGGAAGCGCCGCTGACAACTCAATCTCTGGCGACTGGCTGCTCTTCACAGACAAAGCGGTTTCCGCCAACGCAGTTGCTGTAGCGTTCATCTACACTGACAGCCCCTTCGCAAACGTCTTCACAGGCGCTTACGACGAGACTGCCAATGTCGGAATAATAACAAAACTTGAAGGAAAGCGTACCCTCGTTGAGATAGACGGAGTTCCAGCAGTAAAGAAGTATGCGGAGTGGACATCCCAAAACCCGGATGATATACTTGGAGGAAACTTGCTTGTCGCCACAATCACAGCCCCTCTGGGAGTGAAGGATCGCCTTGGCGACTTGACCGCGATCAGGCACCCGATGTTCGGCAATGACAACTACTCCATGAACATAGGCGCCAACCTCGCTGTTGGCACTGCGGTCATACAGATGCAAGGAAGCGTAGACAAGCTCATAGCGTCAGCCCCTGAAGCAATCGATAAAGTCATCGAGAAGCTTGGCCAAAAGCCCCAAGCTTTGCACCTGGTGCACTGCGGCGGCAGAAGAGCCGGGATCGGCGACAGGATCGAAGAGCTGGCAGAAGCCGTGAAGAAAGCGGCAGGAGACATCCCGTTCATAGTAGAGTTCACCTTCGGAGAGTACGGCTACGAGGATGACGGAAACAACACAACAGGCGGGCTCATGCTTTCCTTCACAGCATTCGCGTAGAAAGCAGCGCGGGGTTTCCCCGCTTTAGCCGCACACGGCGCTAGTCATATCCCAAGAATGGGATATGACTAGGCATAAATTCAAGGTTGACACGCAAATTTGCTCAAACAAAACCCAAAAAGGAGGCTTTTTTATGAAAATGTTCATAAACGGAAAACTGTCAGACAGCGTTTCCTCAGAAACATTTGACATCATCAACCCTGCAAACGGCAAAGTCATTGACTCAGTGCCAAAGGCAAACAAAGAGGACATTGACATAGCGGTAGGCGCGGCTTACGAAGCGCAGAAGGCATGGGCCAAAACCCCAATACATGAGAGAGCGGCGATCCTCTACAACTTCTTGGATCTCGTTGACGCCGAAAAGGAAAGCCTGGCGCAGACCCTCAGCGCTGAGAACGGCAAGCCCATAAAAGAGGCCAGAGCCGAAATCGGAAACATCAAGATCGGGTTCTCAGGCTTTATCGAGAGAGCGAAGCACTTCTATGACAGCATCATCCCGCCAGGCACAGAGGCAGGGCAAGACAAGAACCTTCAGCTGGTGACCAGGGAGCCTGTGGGAGTCATAGCATGCATCATCCCTTTCAACTTCCCTTGCGATCTGTTTGACCAGAAAGTCGCTCCAGCCCTGTTAATGGGCAACGCTCCAATCGTATTGCCTTCATCTGACAACCCTCTGACCCTTCTCAGGCTTACAGAGCTGCTTGGAAAGGCTGGCGTTCCAGCTGGCGTGGCCCAATGCCTTACCGCTCCAGGAAGCGTAAAGTCAGCCGCAGTGGAAGACAAGAGAGTCTCGCTTGTTACCCTTACTGGAAGCACCGAAGTCGGCATATCCACCCAAAAGCTGGCCGCCGCCAACCTTACAAAGACCGCCCTTGAGCTGGGCGGAAACGACGCCTTTATCATTCTTGAGGACGCTGACCTGGATCTGGCCATAGAGGAACTGGTCTGGGGCCGCTTCTACAATACCGGGCAGGTATGCTGCGCAAGCAAGCGCTTCCTGGTTCACAACTCAGTAAAAGACGAGTTCGCCAAAAAAGCGGTGGACAGGATCAGCCAGCTCTCATTCGGCGATCCCGCCTTGGAAACCACCCAAGTCGGCTGCCTCATAAGCGAGAAGGCCGCGATCCTTGTGGAAGCGCAAGTGAAAAAGACGGTTGAGCAAGGCGGAGAGATCATCCTTGGCGGAAACAGAAACGGCGCCTACTACGATCCAACCATCATAGCCAACGTTCCAAAGTCTGCAGACGTCGCCTTTGACATGGAGATCTTTGGCCCGGTCGTTCCAATCATCGGATTCGATACCGACGAAGAGGCAATCGAGATCGCCAACCAGTCCATCTTCGGCCTTTCCTCCAGCGTCTTCTCCAAGAACTACAAGCGGGCCTGGAAAGTGGCCGCAAGCATGGAAGCGGGTGCCGCAGTCATAAATGGTGCCAGCTTCTTCAGATCCTTTGAGATGCCATTTGGCGGCTGGAAGCAAAGCGGCCTTGGAACCGAGGGAGTCATGAGCACCTTCGAAGAGATGACAAGGGTCAAGACGATAGTGCTGAAAAACCTGTTCTAAGCTTTTTTACCAAGATCTCTAGCCGCAATGGCTATTAAGGCAAAGGCAAGGCCGGTTTCCGGCCTTGCCTTTGCCTTTTTTTGGTTTTAGGTTTTGGGTTTTGGGTTTATTTTTTTCTTTTTGTTTTAACTTTATATTTTATTATTATATATTATTATATTTTTGCCTCCACCTCCTATCCGCTTAAATTTTCCCTGTATATCCAAGGCTCATCGAAATCGCCATAGCTTTGTCCTTGACAAACGCCGCAACCTGCGGAACCCTGTCCTCCGTAAATACCGATGGCGGGCCGCTTGCGCTGACTGCCGCTATTATCTCTCCCCTGTAGTCAAATATGGGAGCGCCCACGCACCGGTTCTCTGGGGAGAACTCCAGGTTGTCCATGGCCCAGCCTTGGCTTCTGGCTTGCTTTAGCGTCTGCTTCAGCTCTTCAAAGCTTGATATGGTGTTCGGGGTAAACCGCTCGAACTTGCAGCCTCCCATCACCTTTGACAGCTCCTCTCCGCTTAGCGCAGAGAGCAGGCATTTTCCAAGGGAAGAGCAGTAGGCGTGCATGCGAAGCCCTATCTGGCTGTACAGCTTCACTCCAGAGTAGACGTCCATCCTCTCGATATAAACAACCTGATCTCCCTCCAGCACTCCCAGATGCGCGGTAAGCCCAAGCTCCGCCGTTATCTGCGCGACAAAAGGCCTGGCCTGAGTCTGAAGCTCCAGGCTGTTTATGTAGCATCCCACCGCCTCTATCATCTTAAGCCCCAGCCTGTATGCTCCATCATCCTTCTTTTCAACATACCCCCGCCTGACCAGTGTCTGCGTCAGCCTATGCACTGTGCTCTTTTGAAGCCCTACCCTTTTGGACAGATCGGTTATCCCCAATCCGTCATGCTCGGTAGACAAGGCTTCCAATATGTCCAAAGCCCGCTCCAAAGAGCGGACGCCCTTGTCGCCTTCCGCTTCCAACTCAAGCGCCTCCCTTGCTAATTTTGGGATATGCCTTTATTTTATCACAGAAGCAAGGTGCTTTATAAATAAATTCTTACGAGATGCCTAGTGCAAATGTCGAAACATTGAAAAAAATATAAATAATCAGACCAATTACTTCTTAGCAAGTTTGTTGTGATTTAGGCGCAGCTAAAACCATAGCTATGAGTTCCCAAGAAAATCAGCCAGAACCTCGGCATCCAAGCCAAGTTTGACATTTCCGCCTTGCCGGAAAACGTTTCTATTCGAGCAAGGCTGTGAGCCCTTAACGCGCAGACGCCGAGAATCCTCTCAAAGCAGCGCATTCCTAGGTCATTCTTCATAATTATGCTGCTTATGTAGCTTTGCTGTAAATTCATAAAATCAGTCCCCGTCTTTCGACATCAAATAATGAAATTTTCATGAATCAGAATCTGCGGCAGCCGGTCCGCCAGCCCGGCTGATCTCGCGAAAACCTTGAAGCCAAGCCATTTTGGGTTGCATTTCTTGCCTTGGAGATCTATATGTTTGATGCAATTTAAAGGGGTTTATTTGTTAGTTCAAGTTAGGCATAATTTATTGAAACTATCAAACATACGCATGCAGATGACTGTTATCACGCTCTCCCTGAATTAGAAACTTTTATTATTTCTATCATTTTTGTTAACATCTCATTATTTACATCTAACATTCACGCTATGTCATGATATTGCGTTGATAAACTGCAAACGCATAAGACTTTTTATCATCTATTCTCTGAAACTTTTCCCAACTTTCGATAATCCGCCACGAATTGACATGTTTCTTCTTCAGATGTATAATTAGTGCATATCCAAAATTCATATAGTCGCTTGCCCAGAATGCGTCGTGTCTTAACTTGGCGTCTCGCGGCAAAAAGAGCGATTTAGCGCATATCCCCTTAAGAGCGCCCTAACATTAATTCGGGATATGCTTCTTGCCAAAAAAAATGCATCACCAAAGATAGATCTATTTATGAGATTCCCAGGGGCTGTTCGCTTCACCCGCAAAAACGCGCAACCCATCAGCTTGGCTCGTTCACGCTTGAGAACGTTTGACCGGACAAACGCAATTAATCGCGAACTCTTCATAAGGGCATTTCCCTTGCTCTAGAGCGCATCCCAATATTGGTTCCCGGCTTGCGAAAGTCCTGGGTTTGCTTGATCAAGCATCCAAGAGCATATCCCAAAATTCCGTTAAGGCGCAGAAAAATTCCTGGCGAATGCTTCAACTAGTTTGCTCGATCTTCTGCGAGCAAACATCCGGAATTTTTCAAGCCATGGAATTAATTTTGGGATATGCTCCAAGACTTTTCGGCGCCTTTTCGCAATATCGGAATGCGGCTTGCGCAGCTTGCGAAACTTTCGCAAGCTGGCATAATTCTAAGCTCGAACCATTCGTCCCTATGCCAGCATGCTCTTAGTGCATATGCCAAAATTGCTGCAGTGACGCAGCAAAAGTCACAGCTCTGCTTTAACAGTGTTTGTCTCGGGCACGGGCGAGCAAACTTGCGTGACTTTTGCTAGCCTAATTAATTTTGATGATATGCTCAACGCAACAAGCGTTTTTATCCAAATCTGCGCGAGTTGCGATAATTATTCGCAGTCCTGGCATTCTGCCAGGTGCCGCCCGCATTAACTGCGAGTAATTATTTTATTTATGGCATAAGCGAGGAAATGCCCTAAGCCAAGGATTTTGCTAAATCCATAAAATCCTTGGCGGGCATGCTTTAGGCTACATATGCGCAAAGGCAAGACATGCTTTAAAGCCTGGCAACGCGCTAGCGCATATCCCATGCGCCGAAAAATTCCTGGTATGCTTGAACAGTGTTTGTCGGGTTTCAACGAGCAAACCCCCGGAATCAGTTTTGGGACATGCGTTTGGCGCATAGGGCTTGAACCGCTGCGAAAGCCGTAAACAACGACATCACGCGTTTTTGCCAAGATAAAATCTCCTGGGAATCCTCATGAATATTTTTATACACAGCAAGCGCAAACCCTTGTTTTGCGCTTGCAAAGCGCACACATAACTTATGCTGATGTTTGAGTGCATCAGCAAAGTGCATATCCCAAAATTCTTGTCTCGATCTTAGACAAGAAAGCGCGACCGAACTCGCGCCCTATTTTGGGATATGCTTTTAATCCACAAAGGAGGAGCTTCAATGTCTAAAGCCAAGCAAGCGATTATCATAAGCGCGCTTGCGCTTCTAATGCTTTCAATAGTCGGCACGTATGCCTGGACCAGCTTCAACGGCGGCATACTGAACGAGTTCTCCGGGTCTGACGAGATTCCTGGAGGCACAACCCATGATGATCTAGACAGGCCCAACAAGGATGTCTACGTCGAGAACTGGGGCAACGTATCAATCTTCGTTCGTGTCAGGATTACAGAGTACATGGAAATTGGAGAAGACGCTGGCGAGGATGTCCCAGGCAAGCTGGTTGAAGTCATCGGCCCCGGCAACCCCTCGCTTAACGACAGAACTACCTGGAAAGTGCACGTCCCGTTTGGCGGCGACCCAAGAGTCGGAGATGACGGCTCTTCATTCAGCAAGTACTGGGAATGGACCATGGGCGGAGAAAAGTGGTACATGCCTGTGTCAAGCGCCAACAGGATTGACGGGTACATTGACCAGAACACAACTGTCTACAACGGGACAGAGCCTGGCGTAAAGCGCACCAGGAACGCAACCGTAATCACGATGAACCAGTGGATGGCCTTGGGCTCTCCCATAGGCGACTATTGGGTTGGAGATTCTGACGGCTGGTTCTATTGGGCCTCTCCCATCTTGCCTGGAGACGCCACAGGGCTTCTTATTGACGCTATTGACAAGAGGCAGAGCATCATTGGCTCTTACGGCGGATCTTACTATTACGCCGTCTACATTGACACCCAGATGGCTACCGCGTTCAGCGACGGCCCAACGCCTGATGACTACCGCACCTTCGCGGATCCTGACAAGGGCGGCTGGACAGAAGAGGGCGAGGATCTTCTCAAGCTTATAACTGCGGAAGAAGCTCCTACGCCAACCTCAGGCCCGACATCATCCGGCCCAACCGTGACGCCTACACCTGCTCCAGAAGTTCCCTCATTAGGAAGGCTACCTGTCACTTTCGCAGCGCCTCCAGCGATTGGCGGAACCCTCGATCCCAAGTATGACGGCTTAGTCCATTTGATGGTCATGTGCGACCTTTATGAGCAGGACTACAACTTGGCGCTTGACGGATCCCATTACTTGATTGAGTACGATCCAGCGGCTGCATGGGCCGCCGTTTACCATCACCTGTCTTACGCAACCCCCATTTGGACCTATATAGGCGGAGACATGGTTGATCTGGGACTTGTTGAAGACAGCCTGTTCTTCGGCCCAACCGATGATCTTACCTCTGGAACGTACCTTCTTCAGGTCTCTGGAGTCAATAATTACGCCTATGTCACGTTCCGCATAGGCAAGGGCAGCGGAGATTCAACACCAGGCCTTAATTAGCGCATTTCTTGAGACATGCGCTTGGCGCAACAGGGCTTGACCGCTGCTAAATCCATCAAACAACGTCATTACTCGTTTTTTCCAAGAAAGCAAACCGCCAAAGCGCTATGCTTGTCTCTTGCTTAGAGCATATCCCAAAATTGCTATAGTGGCACGGGCAAATCGCCAGCTTTTCCAAGCCCTTGATTAATTTTGGGATATGCTTAATCCTCAAGGGAGGAACCCAAATGTCCAAAGCCAAGCAAGCGATTATCATAAGCGCGCTTGCGCTTCTAATGCTTTCAATAGTCGGCACGTATGCCTGGACCAGCTTCAACGGAGGCATACTGAACGAGTTCTCCGGGTCTGACGAGATTCCCGGAGGCACAACCCATGATGATCTAAACAGGCCCAACAAGGATGTCTACGTCGAGAACTGGGGCAACACGTCCATCTTCGTTCGTGTCAGAATTACAGAGTACATGGAAATTGGAGAAAACGCTGGCGAGGATGTCCCAGGCAAGACGGTTGAAGTCATTGGCCCCGGCACACCCCTGCTTAACGACAGAACCACCTGGAAAGCGCACGTGCCCTATGGCGGAGACCCCAGAGTCGGCGATGACGGCTCTTCATTCAGCAAGTACTGGGAATGGACCATGGGCGGAGAAAAGTGGTACATGCCTGTGTCAAGCGCCAACAGGGTTGACGGTTACATTGACCAGAACACCACTGTCTACACAGGGACAGAGCCTGGCGTAAAGCGCACCAGGAACGCGACCGTAATCACAATGAACCAGTGGATTGCCCTAGGCTCTCCCATAGGCGACTATTGGGTTGGAGACTCTGACGGCTGGTTCTATTGGGCCGCTCCCGTCTTGCCCGGTGACGCCACAGGGCTTCTTATTGACGCCATTGACAAGAGGCAGACCATTGTTGGCCCTTACGGCGGATCTTACTATTACGCCGTCTACGTTGACACCCAGATGGCTACCGCGTTCAGCGCCGGCCCAGCGCCTGATGACTACCGCAACTTCGCGGATCCTGACAAAGGCGGCTGGACTGAAGAAGGCGAAAATCTTCTCAAGCTTATAACTGCAGGAGAAGCTCCTACTCCCACCTCAGTCCCGACATCATCCAGCCCTACCGCGTCGCCTACACCCGCTCCTACCGCGTCGCCTACATCCATCCCAACCGCGACGCCTACACCCGTTTCAACAGCTCTCACTCCAGAAAAGCTGCCTGCCTCTTTCGACCCGCCTCCAGCAATTGGCGGAACCCTCGATCCCAAGTATGACGGCTATGTCCATTTGCTGGTCATGACTGACTCTTCCAATCTGAACTACAACTTGGCGTTTGACGGATCCCATTACTTGATTGAGATCGATCCATCTGCCAAATGGGCTGGGGTTTACCAAAACCTGACATACGCAACCCCCATTTGGACCTATATGGGCGGAGACATGATCGATAAGGGATATGTTAAAGACGGCTTGTACTTCAGCTCACTCGCCGGCCTTAGCTCTGGCACGTACCTTATTCAGGTCTCTGGAGTCGATAATTACGCCTTTCTCACGTTACGCATCGGCAAGAGCAGCGGCAGGCCTTAGAGCATATCCAAAAATTCATCTTACGGAGTCACGCGTTAAAGATTCTTTAGACAAACTCTAGAGCTTAAAGGGATGGAGGCGCAGCCTCCATCCCTTTTTTGGGTTTTGGTTTTGGTTTTGGTTTTGGTTTAGGTTTGGGTTTTGGTTTGGGTTTAGGTTTGGGCTTGGTTTTAGGCTTGAGTTTGGGTTTTGGCTTTTCTCTCTAATAAAATCCCGTGTTTCATATTTCGCGCAGCGCATCACCCGGAGCGCCCAGCGCCCCCCAAGGCAAGCCCGTCCGCTTTAGCGCATGGGCTTGCCTTTTCTTTTTTTCAAGCAAAACTAGATCTATTTTCCCCCATATGCCGCAAACAAGCCATTTCTTGCTTCTTTTATAATCCAGTTCTTTTTTTAATCTTTCTAAAATAAGCAGCAAAACAATCGCAATCACATTCCAAGTAATTATATCTTACATAATGTAAACTGACAAACCCTCACGCGACTTATTGGCTAAATTTAGATCTTTCATCACTTTCCGATAATAAAGTTTAACTATCAACTAACTTTATGCATTATTAATGCTTAACAATGCAAGTTTTCATAAATCAACTCCAAACCGTCAAGCAACTTCATGGTGCTGCTGATTCCCTTAGCGCAATTTTCCGTCATGAATTGACACGATTCTTCTATCGATGTATAATAGGTTTGCAAAAAGCACTGCGACTCGACATTAATCCCTTTATTGCTTAGTCTAACGTTGGCACCCTGTTTTATAAAAGCGCGACCCTCAAGCGGCACGTCATGATGTCGAAATTTGGCTCAAAGTTGGCAAAATCAATGTCGAACCCCTGGTTGCGTTGTTATTCCCAACCCCACAACCAGCATGACACCTTGCTTTAGGTTTTCACACTGTTTTGTTTAATCAAATATCATAGTTTGAATAGATGGGTTCAGTTGTGCTCTAGAGCTGTGACGCGCGAAAAACCGATTTCTTCTTAATATATCAGCCCGTTTGGCCAATCAGTCTCTAAATGAATCGTTTCGTTTTGCGCAAGAAAACATAAAAGTATCAACCATCTTTACGCAAACAAACGCAAAAGTGTCAACCAACTTTACGCAAAAGCATCAACTTGCTTCAATGTTTAGCCAAATTTTAATTAAAGTTTTGTCGAAGTGCGTCGAAATATTTAATGCAAGCGCAAAACAAGCTCAAATCCTGTTGATCGAATTATTAAAAGCGATGGATTAGCATGAGCTTGTTGAGCAAGCGCCGCTTAGGAGCCGCAAGACGGCTCGCCTTTAAAAACCCAGCGCCCCGGACATGACCCCTAGCGCCTCAAGCGCTGCTCTCAGCGCCTCAAGCGCTGCTCTCAGCGCCCCAAGCGCTACGCGCAGCGCCTCAAGTACGCTCAGTGCCCCTAAATTTGGTAAAATTATTTATGTGAGCCTGCACAGCTCGCATCAAATATTTTTATAGAACTAAAAAATAGAAAGATGGAGGAGATTGCATGTCTAAACCAAAACAGACGATCCTTGTCTGCGCCCTGTCACTGCTGCTTATAGCGGCGGTTGCTGGCACGTACGCTTGGACCAGCTTCAACAACGACATAGTAAACGAGTTTGGCGGAACAGACGAAAAGCCAGGCGGAACAACCCATGATGATTTCGACAGCCCTGACAAGGATGTCTATGTCGAAAACTGGGGAAACGTCCCACTTTTCGTGCGCGTTAGGCTTTCCGAGTACATGGAAATCGGCAGAAACGCCGGCAAGGATGTCACCGACAAGCAAGTGGAAGTGATAGGGCCCGGAAGCCCGCTGTTAACTGACAAGTCCACCTGGCTCACTCACATCCCCTACAACAATGACGTGACAGTAGGCGATGACGGCTCTTACTTCAGCCAGTACTGGAAATGGACAATGGGCGGGCAAAAGTGGTACATGCCCGTATCAGAAGCAAACAGGAAAGATGGATACGTAGATCAGAACACGACTGTTTACACAGGCACCGAGCCTGGCGTAAAGCTCACCAAAAACGCTCAGGTCATGACAATGGAACAATGGAAGGCAAACGGCTCCAAACTCGGCGACTACTGGGTAGCTGACGCTGATGGCTGGTTCTACTGGGCATCTCCGCTTCCCGCAGGCGAGGCTACTGGACTGCTTCTTGACGCTGTAGACAAGAGAAAAGAGATCACTGGAGAATTTGGCGGTTCTTACTACTACGCCATCTACGTAACAACCCAGATGGCTACTGCCTATAGCGAAGGCGAAGATCCCAACGACTACAACAACTTTGGCGATCTTGAAAACGGCGGATGGACAGAAGACGGAGAAGATCTGCTTGATCTCATTACCGCTGGCGAGTCCAATCCCAGCAAGCCAACCGCAACACCGACACCGAGGCCTTTAGCCTCGGTTTCGGCTACTCCGGAACCTCCGATCACTCCCGAGGCTACTATCACTCCTGAAGCCACGATCACTCCTGAAGCTACTATCACTCCTGAAGCTACTATCACTCCCGAAGCTACGATCACTCCTGAAGCTACGATTACTCCCGAAGCTACGATCACTCCCGAGGCTCCAATCACTCCCGAGGCTACTGTCACTCCTCCAGCGACCCCAACCAAGCCTGCGGCACCTGCTGGCCCAGTAGATCCTCTGTACGATGGATGGGTATACCTGAGAATCATTGACGACAAGTATGTCAACAACGAGTCCATCGAGCTTGACGAGGGCAGCTACGAGATCGAATTGACAGCGCAATCAATGTCAGCGGTTGTCGAGCATCTCTACAACTCCGCCACCCCCATTTGGACCTATATCTCAGGCGACTTGGTTGACACCAGCATATATGACGAATATCTGAACTTTGGCAACGACGTGCCCAGCCTGACTTATGGCACATACCTGCTTCAGGTCGCCGGGGTTGAGGATTACGCGTATGTGACTTTCAAGGTAAGCAAGTAATATGAAGCTATATGTTTAGCGGGATGGAGACTTGTCTCCATCCCGCTTTATGATCTGATCTTGATTTTTTGGTCTTTTGGGTTTTGGGTTTTTGGGTTTTTGGTTTTTGTTTTTTTGGTTTTTGTTTTTTGGTTTTTTTGAGTTTCGAGTTTTTGGGTTTAAATTGTTGAATATCCTAAATTCAGTCATTCTACTCAAGCCAGCATATTCAGCAAGTTATTTAATTGCTGTCATATTCGCCTTTTAACTCTCATACATATCTATCCAATCATTATCATCCTAAAACCCCAACACATTTCGCGCATAATAATTGGCCAAGAAGCCTATCCTAGAAAGCGATTGCGATAACGCTAATCTTTATCAAGGAAACACCTTGTCCGTCCGGTTTATCCCTTAAATTTCTATTAAAAGAAATTTGTTCTAAAACATAAAGCTAGAACATTTTTCGACTCTCTGCTATACTGTTGGATAGTCAAACGCGCGTTTAGGGCTTTTTGTAGATTTTTCGGGTTTAGGCCCGGCTTGATGACGCCCAGAGCGTTGAGGCATCAAATTTAAGGTTCAAAGCGAAATCTTTTTTTAAAGTCCCAGACGTCCCAAGGAGGCTTATCATGAGCCAACGAGCAAGACGAATACTGCTGGCAGCGCTATTTGCACTGCTTGGAAACGCCTTTGTCCTTTCCATGAAGCTTGGCGAGCGCTACATATACTACTGGGACATAGCAGGGTATTGGATCCGTTGCATGGAGTACTCAAAGGCGTTGTTTGGCAATCCGGCAGGGGCCATGGGCCAGCTGTTTCGAAGCCTGGCAAGCGATGACTACACGCTTTTGCCTGTCCTGCCCTACGCCCTTGTCTTTAGGTTTTTCAATTCGCAGCTGGCTTTCGCCTTATCCAGCTTCAACATTTACTGCCTGCCGTTTTTGCTGCTGCTTTGGCTATTTATAAGGAAGGAGCTGAAGATCGAGTCCATCTGGGCTGACGCTTGCGTTTTGCTTGCTCTATTGACATGCACAGTGCTTTTGACTCCCTCTCTTGGCGGATACCTGGACGCGGCTGGCCTTCCCTTTGCAGTGCTGATTGTGATGATAGCCAGAGGCCTTAAGCTGGATGGGGTTGACCTGCCAAGGATATTGGGTCTTGCCTTGTGCACCCTGATCCTGGCCTTCATGCGCAGGTGGTACACCTTTTGGATAGTCTCATTCTATGTCGCATACTTCGGGGTCTACGGGATCCAACTTATTTTTGTGCGGCATGAAGCCAAGAAAGCTCTTTTTCTCTTTTTGAACCTTTGCTCATCGGGCTTGATCTGGCTGGCCATTCTCTACGTATTCTTTCGCCCCTTCCTTCACAAGCTCATCTTCAACGACTACAGCTATGCGTACTCCGCTTACGACAGGGGCGGGATCAGCTACAGCATCAAATTTTTCTTTGGCCAAGCGGGGCTTGCCGTCTGCGTGATCGCGGCGCTAGGCGCCGCCCTGTCCCTGCGGGACAGGGAGAGAAGGCCTTTTGCCTTGTTTCTAATGCTTCAGAGCGTTCTGGCATTTTTCTTGTTTACCCGGATACAGAGCCTTGGCATTCAGCATTTGCTTTTGTTTGTTCCAGCGCTCCTCTATTTTTGCGCATGCGCTATATCTCAGGCGAAAACATGGGGGCTTCTTTCCGTAATAATTCTTCTCTCCCTTAACTTTGCCACATCCTACTACGCCCCAGCGGCAAAGGTTCTGGCCTTTGCTGATCCGGTCTTTTCGCAAAAAAAGCTGTTCAAGCGGAACAGGACGGACATGGAGACAGTGCAGGGACTGGCTGACTTCGTGAATGAGACTTCCCAGGGCCGAAAGTACTCCTATGTCCTTTCAAGCTCTGACATCCTGAATACCGACATTCTATCCAACTGCCGGCTGCCCGAGACGCGATACGCGGTTTCAAAGATTCTGTACGCGCTGGACGTTGACAAGCGGGACGGGGTGCCGTACCCATTCTTTTTAGCCGATATCCTTATTGTGGCTGATCCCGTTCAGCAACACCTGGATCCAAGTGAGCAGCGCATAGTTGGGGTACTCGCTGACGCTATCATTTCCGGCAAAGCAGACGATTCTTTGAGGCTAATCAGGGCTTTCGAGCTAAATGGGGCAGTTGCCAGGGTATATGAGAGAACAGGCCCTTACAGCGACGATTTCATAAATCTAGCAAAAGACAGCCTGGCAGATTTATATTCTGGGATCCCGTGGCCTGGGGCGCCGCTGGACCGCATATTTAACGTAGATCTACCTCCATCCATGGACATTCTGCCACATGTAGGCTACTTTTACCTGTCGCAAAACGGGAAGACAGGCAGCTTCAGCTTTAACGCCGAAGGGTGGGATGGCCCGGTTAGGGTAACCCTTTCCCCCAGATACGGCAGCACCAAGACTTCCCTCCTGGTCTTGGGAGAAGATGACGCTGGGGCACTTAAAGCGCCTATATCCGAAGCGCCTTTATTTGAAGCGCCTTTATTTGAGCTGGAAAAAGAAACGACGCTCTTGATCCCGCCATCTAAGACGCTTAGGCTTATCTGGAACATCGAGGAGTCTCCGGAGTGCGGAGACATAATTGTTGCGATTGAGCAAGGCTGAAGGCGCGGAGAAAAGGCATGCGATGCTTTAACGCGTGGCTTTTCCCGCGCTATAAAATTTATTTTGGGATATGCTCCAAAGAGAAAAGTCCGTTTTGCCATTCACCGATTTTATGCCCTTTTCCACTTGACGCATGACCTGATGTTGTGGAAAATATATATGATGACGAACGATCAAATGTTGATTTTTTTATCGTTGCCCGCCTCAAAGCCAGTCGGGCCGCTCCAGCTAACGATAATAAAGTTCTAAATCCTGCCGTTCGTCAACTCAGTAGTTCTGCAAGACTCTTATGACAATGATTAGCGCCTTGCCAAAGGCACCTGTGCCTCTGGCACTCTTGAGAGGGGATATTATGAAAAACTACTATCTGCCAACAAACCTGCTTTTCGGGCGGGGACGCATTTCTGAAATCGGGACTGAGACAGCGAAATGGAGCAAGCGAGCCCTTCTTGTAGTAGGGATGGGAAGCGCGCAGAAATCCGGGCTCCTGGATCGCGCCTTGGGCATCCTGAAGGAAGCGGGGGTTTTTTGCGAGATCTTTTCCGGGGTCGAGCCCAACCCAACAACAACTACAGTGTACAAAGGCGCTTCAATAGCATTGGAGCAGAACCTTGGCGTGATCGTTGGGATAGGCGGCGGGAGCGTCCTTGACGCCGCGAAGGCGATAGCTTTCAGCGCCCTGAACCCCGGCGATCTCTCTGACTACATCTTTGGAAGAAAGACCAGCGACCTGGCATTGCCCGCAATACTAGCCCCGACCACCTGCGGAACAGGAAGCGAAGGCAATGGCTTCGCGGTTTTGACAAACCCGGAGACTGGCGACAAGAAATCTATCAAGTCACACTCAATAATAGCGAAAGCGTCTATCATAGATCCAGAGCTGATGCAAACGATGCCGACCAGAGTTTTGGCGACTGTGGGCTTTGACGCGCTGTGCCACAACATGGAGGCGTTTCTTTCAAAAGGCTCGCACCCGATAGCCGAGGGGATAGCCTTGAGAGGCGTGGAGCTTGGCGCTTCAAGCCTGGCCAGGGCCTGTTCCGGAAGCAAGTGCAGCAAGGCGTGGGATGACCTTGCTTGGGCTTCGGTAATGGGAGGCATGGCCATAAACATGGCAGGCGTCACCGCCCCTCACGGACTTGAGCATCCCGCCAGCGGCCTTAGGAACATCACCCACGGAGAAGGGCTTGCAGCTCTGACCCCGGTGATATTTGACCGGTCAACAGGCCACGGCGAAGACAAGTTCAGGGTTCTGGCGAACATAATCGGGCGTGAGCGCAACTGCGCAAGCGCCGTCAGGCGCTTGCTTCACGACATTGACCTGCTTGTGAAACTTTCGGACCTTGGCGTGAAAGAGGAAGACGCTGAATGGATGACTGACAACGCCCTGAAAATTTCTAAGGCGGGCCTGGACGCCCATCCCAAGGCGTTTTCAAGAGAAGAGATAAAAGAGATATATTTGGCGGCTATGTAAATAAGTAAATAAAAAAATAAATAAATATTATTAGGACTCGCGACCCTATTCAAGAAGATCACCTTTTTTTGGCATTTAGGCTTAAGCCTTAATATATTGGGGCAAAATTATTGGAGGCTTAGAGCATATCCCAAAATTAATTTTATGGCTTGCGAAAGTCACGCGTAGAAGCATCGCTGTGACTTTCGCTGCGCCACTTTTGGAATTTTGAGATATGCACTTAAGAAATTTATCGTTAAGGGCCCTGATTTATTTTCACATTGGTTCTTTTGGCATATGCTCTTATTGACCATGGGCTCATTTGCTGGTACAATCAGAATATAATGGATGAAAATAGTTGGCGCTCAAGCGCCTGGGGAGCTTTTGCCCCGGTTGGCTCAGACAACGCATTACGCCAGAGAAGCCAAGACCGCAATAGCTTATGTATAAACATTGCGACTTGCGGTCTTTTTCGGGCTCAGCCCGGAAGAGCGGACAGCTGACTTTAAGGAGGGCCTGGCAAATGGGTCTTATTGATCTATTCAAGAAAAAGAAAAAGCCGTCTGCCGCAACGCCTGCGGCTCAAGCGGAGGAGCTTCCCGGCGCGGAGGAAACATTCGCCGCGACCCGCGAGATTGATGGGGATGACGCAAGGTCAAAAGCCTTGCTGACCTTGTCCGATTCCGTCAAATGGAAAGAGCGGAGGGATGCCGCAAGGCTTTTGGGGGATTGCCGAGACAAGGATTCGGTATCCGCCCTTTGCCAGGCTTTGAAGAAGGATGAAAGCTGGGTAGTCAGATTTATCTGCGCCGATTCGCTGGGCGTCCTGAAAGACGAGTCATCGGTTCCCGCTTTGCTTTCGGCCTTGGGAGACAAAAACTCCTCTGTTGTAGGCCACGCCGGCACTGCCTTGGGAAAGATAAACAGCCCGCAGTCATTGGAGCCTATGATATACTCCCTGGAAAAGCTTGTTCTGGCTTTTGACGGAGAAGACAGCACAGGCATATCCGGCATCTGCGACGGCCTTGGCGCCATGGGTGACATGGCGGCTTTGTCTCTTTTGAAAAGGCTTCGCACATCCATTCACAAAGAGGCTGTATTGGCGCTGTCAAAGACCAGATCCAGGCACGCGGAGAAGCCTTTGCTTGAGATCGCCTTGAACGACTCAGAAGATCCTCAGCTAAGGGCTACCGCCATTCTGGGACTAGCCGACATTCCAAATACTTCATGCGGAACAAAGCTTGTCAAGCTTTTCTCTGAAGCGGTGGACGAGACTCTGGTCAAGGCGGCTGGAAGAGCTATCGAAAAGCTCAACATCAAAGTGGACAACGCGGCGGAGCTAAAAGACAAGGCTAAAAGGAGAGCTGCTGAGCGGCTTCTTTACGGCCTGAGATCAGTTCAGACAGGAATGACCCAGGACGACGCCGACAAGCTGGTAGGCGCCCCATCTTTCGCAATGGGCTCAAACAACGTTCACAAGACCGGGTTTGGAGACTTCCAGCTGGTTATAGTAAACGGCAAAGTGGCCACAACCCTCTACATGGACTGCGTGATTAGGGCAATTGAGGAATACCTGCAAAAAGAGCAAGTGATCTCTTGATAATATTTTTATTGCGCTTGCGGCATCTGGCATACATCATCGTTTGAAAAGCGCTTGGTCACGAGCGCCTTACATAGCTTTTTGGGCAGGAGGCTAGCCTCCTGCCTTTTTTGCGCGGTTGGGGGGTGCGCCAACCTGGCGCCTCTTGCGTTTTGACACAGCAAACGCTAAGAGTTATAATAATATTTACAAGATGTTTCATGGCATATCCAGATTTCTGGATGCGCCAAGCTCAAATCGAGGAGGCAACGCAATGAAAGCGGTTCTTGGCAAAGCGGCAGTGATCCTTCTTCTGCCGTTTCTGGCCGCAAAAGCTTGGCTGTCACGGGCTAGGGAGCATAACGGATCCGATCCCCTAAAACCCAAGACATGGTACCGCCGGTTGTTGGAAGGAACAAAATGTTCCGACGGGTCCCCTTACTATGTCTACTTCAAGAAGGGCGAGTCAAAAAACCTGATTGTTTACTTTTCAGGCGGAGGCGCCGCTTGGAACCAGGAGACAGCTGCGCAGCCCATGACCTGGCGGACTGTGATTAAGCCGGACGGCTTTTACAGCTCATCACTGAACATA
This sequence comes from Clostridiales bacterium, assembly GCA_031270945.1. GTDB lineage: Bacteria > Bacillota > Clostridia > Lachnospirales > WQUN01 > JAISWZ01. The sequence continues at coordinate 12,843 of JAISWZ010000420.1, read as the reverse complement.
TTCTCTGACCTAACCCTGGTTGGCATACTCGAGAAAAGCAACCCAAAGAACCCTTTCGATTCTTGGAACGCAATATACATACCTTATGTCTCGGCTGACATGCATGTAGGAAACCGGGAGTTTCCTTATGTTGCGGCGGACGGCAGCAAGAAGATCTTATACCACAACGGGATCGCGAATGTGAAGCAGAGCCTGGCAGCAGGAGTGTCCATATTTCCTGAAGTCGACAGGCTTGTTATAGCGGGGGAAAGCGCTGGCGCTTTCGCTTGCGTGGCTTATGCGGAGCTGGCCTCCTCCCTCTGGCCAAAGGCCAGCCAAGTGGCAATAGTCTCTGACTCGTCCTCGATCTGGAACCCACATTGGGTTGAAGTGCTAAGGGACATCTGGAACAGCGAGGAAGTTTTATGGCAAGGATTGTCAGGAGACGGAGAGCTGATCGCTGACTGGTTTGAGCGGGTTTCAAAAAATCTGCCAGACGCGCTTCTTCTTCACTACAACAGCGCATTTGACAACATTTTGTCGCCATTTCAGCATTTGCTAAACGCGAATGAATTCGCGGTCAACGAAACCGCTTTGAAAAACTACAACGAACACTTGAAGATCGCTGTGCGAAGGCTTTCAAAGCTCAAGAACTACAGCAGCTTCATTTCAACCTTTGGCAAGGACGAGATGGGTTCCACCCCGCACACGGCGGCGCGGTACCCCAACAGGTATTACGCGAAGACCCCGGAGGGGCCGTCATTCGCAGAGTGGCTGGATAAGGCTTGCTGCCAGCCTGGCGGGATGAAGAACCCTGGAAATGTGGGAGACGAGAATCTGTAGGGGAATGGGCGAGATCGGCTAGGAAAGGGCATATAAGGGCAAAGGCTTTTGGGGTGAAACTTAAAAAAAATAAAATAAAAAAATAATAAAAAAATAAAAATAAAATTAAAAATAAAAAAAGGACTGATCGCATGAAAAACGTTCTGCTCCTGGGAGACTCAATCCGGCTCTCCTACCAGCCTTTGGTAAAGGAAAAGCTCAAAGGCAAGGCCAATGTTTACGGCCCTGAGGAAAACGGCCGCTGGGCTGGGTACACTTTGAACTCTTTGAGGTTCTGGCTTCCCATGATGCCAGATCCAGACATCATCCACATAAACAACGGGCTTTGGGATCTTGGCGATGATTACGGGTTTGGGCGAAACTTCTCCTTGCCCGTGGAATACGAGTCCGCCTTGGAACGCTTGGCTGTTGTGCTTAAAAGGACAGGAGCGACAGTTGTCTTCGCTACAACCACACCTACGAAGTTGGGAAAGGATCTGTCGGACATCATTACTTTCAACGATATCCTAAAATATGTCGCAGCCAGAGACGGGCTTGAGATAAACGACTTGTTTGAAGTCATCAATGCTGACATAGACGGAAACTTGGGGCCAGACAACCTTCACCTGTCTCCGGCAGGAGTGGAGATCGCGGCAAGCAAAGTGGCCGAGGTTTTGGGCAAGTATCTGTAATAGAAAAAGGGCGGTTGGTCATGGCAAAAGCTAAGGTTCTTGTCCATCCAGGCTTTGAGATAGGCGAGATTTCGCCAAGGCTTTACGGCGCCTTCTTGGAGCCCATAGGGACGATGGTTTACGGGAGCATGTACAACCCGAAGCATCCTACAGCTGACGAAAAAGGGTTCAGGAGAGATTTTTTGGACGCGCTAAGAGAGTCCGGGCTTCCAGCAGTCAGGCTTCCTGGCGGGAATTACGTATCCGGCTGGAGATGGAAAGACTCTATCGGCCCGGATCGGAAAACTAACCTGGATATGGCTTGGAGCCAGTACATACCCAATGACATTGGGCATGACGAATACCTGCAGTGGGCTGAGCTGGCTGGCCTTGAGCCCATGTACACTGTCAACCTGGGAACTGGAACGCTAAATGACGCGATAGACATAGTAGAGTACACAAACCACCCCGGAGGAACTTACTGGTCTGACCTTAGAAGGCGGAACGGGCGGGAAGCTCCTTACGGAGTGAAAACCTGGTACCTTGGCAACGAAATGGACGGACCATGGCAGATAGGATCTTGGGAGAGAAACCCCAAGGGATACGGGATTCTTGCCAACGAAGTCTCCAAGGCAATGAAGTGGACTGATCCATCCATTGAAACCGTGGCATGCGTTTCCTCAAGCCCAAACCTGCCTCATTACCCTGAGTGGGATCTTGAAGCCTTGCGTGAATGCTACAACACTGTTGACTACATTTCCCTCCATCACTATCACAGCGCTCCGATTGGGGACTACACTGGGATGCTTGGAGGAACGGCCGCTTTTGAGGACTACATAAACACTGAGATAGCTGTTTCTGACTTTGTTCAGGCCTCTTTGAAGAATCCAAGGAAGATGATGCTCTCGTTTGACGAGTACGGCTCCTTCCCTAGGCTTTCGCCCAAGCCTCATATGGGGATGGGCCCTTACGGATTCTTCAAGTCAGCTGTTGACTTCAGCCCAAGGCAATATGTCAAGCACAATCCGGACTCCATGCGTGAAGGCTTCTTTCCTGGGCGCAGCGACATGCTTAGCGCTCTGACAGAGGCTTCTGTAATGCTAATCTTCCTTCGCCACGCTGACAGGGTCAAAATCGGCTGCATGACTGAGGGTCTTAGGGCGGCTGCCGCAACAAGCAGGGATCACGTCTTTAGAAACGCCACCTTCTATCCCCTGACCCAACTGATCCGCTACGGTCGAGGAGTTTCTCTCGAAACCAAGATAGAATGCGAAGAATTCAGCCTGCCCGGCCGATATGTTGACAATGACGCCCAATACCCCGAGCGGCAGGGGCTGAAATACATTGACGCCGCTACGGCGTATGACGCCGCTTCCGGCGAGCTTACCATATTTGTGATAAACCGAAGCTCAGAAACCGATTTCTCGTTAGACCTGGACGTAAGCGGGTTTAAGGAATGCTCATTCGTTGAGCACATCGAGATGCACTCCTCTGACATGCTTGCCGCAAACACCTACGAGAACCCCGACGCCATTGTCCCGAAATCCAGCGAAAGCGCGACGTTTGAAAACGGGATCATAGGCTCGGTCGTGAAGCGGCTGTCTTGGAACGTGTTTAGGGTTAAGGCTAGCAATAACGGCGACCCAATTGCTCAGTCCTGATTTTTCCTGGACGCGTAGACAATTGCAACCTATGCCCAGTTTTCCTATTAAAAGCAAATAACTTTTTGCCTTTCCAGAATGTAGCGCAATCTTAATTCCTAAAACCCAAACCGCACTTCAAAGGAAGAGCTGACGCTCTTCCTTTTTTTAATGCAATTAAAAAGAGAGAGGCGATTTCGGCAACTTAGCCGATTTAGCCGATTTTCCCATCTAACCAACTTAGCCGATTTAGCCGATTTCTCCATCTAGCCCAGTTAGCCAATCAGAATTTTTCTTTATCCATTATCCACAATCAGACCATCTTCATAATTTGACGTATGTTAGTGATATAAGGCGATAAATGCGAAAACGTGAGATTACTGGCGCATCCGGTTTCGCGTCACCGCTCATATATTTCCTAGATTTTCCGCTTTTACATATGGCCTAAAGGCCCAAAGCCAATAACGCTACCCCCTGTGAAGAGTGTGGATAACTATGCGGATTTCTCCAGCGCATCCCTTTGCAAGACTGGCCGACTTGTTAATCATCGGGCATTTGTTGCGCTTCGTCTTCCCATCCATTTTTGTATGAGGCATACATGTTCAACCCGATACATCCACTAACATCCGGTCTGTTTATAGGCTTGTTAGTTTAGTGTTGGCAACAGCCGCGTCCGGCAGCGGTTGAAAGTTTTAATAAGTGCATATCCCATATTTGGGGATATACACTAACACGCGCCAAAATAGCATTGCAAGGAGGTTTTTTTATGAAAGTTGGCATGAAACACCTTTCTCTTATCATCGCGCTATTATTGATGGCAGGGCTTGCTATCATTCGCGCAAACACTGATGACGGCTATAACGTCTCGCTTGACTCAGCGCCGAATAATGAGGTATCGGTTTCTGATGCCGCTCTGCCGGCGCTGCTGACTTCACCCAACAAGGCTTTATATTCATCGCCTGAATCAACAGAAACAGCTTCGATCTCTGCATCTGACCCTTCTCTCGATTCAACGTTTGTGTCAAAACCATCGCTCAAAGAAAAAGAGCTTCCCTCGTCTCTTCCTGAGCCAACTCCTGCAGAAGCTTCTGCGGCGTTGCCAAAGGCTTCTGTTACGCCTAAGGCGACCGAATCTCCTAAAGCGACTGAAGCGACTGAAGCGCCTAAAGCGACTGAAGCGCCCAAAGCGACTGAAGCGCCTAAGGCGACCGAATCTCCTAAGGCGACTGAAACACCCAAAGCGACTGAAGCGCCTGAGACCGAATCTCCTAAGGCGACTGAAACACCCAAGGCGACTGAAGCGCCTGTATCGACTGAAGCGCCTAAAGTGACTGAAGCGCCTGTATCGACTGAAACGCCTGTATCGACCGAAACTCCTGTATCGACTGTAACGCCCGAATCGACTGAAGCACCTGTATCGACTGAAACGCCCGAAACGGCTGAAACGCCTTCAGATGCCGCCCCACAATCCACTGCCAAGCCAACGGCCAGGCCTAAGGTGGATTCAGACAACGATGGACTAGATGACTACGACGAAGAATCTTTTGGGTATGACAGCAATAACCCCGATTCAGACGGAGACGGGCTTCTTGACGGGTTTGAATGGCTATATCTGAAGACTGACCTTTTGCTGCTTGACGATGACGGAAACGGGATACCTGACGGCGACGAGGACTTTGACGAGGACGGCATTTCGAACATCAAAGAGCAGGAGCTTGGAACGCGCCCTGACAAGCCGAGCAGTGACGACGATGCCCTGACTGATTATGAAGAGATTTATATTTATGGGACAAACCCGCTGGAGAATGATTCAGACGGAGACGGCTTGGGCGACCTAAGCGAGGTCAGACAGAATCTAAACCCCAACAATCCCAAGAGCGACGGGGTAACGCCTGATGGAAAGAGAAAGTTTGAAGTCCAGGCGTCAGATGCCATAAAAGATGCCGCGCTGCTTTCAAGCGATAACTGGACCATTCCTTACATAGCAGGAAATCTAAGCGGTGAATATTCCAAGAATGTAAGGCTTGAGATGTCTGCCACGAGCGCATCGGACATCAGCCCAGCTATCGTCAGCGACGTTATAGAAGTCAAAACGTCTTACAAGAGGCAAATGCTAGGCTTCATGCTTTCCAGGCCATATGACGGAAACTTCAACAGTCTTGATATAGGCACTTTGGTCAATGGCGAGATTAAGTTTTTTGATAAATACACAGATCTCGCCAGTGAGAAAATTTTTAGCGAGATTCCTGGAGAGGGTACATACTTTCTCATCGATACTCTCATGTATAAGAGCTTATCCCAAAATAAAAAATAGGGCTTTGGAATTTGGTGCTCAAAAACCGGAGATAGGGGCGCTTACGCGCCGCTGGAGGAAGCAAAGATGAAAAAGCCTATTATAGCAGCTGTTTCAGCTTACGCCGCTCTCTACGTCCTGCAGTTCTTGATAGCCCCCTCGCTAACCGATCTCGCCAACAGCAGCACCGAGGGGCTTGTTGTTATAACAGCAACGACCCTCGCAATCTGCGGGATAGTCATGTACAAATTTAGCGACAAGTTTCTTGCGTGGCTGATCGGGTTTGCGGCTTACATCGCCCTCATTGTCCTCTACACCCCGCCAGGCGCGTACGGGATAGGAATGGTAGGCCTTTCCCTGGATGGCCTCGTCCCGCATTACGATCCAAGCGCCAGGTTTCTTTTGATAATCGTCTTTGGGATAATTGTGTTTCTGGAGCAGACTGGGACATGGCTATTGGTTAAGCTGGCGAAGTTTTTAATTAAGTCTAAAAAGCTAGGGGCTTGATGCGCTTGAGCAAAAGCGCAGCTCTTTTCTCTTAAATACATTTTGATCCAAAAAGGAAGAGCTTGGATAGCTCTTCCTTTTTGTTTATTTGATTTATATTTCTTTCCAAAGACTGACGGCTGCTTGTTTTTTTGCTTATGATCGTTCAACGGGGGGGTGCCGTCGATTAGCGGCATGTGAGCAAATCTGCCCTTGTGCCGCCTCGCGCCATAAACGTCTGGTAGCACTTTGTCAAGCTATCCTGGGCCTCAGGCATTCGGCCAACGGATTTTCTCAGCCAGTTCAGCGCTCTGGCGTAATCCCGATCTACGCCTTTTCCCAGGCGGTACATTTCGCCCAGGCTGAATTGGGCGGCGGCGAAGTTTTGGGACGCCGCTTTGCGAAACCAGTACAGGGCCAGGTCAAAGTCTTGGTCTACGCCTTTTCCCTCGAAGTAAGACAGGCCAAGATTGTTTTGGGCATGGGCATTGCCTTGGGCGGCCGCTTTGCAGTAATAGTTGTAGGCTTCCACTAGATCGGGCTCTACGCCTTCCCCATTGAAGTACATGTTGCCAACGTTGTTTTGGGCTATGGCATTGCCTTGGGCGGCCGCCTTGAAGTAATAGCTGAACGCTTCCTCGTCGTTTTGCTCTACGCCTTCCCCATGGTAATACATGTTGCCCATGTTGTTTTGGGCAAGGGCGTTTCCTTGGTCAGCGGCAAGCTTGTAATACTTCAGGGCCTCTGCGAAATCCTGGGCGACCCCTTCGCCGCAGCGGTACAAGTTGCCAAGGCTGCTTTGGGCTATGGCATTGCCTTGTGCTGCCGCTTTGGTGAAGAAAACGAAGGCCTGGGCAGAGTCTTGGGGCACGCCTTCGCCATGCCTGAACATGTTTCCGACGCTGGTTTGAGCCAAGGCGTTTCCTTGGGTCGCGGCGGCGTAGTACCATTTGAATGCCAAAGCGGAGTCCTTTGGCACTCCATCGCCATAGCGGTACATGGCGGCAAGGCTGTTCTGGGCATAAATATTTCCTTGGTTCGCGGCCTTGGTGTACCAGTCAAGAGCCAATTCATAGCTCTGTTCGACCCCATCGCCATGGTAATACATAATTCCGAGGCTATTCTGGGCATATGCGTTGCCTTTTTGCGCCGCTTTGGTGAAATGCTTTATGGCCTGATCCATGTCCTTGGCCACTCCGTCTCCACGGGCATACATGTGTCCAAGGCTGTTTTGGGCATAGGCGTTATCCTGCGCGGCAGACCTGCTGTACCATTTGAATGCCTCTTGGTAATTTTGCTCTACGCCTTCGCCTCGGGAATACAAGTTGCCAAGGGCATTTTGCGCATATGTATTGCCTTGTTGAGCCGCTTTGCTGAAATACTTGAATGCCTCTTCGCAATCCTGGGGCACTCCGTCTCCACGGATGTAGAGGTTTCCTAGAGCGTTTTGGGCATATGCGCTTCCCAGGCTTGCCGCCTTTGAATAGTGGTTGAAGGCTTCCTTCTTGTCCTTTTGAACTCCTTCGCCATGCAGGTACATGGTTCCAATGCTGTTGAGCGCGTTGACATTGCCTAGGCTTGCGGACCTTTGAAGCCAGCGCAGCGCTTCATCGTAGCTTTGCGGCACTCCGTTTCCCTGGGCATAGAGGTTCGCCAGGTTGCTTTGGGCATAGCTGTTGTCCTGCTGGGCAGACTTCATGTACCATTTGAAAGCCTCTTCATAGTCCTGCTTAAGGGAGTAAATGTTTCCTAGGCTATTTTGCGCGATGGCATTGCCCTTTTCAGCGGACAGCTTGTACCATGAGGCGGCTTGATCCAAGTCCCTGGCTACGCCTTTCCCATGGTGATACATGATGCCCAGGCTGTTCTGGGCGGCCACGTTTCCTTGGTGCGCCGCCTTGGTGTACCATTTGAAGGCCTCCGCGTTGTCTTGCGCTACGCCCTCTCCATGAACGTACATGTTGCCCAGGCTGTTCTGGGCGGCTGAGTGCCCGTTGTTCGCGGACTTGGAAAACCACTTCAAGGCTTCTTGCGTGTCCCTTGGCACTCCATCCCCCCTGAAGTACATGTTGCCAAGGCTGTTTTGGGCAGACGGGTGGTTCTTGTCAGCGGCCTTCTTGAACCATTTGAAGGCTTCCTGGTAGTCCAGCTTAACGCCTTCCCCATGGCTGTACATGTTGCCGAGACTGTTTTGGGCTGTTATATAGCCGTTCTCAGCCGCTTTTAGAAACCATTTGACAGCTTCCGGCGTATCCCTGGCAATAATCTCTCCCCGATAGTACAGGTTGCCAAGACTGCACTGAGCGGGAGCGTACCCGCTTTCGGCTGATTGCCGAAGCAATTTCAGGGCCATTTCATAATCCTGTGGCACTCCGTCACCCTGCCGGTACATGTTCGAAAGGTTGTTCATGGCGGCTGTATGCCCTTGGTCAACCGCCAGCGTATACCATTTCAGGGCTTCCGCGCAGTCCCGCTTCACCCCGTTGCCATGGTAGTACATATTGCCCAGCTGGTTTTGGCTTGGGGCATGCCCTTCCTCCGCTTTCTTCCGCATCCCCTCAATTTGAGTCCCTTCAGGCTTCCATTTCGCCCTGGCATCGGCGTTCGCCCTGCTATCTTCGGCTGCATCATTGGCAGGGGCCAATGGCTTGCCGCAGAGCTTGCATGTCGTGACTAGCTCAGTTTCACTATCCCATTCAGAATGGCAACTTCCGCACACAATTCTCATTTCGCTCTCCGACTATTAATATTGCAAGCGATTCTTCGCTTGGTGTGAGTATTGCCCTGCCTTCGCATGTCCATTGCGAGCGAAAGCCTCAGAAAAATGCGCTGCGCATGTCCCAAAACTTAAGGCTATCCCAAACCCAAATGCCCGGATGGCCCGATGTTTAAGGGCAAACCGCAAAGCCCTGGACATGCTCAAAGAGCAAGCCTGGCGGCTTTCCTGGCAAATTGAAATTTGGAATCTATTGGGTGCATAATGCGCTTGGTGTGAGTATTGCCTTGTTATCGACTTTCAATTCACGTTCGCGATCATGCGCGTTTCTCTATATACGCAAAAAATCTTGTAGATACTGCATCGGCTACTGAATAAGACGAGTTTAGTATATCATTGCATTGATCAAGCGTCAACACAAGGGGCGCCCATTCGGGCATATCCCGAAACTTCTGAAATATCAGAAAAAGTCTTACGATTGGCCGCAAAACAAATTTGACGTATTTATTAATCCTGTTTTAACTTCCGTTTAATTATATATTAATGTTAGGGTATTGCCCTGCTACCGAATCTCGTTATCTTTATTTGACATGTCTTGTTTTTGTTTAATATTTTTATATTTTTATTTATTATTTTATATTTTATGTTTGTATTTTTCTTTTTTATTTATTTTTTATATTCTATTTTTCTTTATTATTCTTTGATTGTCTCAATATTTCACCTTATTTTTTTATTCTCGCGTATTCAAAAAGGAAGAGCGTAGCTCTTCCTTTTTGACTCGCTCTTCTAATCAAACATTGCTGGGCGTTTCGCCCTGGGGTATCGGGGCTGGCTCTCTGAGGGCGGCTTTTCGATACCACTTGACTGCCTCCGCGTAATCCCTGGCCACTCCTTCGCCTCTGCGGTACATGCCGCCTAGGTTGCTTTGGGCTTGGGGGTTGCCTTGGAGCGCCGACTTTCGGTACCACTTGAAGGCTTCTTGATAGTTCTGGCGGGTGCCTTCGCCACGGAAATGCATGTTGCCCAGGCTGTTCTGGGCGGCTGAGTTGCCTTGAATCGCGGACTTGCGAAACCATACGAGGGCTTCTTCAAAGTTCAGCTCCACCCCATCGCCATGGCGGTACATGTTGCCCAAGCCGTTTTGCGCGTAGGCATCGCCTTGCTCTGCCGCTTCACGGTACCATTCCAGCGCTTCCACAGAGCTTTTCGCTGAGCATTCGCCCTTTATAAACAAATTTCCAAGACTGCCCTTGGCAAGAGAATTGCCTTGCTCTGCCGCCTTGCGAAACCATGCGACGGCTTCAGCGGTATCCTTGGGTACGCCTTCTCCATTTAAGCACATGATTCCAAGGCTGCACTGGGCAGATGAGTTTCCTTGGTGAGCGGCCTTGCTGTACCAGTTATAAGCCTCATTGAAGTCTTGCTGCACGCCTTCGCCTTTGTAGTACATGTTTCCAATGCTGTTCTGGGCGCTGGTGCTGCCTTGGCTGGCGGCTTTGCTGAATGCAGCGAATGCCTGGTCAAAGTTTTGGGGCGTTCCATCGCCTTTGAGGCACATGTAGCCGACGCTGTTCAGGGCGCTGGTGTTGCCTTGGGCTGCGGCTTTGCTATACCAGTAGAAAGCTTCAGCTGAGTTTTGGTCTACGCCGTCGCCTCTGAAGTACAAGTCGCCAAGGGTGTTCTGGGCAACCGGATATCCCAGGTGGGCGGACTTGCTGTACCAGTTGAAAGCCTCAACCGGATCTTTCGCTACGCCTTCGCCTTGCCAGTACATGTTACCGAGATTGTATTGTGAAAATGAGTTTCCTTGGTTTGCCGCTTTTGTGTATGCGTTCAAGGCCTCAGCGTAATCCTGGGCTACGCCTTCGCCTTTGAAGTAAAGGTTTCCAATGCTGTTCAGAGCGTTTGCGTTTCCTCGCAGAGCTGACTCTTTGTACCATCTGGCCGCTTCAGCATAGTCTTTTGCCACGCCGTCCCCTCTGAAGTACAGGAAGCCCAGGCTGTTTTGCGCGTTGGCGTCTCCTGAGACCGCAGCCTTGCGGTACCATTTAAGAGCTTCAACTGAGCTTCGGGACACGCCTTCTCCACGGTAGAACATGTTTCCAAGGTTGTTTTGGGCGGATGTGTTGCCTTGCTCAGCCGCTTTGCGAAACCACTTGAAGGACTCGTTAAAGTCGCGATCCAAGAAGATGTTTCCAAGGCTGTTCTGGGCATCCGAGTCGCCTTGTTCAGCGGCTCTATAGTACCACTCCATGGCTTCATCCAAGTCTCGCTCTACGCCTTCTCCATTGAAGTACCTGTCTCCAAGGCTGTTTTGCGCTCCGCAATGGCCTTGCTGCGCCGCTTTGCTGTAGTAGTTGAACGCCTCTACGGAATCCTTTGCTGTGCCGTCTCCATTAAAGTACAGGTCTCCCAGGCTGTTCTGGGCATCCGCATAGCCTTGGTTGGCCGATTGGCTGAACCAGTTGAAGGCCTCGCCATAGTTTTTGGCTACTCCTTCTCCATGGCAGTACAGGTTGCCAAGGCTGCACTGGGCATACGCGCTGCCCTGCTGGGCCGCCTTGCTGTACCAGCTGAAAGCTTCCACGGGGTCTTTGGCTACGCCGTCCCCATAGAAGTAGATGTTGCCAAGGCTTGTCTGAGCGCCCTCGTGCCCTTGGTGGGCCGCTTTGCTGTACCAGTTGAAAGCCTCCGCTTGATCTATGTCTACGCCGTCCCCTTGGGAATACATTTCACCCAGGCTGAACTGGGCGGCAGGGTGGCCCTGCGCGGCCGCTTTGCTGAAGCAGTTGAACGCTTCAGCCGAATCCTGGTTTGTGCCATCCCCATTGCAATACAGGTTGCCAAGGCTGTTTTGGGCACAGGCATCGCCCTGTTGAGCAGCCTTGCTGTACCATTTGAATGCCAACGCAGAGTCCTGGGCTACGCCATCTCCCTGGAAGTACATGTTGCCAAGCTGGCATTGGCTTGGAGCATGTCCCGTCTCCGCCATCTCAAGCAGCTCTTTTATCGCGGAAGCCTTATCGGCTTCGCGCAGCTCTGCTATTTCCTCCGGTTGGGCTTCGGCCAAAGGCTCGCCGCAAAATCTGCAATTGCTTTCGCAATCAGGCGCGTCCCATTCGGCATGGCAACTTGCGCATACAATTCTCATTTTTTCACTCCATATGATGATTGCCAAACGCTAAGAATTCTCATTTTTTTCACTCAATACGATGATTGCCTAACGCTCAGAATTCTCTTGGCGGTTCTTTAAAAATCGTTAACCCAAAAGTCCGCAAAGGCGCTTTGAACCCACGCCCATGCGGATATCCCAAGAAATCTTTTATGCCAGTGCTGTCAAACCTAGCTATTAAACGTACCGAAATTATTATAGCATTATGTTGTTTGATGGTCAAGTGTATTAAAAATTTTTCATTATTAATTCTATAATGATTAAATTTTTCTTAATCGGTTGGCAGCTTGAGTTACAAATTATTCGTCAAGGCCTGTAACGACATTAATGTACAACATTTTAGTTGCTTTATAGTCGAAGGGTAGAGTGAGTTCATGACATCAAATGCCAAAATGCGTCAAGGCTAGCGGTAGGCCGCTAGGCCGACGAAGCCATTCTGCCAGGCCGGAATGCTGGCATGATCCCAATTCAAAAAGGAGAGCTGAGACTGTGCCATTCGTTGAGGAAAGGCAATATAAGAGCCTGTCAAATCGCCGTTAGCATTTGACAGGCTTTCTCTTGGACAAGATAAGAGCGCGTTTCCTATTTGCCCAAGAATCCGCTCTCAACCGGAACCAAAACATTTCCGTCCAGCCGCGACCTGATGTAGATCTCGGTTCTATCGAAGGATTTAAAGGCGTGAAATACATCAAACGGTCTATTGTAAACCAGCACAACATGTTTGCTCTCATCAACGTAAGCTTTTACTGGCTGACGGAAAGCCATGCGTGCCTCTATCTTCGGAGTACTGGAATCGCTAGCCATCATGCCGGTATTGAAGCTCTCCTCGTCAGTCACCTCGATCAGCTCGCTAAAATGGATATATGGATAATCCAGCCTCGCCATCCCTGGCTTCTCCAATTGAATTGTTCCAGAAAAGATTACTGTGTCTTCCCATGCGGGGGATGCGTTCTGAGTAGGCGTTATGCTGAAGACCATTTCAGGGTCATGTCGATTTTCAAGGGTCTGGTAAATGTGCTCCAGCTGACGGACACTTTTCTCCTCTTCCTTGTACAGATACAGTC
>JAISWZ010000718.1 GCA_031270945.1 Clostridiales bacterium | reverse complement strand
GATCTCACGTTCTCACCGAAACGCTCAATGGCTTTATCATGCTCCATGTACCTGCAATACTCGCTTGGCGCCTTGTCTATCATCATCCTATTGGTTTGCGATGCCAAAAGGGTCTTGTTTACAACGCAGTTCCACTTTAGCTTGTCAAGCTTCGCTCTCTCGCAATAGCCTTGAGGGAATATGTAGTGAATGTCCACGTTGTCTGATTTTGTTTCATTTAAGTCCATCGAGCGCCCAGTAATGAAATCCTTGGCGCCTTTTTTCGCTATGATCGCCATAACGCCTTTGTAAGCCGCGCCGCTTCTGCTCTTCAGCCCATACAGCCGCTCAGGATGAAAGAATCCCTGGGATACAGTAATTGGCTCTGATCCGTCGTACAGGTGAGGCTTTGTGTATGATGCCTCTTTTCTTTGGATCCAAGGCAAGCCAACAACTAAATCGTTGATGTACCTTACGTCATTCGCCCCTCCGTACATCTCTCCAAACACGCCGCACCAGTACCAGATCGTAAGCTTGGTTTTTACCATTTCATCTTGGGTCCGGATCCCGAGTATTGTCATAAATACGGACAATGGCACAAACTGGGTCGTGTAAGGCACATCCTTAGCGGCGTAAACCCCTTGCTCCACAAGAAATCTAGCGACCTTTATATACCCCTCCACCAGATCGCCAACGTTCTGCTTGTAGTTTTCAAGCGTTAGCGCCAATACCTCTTTCCTCTTCACGGATAGGGTCTTTTTTGACCTGTACTGTGAAAGCACAGTCAAAGAGACAAGAAAGTCAGTTTGCGACACTGCCGCTAAAATCCCGAAGGTGCCCTCCGCTTTGATCATGGCTGTTTGCCTCTTATCCCAGTCCTCTCTCAGAAAGAAGTCCTCCGCCGCAAATGTTGCCGTAACCAGATCAAATATCGTAAGCTGCACCCCTCCCGTGTTCACGTTCTCGAACACTTGGCATACAGCCTCTTTTGGCAACGTCCTCTCCAGCTGGATAACCGGGATGGTGTATGTTACAATCGGGTTGAGAACTGTCGCCATGAAAACCCGCATGCGGTTGTCATACACTGCGTTCTTGTGATAATCCCGGTACTCGACCCTCCATTCGTCCACGGCGATTGAGTTGAAGACTATATTCAGCGGAAACATGTGCTCCCTGAATTCCTTTTGCCGTGTGCTCAAGTCCAGGAAAGACTTGCACCTACGGTTCTGCCTTGTCTTGTTTGCCGACGCGGACAAAACAGCTTCCACTCGATCAATGTTTGGATCCACGCACTTTGCGATGTCCAGGTAGTAGTACCTTCGAATCAGCTCTCTCTTGCCAGACCACGTAGGAACAGGCGCTAAGCTGCACATCGCGCAGTAGACGCTTGTCAGCCTCTGCTGCCCGTCAAGCACAAGGACTTCCGGCTTCTTGCCGTCACCTTTCACGTTTGTGAAAGTGCGAGACTTGAAGCGCATCCCATCTCCGCCATATTCCAGGAACATGACCGCCCCTATGGGGTAGCTGCAGCTGATGCTAGCGATAAGGCGCCTGATCCTGTCATCATCCCATATCCAGCCCCTTTGAAAGTCCGGAAGCTGTGTCGTTCCTCCTTTGATCCCCTTTACTATCTCCTGCAGCTGCATGTCGTTTGACTTAGACACCCTATCCCTCCGTTTGCGCATATCGTTGCTTTATGCGCATTTAATGCATACAAGTACAACAATATATGCATACTTGGAAGAATTAGAGCACATCCAGGAAATAAATTTTTGGCTTTCGAAAAGATGCGAAGATAAAAAGATAAAATATTTAATAAATAAAATTTAAAAAAAATAAAACCCAAAAAATCAAAAGCAAAACCCCCTTGCCCGGAACGGGCAAGGGGGTTGGGTTGGGTTGGGTTTTGGATCTGCGATCAAGCTCGGCTTTACAAGCTTTTCTAGCTTTTTTTAGCATTTCTTAACGTCAAACGTCTTCACAAACGGCAGCGCCTCAACGCACGGCTTCCATTCAGCCAGCCCTTCTCCGTTTGGATTTCCTGTCTTTGCGAAGTTGGCCCAGTATGAGACCATTTCTTCTGACAAGTCATAGTCTTCCGGCTCTTTGGGCCTCCAGCTCTTTGCCAGGGTTCCAAACATGTACCAGAGCTCAACTGAATGGAACGCTCCAGCGTCATCACCTAAGGGCTTGCGGGAGAAGAAGTAGACGTAGGAGGGCTTTCCGAATACCTTCTCGCTTTCAAGGCTCCAGTTGACGCAGCCATCGTATATCGGAAGATTGCCTTCGCTCTCAGGCCCTCTTCCCAGGTCATTCTCGACAGATCCTATCATGCAGGGGACGTTATGGCAGATCCCGGTTTCCAAGGCTTCGTCATAGTCGGCTACCAATGAGTATCCGTCAATGCATGGAGCGAAAGGCAAGCCTTTGCCTGACATCATGTATTCCATGAAAAACTTGGAGGAAGCGTTGAGAAGCTGATCCGAGTCCAAATCTCTGAGCTCTGCTATGGACTTGACTCCCGCCTTCTCCAAGAACTGAATTCCTACCTCTTCAACTTCGGCCTGGGATTTGGCATGCATGATCCCGTTCTTGTATCCGCTTGCGCTTTGCATGATCGCTCCAGCTACCATGCCTTTTGCCAAAGGTGATGATATAAGTGCCTGAACGCTCATGCTTCCGGCTGATTGGCCGAAAATGGTTATCTTTTCGGGATCCCCGCCAAAATCTTTAATGTTTTCGTAAACGAACTTAAGCGCTTGCACTTGATCCAAGAGCCCGAAGTTTCCTGAAGACCCGCTTTCCTTTGTCAGCTCGGGATGCGCCAGGTACCCGAAGGCTCCCAGCCTGTAGTTTATCGAAACAAGTATTACCCCTTTTTTGCACAAGGCTTCGCCGTCAAACTCCAGCTCGACGCCATGCCCGCCTATTAGCGCTCCGCCATGGATCCACAGCATGACCGGGAGCTTTTCTTCTGCTGAGTTCGCGGGAGTCCAGATGTTGAGGTAAAGGCAGTCCTCGCTCGCTGGCGGCGTCAGGGACGTGTCCGAGTAGAACTCCTTGTAGTAAAACGATCCTTCGCCGTGGTCAGACTGCATGGCCCGGTTTGGTCTTATTGGCTGCCTTTCGCCTTCCCAAGGCTCAGGCGGCTCGGGCGGCCTGAGCCGCAAGGCCCCCACAGGCGGCTTTGCGAACGGGATGCCAAGGAATAAAGAATAATCTTTTAATATCTTGCCTCTGGCCGTTCCATAGCGCGTTTTCGCGACTTCTATCGCCATCGCGCACCTCCTATCCTTTGACTCCTCCAAGAGTGATGCCCTTGACAAAGTTGTTCTGGATGAACGGGTAAACTATGACAATAGGCAGTATGCCAAGAGCCGCCATTGCCATTCTGACTGTTTCCTTGGGAATTTGGGACAGCCCTTCCACCGCGTTTATCGATGCGTTCGTGTTCTGCGTCAAGGCCTGGATGCTTTGCATGAGCCTGTTGAGCAGGTTTTGGATGCTATACAGGTCAGTGCGCTTCACCAGGTATATGAAGCCGTTGTTCCAGTCATTCCAATAGGCTATTCCCGTGAACATGGCTATAGTTGCTATGATAGGCTTTGCCATAGGCACTGTTATCTTGCGGAGCACCGCGAACTCCCCAGCCCCGTCTATATAGGCGGCGTCAAGGATCTCGCCGGGGATGCTTGAGACAAAGTAGCTTTTCATAAGCAGAACGTTAAACGCGTTCATTAGGAGCCCTGGAACCAGAAGCCCGAAGAAGGTGTCCTTTACATGAAAAACATTGGTGTAGTTCATGTAGGTCGGCACAAGCCCGCCATTGAAGAGCATGGTGAAAAATATGTAAAATGTTATTGCGCCCCTGAAAGGCAGGCCTTGGCGGGATATTCCGTAAGCCAGGGTTGTAGTTATAATCAGGCTCAGGATCGTGCCTACCGCTGTCAATATGGCCGATATCCCGTAAGCCTTAAGCACAGTGTCCCTGTTCGACAGAAATATCCATTCGTACGCGTACGCGCTCCACTTTTTCGGGAAGAATGAGTACCCGTTTTGGATCAGGGTGTTGTTGTCCGTAAATGACGACGTCACCATCAATATTATAGGGATAATAGCGGCCAATGACAATAGGATCATTACGGCGTTGCCGATGGCCTGGTAAACTTTGTCTTCAGTCGTGATCATGCCTTCACCCCCTACCCCTTTATATAAGAGCGCTGTCCCGATCCACAAAGCGCACCAATGTATTGGCGCCAAGCACCAGGACAAAGCCAACCAGCGACTGGTACACGCCTGCCGCAGAAGACATGGATATGTTCCCTAGCTGCAGAAGGCCCCGGTAGACATATGTGTCTATTGTGTTCGTAGTCGAGTACAGCGGCCCTTGGTTCATGGGGATCTGATAGAACAAGCCGAAGTCGGAGTAGAATATCCTTCCTATGGCCATAAGGGTTAGCATGACCACTGTAGACTTTAGAAGCGGGATTGTAAGGTACCAGATCTGCTGAAGCTTAGTCGCCCCGCTTATCTTCGCTGACTCATAGATGCTTCGGTCTATCCCCAGTATAGTCGCCAGGAACAGTATGCAGCTGTATCCAACGCTTTTCCAAGCGTTTACTATAACCAGTATAACTGGCCAATACTTGGCCTCGCTGTACCAGGAGATAGGCTCTTTCCCCATCATGGGCAGTATGCTGTTGTTCAGGAACCCGCTGCCGTTGCTTAAGAAAGCGTAAACCAGGTATCCCACGATAACGGTTGATATCAGGTTTGGGAGAAGGATTACGCTCTGGTAAGCCTTCTTCATCTTCCCGTACAGCTCGCTTAGTATTATGGCTACTATTATGGCAAAAACCGTGTTCACGACTATGAACACAGCGTTATAGAGTATCGTGTTCCTCGTGATGATCCAAGCGTCGCTAGTCAGAAACAGATACTTGAAGTTTTGAAAGCCTATCCACTCGCTTCCAAAAATCCCAAGCTTGGCGTTGTACTTCTTGAACGCCACGACTATCCCTGGAAGCGGCATGTAGTTGTTTATGAACAAATAGGCAAGGCCAGGCAGCATCAGAACATACACAGTCCAGTACCGCTTCAGGTTTGCCGCCAGTTTCTTTCTTTTTGCCGCCATGGCAACCTCCTAAATTTAAGGGAACGCGCGTCGCGCCAGGGTCTGCGCTAGCCCCTAGTCATGCGCAGATTTTCCTGGGAGCAAAACGCTCTGGCCTTGAGCGCTAAAATTGCAAAGGCTTTTATCCCTCGGCCTGCGAACGCGCCTTCCCTAAAAACAAAAGCCAGGCTGACGCCTGGCCGTTGTTTGCGCCTAAAACAACTTTTAGCTAACTTTTAACCAAGAGCATATCCAATCAAATCCAAGTTTTTGGCCTATGCGCTAAGCGCCGCCCACTCATCGAGCTGCTTCTGCTTTTCGTCAATGATCTTTTGCAATCCCGCCGAAAGCATCTTTGCGTTCATTTCAGGAATAGCGGTCTCTGGGTCTACAAAGCCGTATTCTATGCTCTTCTGGTACTCGTCGTAGGTGTTCTGGACAGCGGTCATTTCCGTCGCAATCGGGGTTGGGTCAAACGTGAAGCCAAGAGCGGCTGATTTTGCGGCATTGTTGTTGAACTCGCGAAGCTCGTTCCAAAGGTTCGGGCTGTTTCCTTCCCAAACATGAGCCAGGAACTGGTTAGGCGCCGCCCATGATATGGTCGAGAACCCTACATTCATGGCGTTGACTCCCTCAGCGTAAGCCGCCAGGCCGTCGTCTTTGACAATGTAGTGCTTGCCTTCGATGCCGTAAACAAAGAGGTTCGTCAGCTCTTCGCTGGTGTAAATCTCATTGAGGAACTTCATTGTGGCTACACTGTCTGCGGTTGTGTAAGGAACAACCCATGGAAAGCCAGCTACAGCGCTTGAGGAAACGAAATCGTCTTTCATCTGGAAAACAGTCATCGGTATTCCGCTTCCGGCCACGTCTTGCATCTGGATGCCAGGCTTTCCTTGCTCAAGGAAGCCAGCGACTCTGCCTGCCCCAAGAAGCGAGTACACGTCTGTTGTGTCAGTGGCTATGTCAGGGTTAATATATCCCTTTTGGTTGTAGCCATAGACTTTCTTGCACCAATCCTTGTATTCTTGGGTCTCAAACGTGTTTTCAACCTTCAGGGTTTTGCCGTAATCCAAGAGAACCCCAAACGCGTTGCCGCCAATGAAGTCTGCGGTATTGCACTGCATGTAGCTCACAAGCCCCACTCTTAATGTTTCCTTGTCAGGATACTTGTCATGGATCTTAGCCAGGATTTCGTCAAACTCTTCAGGCGTTATCCTTACCCTGTCATACAAAGCCTCTTTGGGCGTATAGCCAATCCCCTCAAGGCACTCGGTTGATATGGAAGCGCAAAAGCGTCCCACGGCCATGTCTCGGTTATTCGGCAATCCGTAGAGGATTCCTCCAACCCGGCAAGCGTCTATGTATTCCTGGCCAACTGCGTCTACGATGCCCTTTCCGTATGTGCCAATCAGATCGTCCTTCTCCAGGTCAAGCAAGTATCCTTGTGTTACTAAGCTTGTGTAATTGGCCATCAAGGAACCCATGACATCGATCTGCTCTCCGCTAGAGAGCGCCAGGGTCATGTTTTGCGAAAACGAGCCTGGATCAGAAATCTGCAACTCAATCTCAACGCCTACCTTGCTCAAAATTTCATTCATCGCGTCTTGAACTATGCCAGTGTCCGGCGGCGCTCCTACCCATGTGGGAAAAGCGACAATCACTTTCTTGATCTCCGCTGGCGCCGCTTCCGGCGCGGTTTCATTTGCTGGCGCCACTGTCGCGGCAGATCCGTTTGATGGCGGGTCTTGGGATGTCGGCTCCGCGCTTCCCTTGCAGGCGGCAAGGCTTATTATCATGGCTAAAGCTAATGCAAACGCTAACGCTCTCTTAATCATGCTGCGCCTCCTTTGATATGGCATATCCCAAAATCATATTAATATGGCTTTGAAACTGCAGGCCTTGCTGGCCAAGCAGACAGCGCCCTTTTTGATTTTAGGAATACGCTCTCGGTAAGGTCATTATAATCCAGAGCTTAAAGCTGGCGATATAACTAACCTGTCGAGAGATGCGACTATCCTGTTGTGATAATTGACAGAGAAGTGTCAATCAAAGCTTGCGGATCCATAAAAAGTAACTACTTAAGAGGCTTTTGCTAAGGTTAGCATGATTAAAATTCCAAGTTCACGAGTTCTGCTTGCCTTTGCTTGGGCAAACGCAGACAGATGGATGCCTATCTAGTATCAATCGCTGCGGGATATCCCTTTGTTAGATCTGCTTATAGAATTTATTAGCGGTTGCGTCTTTTTGGACATCATGCTAAAATATACTCGATATGAGCAGCCTCTAACTAGTTCTTGCTAGAGCTTAAATCGCGATTTTTCAATCCAAAACACGCTATTCCAGCATGCATGCCCTAAAGGGGAGTGGTCTTTTTGAATCGCCTGGAATTCTCTCTCAAAAGATCAGTGATCTTCTTTTTCGTGTTTTTCGCCCTGGGCATATCATTCCTGCTGGCTTACAACAACTATTCCGCGCTTGGAGTGATTCAGCGCCAAACTCACGAAACCTTCAAAAGCACCCTTAGCGTCCAGGAATCCCGGCTAAATGACGGGTTGTCTTCGACAGAGCTGTTCTTGCTGGGCTTTCTCCAGGATTCGGCTGACGTGGCGGTGCTTGAGAAAAACGAAAAAAACACGTCTGAATGGTTCTTCTCATTAAACCGGCTTCAGAAGAAATTTGACTCTGCCATGCCGACCCAGATAGCGGACGGGTACTTTCTTCGCTTTACAACGCAGGAGCTGTTTATCCATGGCAACTCCACAATCAAGGTAAACCTGAAGTCCAAGCTAAGGGACGCGATAGACCAGGGGCTGTTCTTCACTGAGGAAAACGCTGGCAAGTGGATTGTGCTTGAGGCGGACGGTTCCAGGTACTTCGCCAGAGCGATCAAGAACAGAAGCGGGTTCATAGGCGCCTGGGTTTCTGTGGACGGGGTTATAAGCGAGCTCTTTGGCAAGGAAAGCGGATCTGCGGTCTACAGCTTTGCTGACTTCGACGAAAACCTGCTTAGCGGAGAAAAGCGGGATGGATCCATACTCATCTCTGTCCCTGTCAAAAACGAAAACTTCTCGATTGTGGCCATACTGGACAAGGAAACCTACCAAGAGACCAGATCTTTGTACCTTGGCGTTATTCTGATAGTAGCTGGCGGAGTCGCGGCTCTTTTATTTACAACCCTGATCCTTCTTCAGATTTCTGTCCTGAACCCCATCAAGGCTTTGACTCTTGCCATCAAGGATCTGCAAAAAGGGAACATTACGGCTCATGTGAAGGAGCGTTTCAACTCCAAAGAATTCAACGCGGTTAAAAACGCGTTTAACGACATGGTCAAAGAGATACGGCAGCTTAAGATAGGGGCATACGAAGAAAAGCTTCACCACCGCCAGGTGGAGATCGAGTATTTGAAGCTGCAGTCAACCCCCCACTTCATAATCAACTGCCTGAACACCGTCTACCAGCTCTCGGAAATTGGGAGCAAAGGACTGACCAGATCCATGATCAGGGGGCTTAGCTCTCATCTAAGATATACCCTCTCTTCCGGAGAGATAGTAATGTTTGAGCAGGAAGTCAGCCAGGTTGAAAACTACATCGAGATGTCCTCAATACGCTACCCTAATGCCATCAAGCTATTCTCTGACTATAGCCCCGAGGTTGGGGGATGCGCCGTGGTACCGCTCATTGTCCTTACCTTTGTGGAGAACGCCGTGAAATACGAGGCGGTTCTGGGCAAGACTTTGGAGATCCACGTCAGCGCAAAAATGTCCAATGAGCTTGTCGCCATAAACATTTGGGACACAGGCGAAGGCTTTCCCGATGAGGCGCGAAAAATTATATCCGAAGGCCACAACCGCAGGCATATAGGCATCAAGAACGTGATCCAGCGAGCCAACCTGGTCTTGGGAAGCGCCTCCTTCTCTTTCTCCAACAGAGAAGGCGCTGGCGCCCAGGTTGATATTTTGATCCCACACAAGCCGATCTAAAGAGGAGACCCCCATGAACCTGATGATACTCGATGACGAGTACTATAGCGTCGAAGGGCTGAGGCGCCAGCTCAACTGGAGCGAGCTTGGGTTTGACAACGTTTTTTGCGCCTATTGCGCTGATCAGGCCAAGGATATTTTCGTCAAGGAAACCGTGGACGTATTGCTAAGCGATGTCGAAATGCCAAAAGCCAGCGGGCTTGACTTGCTTGCCTGGATTCGCTCCTACAATTACGAAACAGAGTGCGTCTTCCTGACCTGCTACGCCAAGTTTGAGTACGCAACAAAGGCTCTGCAATTAGAGAGCGTAGGCTATCTTCTTAAGCCCGCCAGTGACCAGGAGCTGATAGCGGCCATTGAAAAGGCCTCAAAAAAAGTCAAGCGGAAGCAGACAGAAAAGCTGAACAAGACTTACGCCATCTTCTGGTCAGAGAGCCTGTCCCAGAGAATCGACAGCTTTTGGAAAAGGCTTGCCCAGGGTGCTATAGTCCCAAATCGGATAAATTTCGAACTCCAGGAGTCGGGCTTGCCTGACTCTTGGGAAACAGATCTATTGCCAGTCTTGGCTGACTGCAAACCCGAAATCGTAAACGACTCCTGCTATGACGATCTGACCAGAAAAGCGCTGACCTCATCTTTTCCTGACAGCTTTGCCATCGCCAGGATATCAGACACAAGTTTTCTTATTCTTTCAAACCCCAGCTCCAGCTCTATTAACAGCCAATGCGAAAGCGCCATATCCGCTCTCTCGAAATCATACCAGGGCGTATTCAGGTTTTTCCCGGGAAACCCATGCGCGATAACAGATTTTCATAAAGCTTATCTTCAGCTTAATGCAGAGTCCAAGAACGACGTATCCCAAAAAAGCTTTGTCCGGAACTCCCGGTCAGAGAAGAAGACAGCGATCCCCATCCCGAAAGCCGCCTGGAGCGATCTTCTTCTCCAAAACAGGTATGAAGAACTGAACTCAAAGGTAAACTCGCACTTGAACTCTCTTGAGGACTCCGATTCTCTAGACCGAAGCTCTCTCAGCGTTTTCATGAACGATTTCGCCCAGATAGTCTACTCCCTCATGGATAGGCTTAGCATATCAGCAAGCAAGGCCTTCTCTTCAGAGTTCGCGGAGCTTTCCACTCATGCCTGTGACGGAATCCCTTTTATGGCTAAATATGTAGATAGGCTGATAAGCGCCTATTCTGAATGTGTCAAAAGCCTGGACGAGGAAAACAGCATAATCGATACCGTATGCGCCTACATAAAAGCGAACCTCTCAAGCGATCTGAGCCGAAACGCCCTGGCCTCCAAAGTCTTCATCAGCCCTGACTACATGTCTCACATTTTCAAGGAAAAGACAGGCATGTCCCTTTCCAAATTTATTATAAATGAGCGCATCCAATGCGCAAAGGAGCTTTTATTGCAAAACAAGCTGGGGATAATGGAGATCGGGATGGAATGCGGGTTTGCGAACTCTTCCTATTTCTCCAAGCAATTTAGGGCAGCAACAGGGCAGACTCCCCAGGAATTCAAAAAGAGCGCCTCCTCGCGCAACCATGGTTGACGAGAAAGCGCTCGCAAGTCAAAAGCCCAGCCCCCGGAGGGGGCTGGGCTTTGGGGTTTGGGGAGCTAATCTCGCCAAGGTCTAGTTGAAAATCTCGGATATTTTTGACGTTTATAATGATTAACGGATGTCAACTTAAAATCTGAACTTTGGGGAATGAAGTCAGAAAACGACTTGGCGTCTGGAAACTCGTTCGTGATTTTGCCCGTAGCTATCTCGTAAATGAATATTTTTTCATCTTTAACAAACGCAAACGCCTTCTCGTTGCCAGCAATATCATCTATTCTTAAGCTGGATATGCCCAATTCGACTCCGCTACGTTGAGTATACCAATATAAATTTTCTATATCATCCAGAATCACATTCAGGTTCCCGTCCATTATAAAAGTGTTTGTATCTCCAAGATCGTGCGCTATTATCAAGCTGTGATCATCATTGTACATCTCCAATGCCGAATAAAATTTTCCGGTTTGCATCGCTCCGCTCTTGTCAATTATTTTAAGCCCAATATCTCCAAAAGGCTCGACAAGGGCGTATCCTTGCCGGTTAAATGCAGAGCCGCGCTCAAAAACCTCATCAATTATAGGATCCCCGTTGACGTCAACATAGAACATGCCGTGGCGCACAGTGTCAAGCATGTGCCCGACCCCGTTGTAAAACTGATATATAGGCTTGCTGTAAGGCTTGCTGCTCAAATAGTTTCCATCATAGCCATAAAGCACAAACTCCGTGTTACCGTTTGTCCCCTGCAAGCAATCGCCAATTGACATTTTCACCTTAAATCTCTCTGCCCAGCTCTTGTCAGCTTCAGGGATATCTGCCTTAAAATTTCCATCAGCGGGAGGCTCAGAGGAAACAGGGGCAGATGTGGGTACTTCCGTTGCTGCAGTGGTGTTCTCAACATATGGCGTCTCTGTTGCTTCAAAATCGGTTGTTCCATTATTCTCAGTTTGTGGTGTTGAACTAGAGCTCTCTTCAGGCAAATCCTCTGCAACGCTAGCTTGAGCCAAGGAAAGATCGCCAACTGGAATCACAGCTTCGCCAGCAGTGGCGTCTTTGAAGCCGTTGCTGGCGCACCCGCATGCCAAAACGACGCACATGACTGCTGCAAGGCATTTTCTGAACATATTTCAGCCTCCTTAGGATTCAATCCTGATAAACCTATTCCCGTGCCTAAAGCATCGATGTTTGTCTCTATCCAAGAGCATATCCCAAAATTATATCCGAGGCACCGGAAAAATCCGGGTGTTTGCTCGCAGAAGCCCGAGCAAACTAGTTGAAGCATTCGCCAGGATTTTGGCGATTTGCCCTTGAACATT
>JAISWZ010000705.1 GCA_031270945.1 Clostridiales bacterium | reverse complement strand
GAGTATACAAGCCAGTCGGTCATCTTCACTTTGGATTTCGGCAGCAATGAAAAAATGTCTGGAAGAGCGGATATCTCACAATACTTCAAGTTGCCGAGAGCGCTTGAAACGATATCTTCGACCTGCTGGTACTCCTTGGGCCCATAACCGATCTCCTCGATCCGCACTATGAACTCGGTATCCCTGATAAAGTAGCCATCATTGAATGAGTTCAAAAGCCTTGACATGTCGTAAAATGGAATCATCATGTCATTGGCGTACTTCTTGATAGTCTTGACCCCGGCGAGGTTGTTGCCCCAAAAGGTGCTCCTTAGCGAGTCCTTGCCATTAAAGTTCTCTGAGTCGCAATCGCAGGACAAGTCAACGATGAAAGGCCTGCTGAAGTTGAAGTCGTGCCCGAAAAAGGAGCGCAATACGCCAAATAGGTAGTAAGGTGTGCTTATGGTGTTGTCTACTAAGAACTGAGGGAATGACGAACAGAACTGGTCGAAGGCATGCTGGTCAGATATAAACCGGTCATGGGGCACTATGTACCTGAGAAAGCCATAAAGCGCCTTTTGCTCTTCGCACTTGATAAAGTTCTTATGTATATACATATTAGGCGACTTTGAGATTGCGCTTTCGTTTTGGGTCAGCGCAAAAGCGATAGATTGCGGCGTCACAATGCTCAACTGGGAAGCTAGCGTCTGCAAGCTCGCCCCATTAGGGTGCTGTTCCAGCAACCGCGTGATATCGGAGCTGAAGCTGTCCCATTTCAATACATAGTCGTTCCGGTAGATGAAAGCGGGAAGAGCCTTTCGCAAGACGCTTTGCAGATGGTGCTTGTTCGTTACTTGAAATTCACTCAGCTCTTTCCTGAACTTGTGCAGTATGGCCTCGGTCTTGACCAGCTCGTATGGGTGCAAGTGAATAAAGTTCTTGATCTGCTCTTTCAAGCTCTCCGGCAATTGAGGCACAGGATTCAGGACATAAACTCCGCAGTCTACAAGATGCCCCTCTTCTTTTATCTTTGCCGTTGTAGCGCTGCCGGATGGCGGCTTGGTGTCAGAGAACATTGCCTCATATTTCTTGCGGAAAGCATCTATCTCGTCTAGCTTGAACAGCCTGATCCCGTCAGGGAAGTGATGGCTTAAAACCAAGCGGAACTTATCGGATGCCGTTATTGACTTGAGATAAACGTAGCCATTGGCCTTTGTGTGTTCGCGCAGCCAAATCACTTCTATGATGTCCACGGGTATCACGTATCCCGCCAGCTTGGTCTTCTCTGCTATCCCTATTATCAGCTGGTTCCAGTCCCGGACTGACATCATCAGAAATGACCCCAGGTTTTTCTCAACGATTTTGAGCCATTCAACTTCGTTGTTCTCGCAAAAGGTGATGTATTCAGTGTCAGCGATATGCGTCATTGATATTCCAAGCAGCTCAGCCGCAGTCATCAGGAACCGCTCAGAAATCCCGTAATTCGTTAGTTCCTCAACTGAGAAGCAGTGCTCGCAGTCGCAAATGTATTTTAATGTATGAAAAAGCGACCTAATAACCGCCAAACCGTCCGAAGACTTGACCTTCTGCTCAAAGTCCTGGCATATCTGCAGGATCCTTTGCTTGGACAAGTCAAACTTGGCCGCTATATCCTTCAGCGTCTCAGTGATGTTAAAGAGGCGGTTTTCTATTACATATTTTGTCCGTTCCGGCAACCCGTCAAGCAGCCTTTTCTTCACAGCCACCGCCGAAATCAGGCCAGGCAGATTGCTGGAAAGAGCCAATTGCAACTCTCTGGCTTCGTCTAAATCGATGTCCCAAAAATCTGTGCCAAGTAGATCGCCTAGCGTTTCGAGCCCGTGCTTCTCGCAAAACAAGCTGTTGCCAAACTTTGAAACCTGTAAGCCTCGCACTGAAGGGTATCGGCAAGCCTTTATCAAAACCTTTATGCTCTCCAATACTTCAGCGGAAAAAACTCTATCATACGCGCCGCCGATAAAGAATTGAAACTTGTCAAAAAGATCTTCTATCATTAATGGATCACAATCTTGTATCATTATGCCATAATAATTTTCATGATCGATGCAAATGTCTCTTCTTAGCTTAATCGGCTTCGGAGCGAGCAAAACTACGGGCTGATCCGCTTGAATAGATGAGATTTTTATCACAGTTTCGTTTGCGTTGTTTGAGATAACTTGAAACGTGGTGCTTTCGATGCAGTTGATCAAAAATTGGTGTATGACCCTGGCTGTCTTGAGGTAATTGGACTTGAGCGTGATCATGGCTACCTCATTTGTCACAAAGAGAGATGCGTATAAACTAGGCCGAGCTGGTCTCTCTCTTTGGCCGCCCAGCCCTATGGCACTCGCGATTTTTTCTGGCACACTGCGCCTCCTTAAATAGTAAAGATACTCGTACTCATTCATATTTTAAAACTTATCATATCTGGTCTGGATTGTCAATGCTCTTTTTTCAAAAAGCTGATTTCCAGGGAGGAATGCGATGAACAGAAGCGCACAAAAGATTTTTAGAGGTCCTCATAGGTTTCCTCCAAGAAATCCCAAAGGCCCGAACCAGGTTGAAAAAGCAAATTCTTCAATAAAACCTTGAGTTTAAGCCATTAGAGTCAGAGGTCGATCCTAAAAGTTTTGCTTAACCATAAAGCAGCTTGATTGTTAGCTCATTAAAGATGACTACGGAATCAGCATTGCCGCATGCGGATTTGTGCATTGTAACCCTTTACGAAAAGAGCGAATTGTTGTACACTGATAGCGGCTCTTGCGAGCTTGCCCTTGGGTCAGATATTGGCTTTATCCGCTGAAGCCATTTCAATCTCAATAGCTAAACGCACCAAGAACCGCTCAGGGACGCGCGGACATTGGCTGTATTCAAGGAGGGCAACATGAAAACAAGAAAATTGGTTTCCCTGGCTCTGTTCACCTCTATCGTCATAGCCATGAGCGCAAGCGTCTATGGCGACATGTCGGAGTCCAACTTGGGCAATGTAAGCATCGGTTGGGAAGACTCCCAAAACCTTGGCTACATACCCATAACCTACGCAGATGGATCAGTGGAGCAGGTGCCGCTTAACTTTACCGCCCTGTTCATCAACGGATCTATCGTAAAGAACTCCAACCTCGTAATCGAGGGAGGCAGAACCTACTTGCCTTTAAGAGTAATATCGGAAGCGCTAGGCGCTGAGGTTAGATGGAATGCGGACGACAAACAGGTCGTAATCGAAGATCAGGGCAACAAGATAGAGCTTGCCATCGGAGAGAACACCGGCTCCTATAACGGAGCTACAGTTGTCATGGACTCTTCGCCCAAGATATTCAATGGCTATACCTATGTCCCAGCCAGGTTTGTGTCTGAAATCCTAGGTTGCGACGTTGATTGGTTTGATGGCAGGATAGCGATTCCATCCAAGGCTAACCCCATACTCTCAGGAGCGCATTACTTCTATCGCCTCCCTCAAGTCATGATAAGCAGGTACCCATTCAAGACCAAGCCCCTGACCAAGGAAGAAGCAGTAGAAAAAGCCAAGACCGAGTGCATCAAGGCTTATGAGAAGCAGTATGGCACCTTCGAGCCGCTGACAGAGAAGCTGGCCCTGCATCTTGAAAAGAATAACCTGAGGTACAAGATCACCGCTATGACAGTCAAATCCGAAAGCGACCGATTCTACGTGATGGACTTCATCAGGGAGTTCTGGATTGACAAGTATACGGGTAAGGCCTACACCCTGTACAACGGCAGCACTATGACCGTCTCCCCGTTTGATCCGGACAAGGTTGGAGCGCTGGTGTTTGCGGAGTAAGCTTTTAGGATGATAATGTTCATCGGACACCTATATAGTGATTAAGTCAAACCCCTGAGTGAGCATCTCACTCAGGGGTTAGTTTGGGTTTAGGACTGGTTGACTGTGTTGAAGGCTGGGTGGCTTGGAATAATCCCTTATCTCGTCAAGTCCCTGTAGCGCTTCAACAGCTTCTCCCGCTTGTCAGTATCCTCCTTTGCGCTCGGGTCTACAGCCAGTTCCAGCTCAAAGTCATGGATAGGGAAGTCGATGTAATGAGAAAGCATGTTTCTCAGCTTGGGAAGGTTGTCTTCATTGCTTATCCAGGATTGGTAAAATGCATTGCTTAAGACTATGGTGAGCTTGGGCTTAGGCGTCTCGACTACCGATACGTCTGTTACAGTGCTTAAAAACTTGGCAAAGTATTCTCCCTTAGAGACGATGTGATCAGTAAACTCTTTCCACTTGTCTTTAATCTCCAAAAAGGCAAATGGCTTTTCTGTCCAAGTTGTCACAGGAACAGGTGCCACTTTGAGAAATGATGGCGCAGGCAATTCCTCGTATATACTCATTAGCTCCCAGAGAACAACACTCTTTTCGAGAGTGTAGTCTCCAACGCAAGCGGGGCAACCGTCTTTGCACTTGCAACCAGAAACCATCTTGATCGCGTTGTTTATGATCGGCTCTATTACATCGTAAGCCTTCTCGGAATACCCGAGACCGCCTACGAACAGGTCATAGATGCAGACAGCCATATAGATGTTGTCTGTCCCGTCATCCATTTTGTGAGAGATAATTCCGTTTGACGCGTCATTGCTCGTTGTCATGGTTGTCATAAGCATCGAGTTATGGATCGCAAAGCCTAAACCTTCGAAGTAATTTTTCGGGCTCCCATTTAACGCATGCTTGACGTTTAGTGGAATGTCGATCCATACCCCTTCGGTGTCAAACGACTTTGAAAGCGGATCGATTTCCTCGAACCCTAAATTTTGGTGATTATGAAATTGAAGATGTTTGTGTCCTTTGATTATGCAGTTTATGTCCAGGTCTCCAAAGTGGATATTGGTTCTGCCAAGAGATTTTGTTTTTCCTGTCTTAATTATTGAAACAGAAGTGATTGACCAGGGAGCGGTGTAATAGTTTACGTCTATCGGCTTTGCTGTTGCGACTCTGCTATTGCAGTCAAGATCCAATATGACATAGAACAAGCTGTCGTGCATGTATATCGAGCCTTTATGGATTTCCAAGAAAGCTTGCATTTCTTCCATTTCAGTAATGGCTTTGCCAGTAGTGCTGCTTATTAGTTTGTACCGGATCTTGTCAATGTTCCGCATGCTGATGTCAGCAGCAGGAAATCCCTTGCCGCACCAAGTGTATGCTCCGCCTTCAATCCGAGCCTCTTGAAGCATTTCCAACAGCTCTACTGAGTCCTTAAAAAAGATGTCATCTGGAATGATAGCCAGTTCAAATGCCGCCGCCCTAGCGTGAGCTAGTTGTATTGTTGGATTGGCATGGTCTATGACTGCGTTTTCGCTGTTGTTCTCAAACAGCCAGTCAGGGTCTATCCCAATATATTGGTCTACGGGAAGGTTGTCTAGTATCAGGTACGTGTTGCTTTCTTGTCCGCTTCTGCCAGCTCTCCCTGACTGCTGCCAGAAAGACGCTCGCGTTCCCGGATAGCCCGTTAATATGGTAGTGTCAACTTTGCCTATGTCTATCCCAAGCTCCAACGCGTTTGTAGAAATCAAGCCATGCAATTTCCCGGCAATCATCTTTCTTTCGATTTCTTTTCTCTCTTCAGGAGTGTACCCGCCTCGATATCCTGATATAGCGTCAGCATAATCAACTCCAGAGAACTCGTAAGAACGAAGCTTGTCTCTTGATTCCTTTGTAACAACTTCAACCGCCCTTCTTGACTTGCAAAAAGCGATAAAGCTGTGATTCTGAGAAACAAGGCTTGCTATCAGATCGGTGGCTATGGTTAGTGGCGAGGTTAGGCTCATCCCGTTCCTGTCAGTTGGAGGCTGCAAAAAGTAGTAATGCTTTTGCGGCGAGGATGAACCGTCTTCGCTGATCAACTCGAATTTGTCACCGCAGACATTTTCAGCCAATTCAACCGGATTCGCAATTGTCGCAGAACTGCAAAAGAACTGTTGCGATGATGAGTAGTAGTTGCAGATGCGCTCCAATCGCCTCATTACATTTGCCAAATGTGATCCGAATGCACCACGGTAGCTATGAAGCTCGTCAATGACTACATATTTCAGATTTTTGAAGATAGAAGAAAAGCTGGCATTGTGATGATGCGGCAAGAATGAAGTGTTCAGCATTTCTGGATTGGTAAGGATTATATTGGCGCTGGTTCTAATCTTGGTTCGATCATTTACCGGAGTATCCCCGTCGTATACCCCTATCTTAAGTTTCACATGCCCGAAATATTCGACAAGCGGCAACATTGCTCTGTATGGGTCGCTGGCCAGAGCCTTAGTTGGATATACAAAAAACGCCCGAGTATAGGGGTTAGTAAGGATGCTTTGCAATACAGGCAAAAGGAAGCTCAGTGTCTTTCCGCTTGCCGTTGAGGTGGTAATGACTATATTTTTTCTTTGCCCGGCGATTTCAAACATATCCGCCTGATGCTTATACAGCTGGTAGATGCCCTGAGTGCTCAGATACTCTTTTATCTCAGGCAGCAAATCGGAGGGAAGGTCTGAGTATATAGGTTCTCGGCGTGGAACGACTTTCTCGTATATAGAGAATTTCATATATCACCTCACAGTTAGGATTCCGCTTGAGTGATACCAAGTGGAGGTTCTTTAGTTATATGTAAACTTGAATTCCCGATCGATTTCGCACCTGCAAAAAAGCCCGCTGGTACAGGCAAAAAAATCTATATACCATAAATTAACAAATTCGAACTCTAAAATAATGTCGAACACCAGAGAACATTCGTTGTATGCCATTTGATTTCATTATAGTAAATGTAGTTAAGTCAAAAATCTTGGTGACAATTTTCGATGCCTCGAATTATGCGCATCACTATTTTTCATGATAAATTGATCAACATTTAAATGTATAGCATTAATATTATCAA
>JAISWZ010000704.1 GCA_031270945.1 Clostridiales bacterium | reverse complement strand
TCATTGACGGTTATTCCCCTGTTTTTGATGAAAACCAGCGTGTTGGCGGTACCCAGATCGATACCCAAATCTCTTGAAAAAAACATATTTTCTCCTCCGGACCTCTTTCGCGCTATTCCGATAACCCAAGGACGTCCTGCCTAGGCACGGGCCTGAGGCTTGCCAGGCACACGGCAGCGCCGCGCTTCCCGGCAGGGCTTATGCCCGCCTTTCCCCGTATACATCATACACTTTTCGCGTTGCCTTATCAATATTAAAAAGAAGCGTTACGCCTTGAAACGCCAAGGCGCTGCCCATTTGCCCCCAAGGCCGGGCTTGCATTAAATGGCCAACCTGCCTTGCGCATACACAATAATAACTTAGAAAAACCCAAATCTCAAGCATTTTTTCAATTGTGCTGACGATTTATCGTTGCCCGCGCAAGGCCGCTTGGCGCGGGGCCAAAACGGCTATTTGCCTTGCGCCTAATACCTTCGAACCATGCGCCTATTCTGAACCATGCCTTTAATACCTTCTGTAATTGCCGTACCTGTTGCGCCTCTTGGGCCTTAGCGCTCTCCTTATCAAAAGGATAATGATCACGGCGGCGACAACGCCGCCCGCGATCCAATACTTCATGGCCTGGGAGGTAAAGGCGAGCGCCCTGAACCTCTCCCAGTAATAGTTTACGTCTGATCCGAACGTCCTGGCTTCCACATCATCAGATGATATAAGCGGCGCTTCGAATATCGTGTTCCCGTTAAGGGTGTACACCGCCGTCCCTATCTTGCTGCCCTTTTCTATTGGAGCTTTTAGCCACACAGAGCCAGCTGGCACCCCTTCGGGCAGATCTGCGGCGGTCGCAAGGTACGCCTCGTCATATACCAGCTCTCTTGTGATCTGATTCACTTCTTCATCTGAGTAGAGCCACTCGTGCTCGCCTTCGGCGTAGACTGTTATTTTTTCCTTCGCTCCAAGCCTGGGCCTGAGTATGCTCTCTTCTCCCATCAGATCCCCGTCCTCCTGGATCTTTCTGTAGGAGAAGTTGTTGAAGCCGTACTCAAGCAAGGCCTTGGAGTCTTCCCATACTGATGGCACAGGCGAAAAGAACACCACCGATATGAGCTCCACTCCGTCCTTCTCTGCTGAGGCGGCAAGGCAGTTGCTGGCCTCGTCAGTAAAGCCTGTCTTTATTCCGTTCGCCGCTTCGTAAAACCATTCATTGTTTAGCAGGAGCTCGTTGTGGCTCTCCCAGTAGTAATCCTTGGTGTAGTACGCGTCTGGAGGGGAAATCCCTGCGCCGTTTCCTTCGAAGACCTTCTCTGACACTATCTCCCGCAGGAGCGGCACTTTCATGAATTCCAGGGAAATCTTCAAAATGTCATTGGCCGTGGTGTAATGACTGTTGTCATGAAAGCCGTGAGGGTTGGTGAAATGTGTGTCAGTCGCGCCAAAGCTCTTGGCCTTCTCGTTCATCTTTTCGCAAAATATGCGCTCAGCCTCGGCATACGTCAAGTCAGGGTTGTTGGTCATCCGCTTGGCGGTATGAAAAGCTATGGCGCATCCGGACTCATTGCCGCTTTTTATCATCAGCCCCCTGAGCAGGTTCTCAAACGTCAAGGTTTCACCAACCACATGGTTCGCCTTGCTAGATCCTGGCGGTACCTCATTGATCTCGGATCCCAGGGTTATGAACTCGTCCGGCTTCCAGTAGTCGAACGCCGTCAGCGCCGTAAGTATCTTTGTCATGCTTGCCGGGTACATCCTTTTGTCAGCATCCTTCTCAAAAAGGATCCTGCCGGTGCCAACCTCGCAAAGCACGGCCGTCTGGCCTGTGATAACAGGAGGCTGAGCCGCCTGCGCCTGATCCGGGAAGATTGCCAGGCTCATGCAGGCTATTGCGAGCCAAGCAGCTACTTGCGAGCAAATCTTGGCAGCTTCTCTTTTCATAATCCCACTCGCTTTCAAACGCCTCTAGGCGCGATAAATATTCAAGCGCATTTTTAAGTGCTTATCCCAAAATTCCGCTAAGGCGCGGAAAAATTCCTGGCGAATGCTTCAACGCCGGAATTTTTCAAGCCATGGAATTAATTTTGGGATATGCTTTAACATGCGCTAAGCGACAGGTCAGCCCAACGCCTTTTTAGAGCATATCCCAAATTTCCGAAATGGCGCCGGAAAAATCCTGGCGAATGCTTCAACGCCGGATTTTTCCGGTGCCTCGGATATAATTTTGGGATATGTTCTTAATAAACTCCTCATCGCAGTGCTTGAACTTGACCGGAAACTCCAGGCCGGTGGAGAAGTTCTTGCCTCCTATGATGGACAGGGCTATCTTTGGATCCATTTCCTTGAACACCGCCTTGCAGTAGGCGCTGATGTATATGACCGCGTCCTCCGCCGCCCGGTTGAACAAGTCATGGAACGAGAAGTTCATCTCTATTGAGTCATCCCAGGGGAATGTCCAAGTGCTCCTTTCCTCGTTGATCCAGTCGATGTCCTCGTCGTATGGGGCGCCCACAAGGGCTGAGAGAAGCCCGTGATCCCTTATGATCAAGTCCACGATCTCAAGCGCCTTTTTCTTCTTTCCATTTTTGTCCCTCAAGACTTTGTAGACAAAGGACATGTCTTTCATCCCTTTCGCAAAGTCAGCGGGATCCCTGTCATAGCCAAACGCCGTTCTCATGCAGTTGGCCAATGGCGCCGATATGGCTTTTCTCTCTTTTCCGCTAAGCTCTATCACTTTTCCGATATTCATTTCATACATGTCTTTCCCTGTGATCTTTTCTACTACTACAGCGTCTATTATGGACTCCAGCAGCCTATGCCGCCTTTCGCCCTGCTTGGCAAGCCCGCCATCTTCATCGCTGAACCCGCTTCTGTAAAAGATATAGGGATGCGCGCTGCAATCCAGCGCGTAATGGCATAGAAACCCCGCCATGTAAGCCAGGAACGCGTCTTTCTCCCAGCTTGGCGCTTGCGCCCTTGTAAAGCTCATTGTCGCTTGGTACAGGGCTGACGCGCCTGAATGGACCTCGTCCCCCCACTTGTTCATTTGCTTGTCCCCAAGGGCGAAGAACATTATGTCTGGCCCCTGCGTCCCTATGTTGAACGCTCCAGGGCATGTGGCAGCGATGGTCTCAATCTTTGCGCCCTCCATTTTTTTAAGGACCGCTTGTCCGAAAAGGTAATGGGCTGTCACCGCTGGCATTTTGCGCCTCCTTATGCATATCCCAAAACTCGTTCCCGAGCGAAAACAGCTTCGCTTGGGAGATCCAACCGCTTGAGCGAAAAGATAAGCTCTTTTCACAAACGGCTTAAAAAAGTCGGGCGATACGCTTGCTGTTCTTTTTTGATTCTTTTGTATATTTGGCATATTTGGCTCAAAGGGCCTTGAGGGCTATGCCCCAGCACGCATTTCATTTCCTATATATCCTAGTTTCTTTTGATAGGCGCTGGACAACGTTGCCCAATGCCATGCATAATTCCGGGATATGAGACAACTTTGCTTCCAGGAATAGTATAGCCACTATTTGCCTATTTTTATAATGGCTCACAAATTTTTTCACTCATCAACCCAAAATTTTTCTGAACCACCTCCCTTGGCGCTTTTGAACTTGCGTTTTTTTATCCCTCCCCCCTAGCCCCTAACCCCTACCCTGCGCAATAAAACGCAAGCAGAGCTTGCGTTTTAGAGCATATCCCAAAATTCAATTTATGGCTTGTGAAAGTCACGCGTTAAAGCATCGCGATGACTTTCACTGCGCCACTTTAGGAAATTTGGGATATGCACTTATTGCCGGCGCAGCCGACCCGCCTGCATATATGACGCGCGTAATTAAATTTCCAAGCGCTCATCAACATAAAAAACACCCGCTCCGCGCAAGAGACGCTCTCATTTGTGGACAAAAACCCCCGCGCCAAAGCGGCCGGGGGTTTCCAAGCGCATATCCAAGTTTGAGTTCGCTAAAGCCGCGACTTTCGCTTCGCCTTTGGAATATTGGGACACGCGCATGCCGCTACGGCATGTAGTTATTGATCAAGCTCCAAATGCCTGAGCTTTCAAGCCCTCTCTTCCATCCAGAGACGCCAGCTATCTCCAGCCTCTGCGCCAACTCCAGCTTCGCTTCCAAGGAGCGGCCGTCTTCCAGCCACGCCTTGTATGTCACCGGCTTCCCATTTGACATGGTTGAGTACTCGGCGTACCGGTTCTTGAGCACTTCATCCCAGGAAATTTCGCCGTTTCTGGATTCAAAGAAGGCAATCGCGTCATCCATCGCGCGGGCTACGTTGCTGGCGGAAATGTTGCCGCCATCGTCCACTTCTTCCCATATCCTGCTGTAAAACGGGAGCCCGAGAACCACTTTTTCCTTTGGAACTTCCTCCATTGTTTTTTCAAGCCCCTCCTGGACAAAGGAGATGGAAGCGTTCGGCCCCGCTTCAGGGGAGTCGGAGTTCTCGTCATAAGCCATTACGCAAAGGTAGTCCACATTCTTTCCGACTTCGGTTCTATTATAGTATTGCGACCAGTAGCCGGGAAGATCAGGGTTGTACATGTCAACTGAAAGGGCTTTGCCTTTTGCTCTCATTTGCGGGTAGAGCTCGCGGAAAAATTGGATGTAGTGCCTGGCGTCAGCTGGCTGGACATACTCGAAGTCCACGTTTATTCCATCCAGGCCATAAAAGTCTATAAGGGCAAGCAGCTGCTTTATGACGTAATCCCGCATGTCGGTGTTTGAAAGGATCTTGCTTGTTATGTGCGAGTTTAGGGCAATATCAGGGTTTGATGAGAAGTCCGAGATCAAGGGCCAAACCTGCAGCCCTAAGCTATGGGCCCTGTCAACGTAGCTCTGGTCGCCTATGTCAACCAGATCCCCGTCAAGGGCATATATGTCAAAGGTTAGCCATGTGGGAGATATGACGTCAAGCCCTGGAAGAAGTTCTGGAGGCGTGTTTGCCTCTCTGGAGAACACCTGGTCCCAGACCATTGACACTTTTCCGGATATTGGCTTGCGCTCTGGATAAACAGGATCCGGGGCTTTTGGCTGAGGCGCTATTTTCTCGCGCTCTCCAAGATCCCTGGTCAAGCAGTACCCAAGCAAGCCGCTTTCTGTTCTTACCCTGGTGAAATCGCCTTCTACAGCAAAGACGCCAACGCGATCCCCCTGCATCAGGCGCTCTTCGATTATGGCCTTTTTGTCGGGCTTGTACCTAATGCTGGCAGACGAGGCTGCAATTTCTGACGTTTCTCTTTCCTCTTCAAGAAACTCAACGAATGCTATGTTCTCTCTCTGGGAGACCGTAACGCTCACGGGGTAAAGGATGGTTACAAGAGACCTTGGCAACCAGCATCTTCCCCCTGAAACCTCAACCGGGAACTCCATGTCTGTAGGCTCGTCATTATAGTAATAGGCTGATTCGCCAGCCTTCATCCTGAGCACTCTTCCTCCGTTCACTATTGTCAGCTTGGACGTGTTGTCGTCCCAGAATATAGTATTGTCAAAGTGCTCGCTGACAAATTCGGCGCTGAAGTATATCTCGCCGTTGCGCGACATGACGCCGGCTCCCTGCAGCCTTTGATCCCTGACTACGACCACCAGCTCTTCTGGATCAAGCTCAAAGTAATCCCTGAAGTTCTGGGATTCATAATTGGGCATGAATATCTGCATGGCCAGGTAGCAAACGCTGCCTATGGCGACCAAGGCCAAAAGCCAAGCTGTCAGAGTCGCCGCCTGTGACTTCTTCCGCTTGCGCCGCTTCTGGCCCATCTTCTTTTTTTCCTTCCCCACCTTATCCACTCCTTGCGACAAGCGGCATTGGGCAGCGGCGCGCCGCCTTGTTGTGCCAGCATGGGAAAGCCGCAGGGCTTTCCCATGCTGGCAGTTGCACCTAGGCTTTGGGCACAAGCCGAGTTTTTGGCTTATGCTTTAAATTTCTCGCCGACTCTCGCCGGTGAGTATATCATCTCAAGAGCTTGCTGCCAAGAAGCAAATTTTAGCGAAGGAGAACTCCAAGCGTCTTCAGGCTTGGGCTGTTGTGAAAGATAAATGCGTTTCTCGAGTGCATATCCCAAAATTATATCCGAGGCACTGGTAAAATCCGGATGTTTGCTCGCAGAAGCCCGAGCAAACTAGTTGAAGCGTTCGCCAGGATTTTGGCGATTTGCC
>JAISWZ010000690.1 GCA_031270945.1 Clostridiales bacterium | reverse complement strand
TATTTTTTAAGGATCTTTTCGGTCTGCATTCTTGCTGATGCGTTTTCTCAAGGCAAGCCCAGAGGCGAGTTTTCCCGTTCCCGCCTCTGGGCATTTTTGCGTGGTTTTGACGTTGCGCTTATCGAAAGTAAGGAAAAGGAAAAAGGGGTTAGGGCAGGCGCTGGGACGGGGAGATAGGCGCTGAGCAGGCGCTGGAGGCAAGGCAAATGTGAAGATTGTATGGGGGCTAGGGACGCATACAAATGGTGCTGGAAGATGGATTTAGGATTAAGGATTAAAGAGAAAAGGCAAGGATTGATAGTAGAGAAAAGATTGGGCAAAGAGACGGGATTAAGGCAAAAAGACGGGGTTAAAGCAAAGAAACAGGGATTAGGGCAAAGAGCAAGGATTGAAGTACATAGCCATAGGTTAAGGCACGGTGTGATCGTTAGTTTAAAGAAAGAGCAAAGACAAGGAATGCAGTCGCGGAGCGACTGCAAAGCGGCCGCGCTGCGGCCGCATGGGGCGGCCATAGGGCCGCTTTTTTGATTGCAAGTTTATGATAAAAGCGCACATGTTATTCACATTTGCGACTTGGAAGGCGCATTTGATGCGAAGGATAAAGGTTTGAAATGACGCGGATTAGGTGCTAAGAGATGGAGAATAGATGAATGGAATATGATGATAAGATGAATATAATATGTGATTGATGTTGAAGATATATGAAGATTGGATATGGAACGGATGATGATTTGATGTGAATACGATGGTGAATAGATGTGAAATATATGGCGATTAGATGGCGAACCGATGATGGTGACAGGCTGATATATTGCCTTAGCGCCTAAAAAACGAGGCGCTTAAGGTCTGATTGGAAGGAAAACTGCAGACATTTCTGGACATGCGACTTTGGATGTGATATACTTATCTCTAGAGGCGAAGGTGCCGGAACATTTATGCAAGGCCAAGTCTCGGTTCAATGTGAGCTTGGCGAAAAGCTGGGAAACTGAGAGCGGAAGGCTGGAAGCGTAGCCCTTGCTTGAAGCAGGTTGGAGGTTGATATGGATTCTATCCTTAACAAGTACAGCAATTACATATTGCGTCAGATGCTCAAAGCAGACGTTTTTAATACGCTTTCAAAGCCGCAGTCAAGAGCGGTGCTGAAGGCTTTGGCTCATATCAGGGTTTTGGAGATATCCAGTGTGTTTTTTTGTCTTCCTGAATCACTGGGCTACTGCGTTTCATGTGAGGATTTCGCCGATGAAGTTAAGTTTATCTACGGCTGGGGCATGGTCATGTGCCGGGACTGTGTCGAAAGCCGTGGCATGGACTGGGATAAGCCTGACGAACCTGAAGAAATAAACAATTATGTCGGTTACCTTAACCGCTACATTGAAAGATATGATTATGACTACGACGAGGAAGACGAAGACGACGATTACTATACGCCGGAACCCGAATTCATCCAGGAATATATGGATAAAATATACTTGGCTGAAAACCCTGATTGGGATAAAGACGATGATGAAGATGAGGACGAAGAAGAGCTAGAGTAGAGCAACCAGCTTGAACAGGCATGGCTTAGCGTTGCGGACAAAGTCGAAGATGGTTTGAATCTTCGGCTTTTTTGTTGTTGCGGGAAATATGGGATTATAATATATAATGTTAATCATACTGCAATATGAACCGAGAAAAGCCGTTATGCGAGAAATGACAGCCCCCTAAATGCCGATGCCTGCCCAGCATGGGAAATG
Source organism: Clostridiales bacterium (assembly GCA_031270945.1). Lineage (GTDB taxonomy): Bacteria > Bacillota > Clostridia > Lachnospirales > WQUN01 > JAISWZ01. The sequence continues at coordinate 2,189 of JAISWZ010000690.1, read as the reverse complement.
CGGAAATGCAGGTTTCAACTTGAATGGCCAATAATACCAGAGCGCGGCTGGGAGCTTGGCTTGTGATAAGAGTAACGCGCTTACCAACGCTTTGCTTTTAAATGCTTTTGGGTTTGCTGGGAAGACGGGATGCCTATTTCTTGCCTTACACAAGTTGGCGCCTAATAAGCTATGCTGAGGTGAGATATGATTGAGATTTAATGCATCGTTTGCGGGAGCGGGCCGCCTGGTTTCGAAAGTGTACAACGAAAATGTACTACTACCAAAGATCAAAAGAGTCAAAGCCCAAAAGCCTTAGACGATGCGCGTCTGAGGCTTTTGGTATTTGGTCATTGACGCTGGCTTTTCAATATGCTACTCTAATGAAAACGACTTAACCCTATTAAGCCTTAATGGGGTTAACAGAGGAGCGCATGATAATGAGGGAAGAGATTTTGCCTGAGCTTCGGAAGCTCGGGGCCAAGGCTGGACGGAGCGGGCTGGAGGCTTTGATGGGATATGGAAGAGGAGAGATATTCATCCTCAACTTTCTCTACTTCAAGGCTTGCTGTCTGACTCCCAGCGAGCTGGCGGAGGCTTTGGGGGCTAGCATGCCCCGCGTAAGCGCGATACTTGGGAACATGGAGCGAAAAGGGGAGATAGTACGAGAGGTTTCAAAGGCAAACAGAAACCACGTGCTGGTTTCTTTGACTGAGATCGGAGCTTCGAAGGCAAATCGGGTTACGGAGGCGCTGGACAAGAGCATGATCGAGGTGGCAGGAGAGATGGGAGAGGAAAAGCTTTTGGAGTTCATACGGCTTTCAAACCTATTTTTAGACGCGCTTGAGAAGCATCCAGCAATGTTGGGAGATGATCTGAAGTGAGAAAGAGAAATGCCGTGATAGCTGGGGTGTGTGTGGCTGGCGTTGTGATAGGGCTGGCTGGAGTGATCATATTCCGGGGGTTCCGGGATCCTGGCCACAAGATGGTGTCAAAGGCGGGATTTGTCGAAAAGCAAGTCAGGATCGGAGAAGCAATGTTCAACTACGCAGAAGGACCGGACAACGGGCCGCCTTTGCTATTGCTTCATGCTCAGCACATGGATTGGTTCAGCTATACGAGAGTCATGCCGCGACTATCTCAGAGCTTTCATGTTTACGCGCTGGACTACCACGGGCATGGGAAGACAGCGGTGTCTGTAGACCGGATGAACGCAAATGACATGGGAGAGGATCTATCTTTGTTCATATCGGAAGTGGCAGGAGAGCCTGTCTTTGTCTCTGGCAATTCATCTGGAGGGATTATGGCGGCATGGCTTGCGGCAAACTCTCCTTCTCTAGTACGGGCAGTTGTGCTTGAAGACCCGTCATTATTCTCAAGCGAATATCCAAGGATTCTGGATACGGTAGCTGACAAGTCTTTTGCCATATGCTCCAGGTATGTAGATTTGGGAGAGGGTAAAGGCGGATTCGCTGAGTACTGGGCAGGAGCTGTCAGCGACTTCTTTGTAAAGCAGGTCGGGTTTGACATTAGCCCGGTTTTGGTTTCGTCCATAAATGTCTACAGGAAAGCAAATCCCGGAGAGCCTGTCGAGATTGTATTTTTGCCTGAGATAATAAGGCTGATGATACGAGGGATGTGCTACTATGATCCCGCGTTTGGGGCAGGGTTTCATGACGGGAGCTGGAACCAGGGGTTTGACCACGCTGAGGCGCTGGAGAGGATAAGTTGTCCGGCGCTGTTGCTTCATGCCAACTTCGAGATAGAAGACGGGATGCTTAACGGGGCGCTGTCACAGGAGGAAGCGGACAGGATTGCAGCGCTGTCAGGGGCTGAGTACAGGAGAGTAGACGCCGGGCACGTGATCCATTTGGAGAAGCCCGATTTGTTCGCCGAAACCTTGGAAGGGTTCTTTTTGGACGCTTGACAAAAAGGTCAAATTCATGAGCCCGCGTTGCGGGCTCATTTTGGGTTTTAGAGGAAATAAATTTGATTTAGCAGTGAACAATCGTCCTTTCATTTTCGTAATCTTTGCTGTAGTGCGGTTGCGCTGAGGGTTGAGAAATGGAAGGCGCTTTATCGGAAAACCTAATTGCCAATAAAACCAAAAATAACACATTTACGAATGATGTAATGTGACGATATTTGTGTTATTATAATACTGAGGGAGGTGCTTCATGAAAAAGACTGATCCTTACATCGTAAGCGCG
>JAISWZ010000684.1 GCA_031270945.1 Clostridiales bacterium | reverse complement strand
TTCATTGGCGTCATAGGCATCTCAATCCTGGTCAACATGGGAACAAACATCTTCATGGGAGAAATCTCTTTTGTGTCCCAAACGACCGCTGCCGCTTTGCAGCTGGCAGTATCCATGGATTACTCCATATTTCTGCTTCATACCTTTGCGATCCATAGGGACAAAGGGAAAGAGCCTGTTGAGGCGATGCAGGCCGCGATCAAGCAAGCCCGTCCTTCCATCCTGGCAAGCGCGGCTACAACCTTTTGCGGATTTCTCGCGCTGACAATCATGCGCTTTGGCATCGGGGCTGATCTCGGGATAGTCCTGGCAAAAGGCGTATTCGTTTCCCTTGTGACAGTCCTGTTCCTTCTTCCAGTCGCAACAATCATGTGCTGCGGCTTGCTGGAGAAGTTTCAACATAGGGCGCTTATGCCCAGCTTCAAGGGATTTGCGAATGTTGTTGTAAAGATTGGCGTCCCTGTCACCATCATATTGGTTTTGCTGATTGTCCCAGCCTATTTGGCGCAGTCAAAGAACACGTTCGTTTACATGGCCTCTGAGACCAATGACGACACAATAGCGATCCAAGAGCGGTTTGGCTCCGGTGAGCAGCTGTTTGTGCTGGTTCCTGAAGGCAACCACCTGAAAGAGATGAATCTCGCTCAAGACCTCGCAGATTTGCCCCAAATTGACAGCGTAACTTCCCGCGCCTCTTCAGTGGGCTTTGAGATACCCTTTGAAAGCCTGCCTAAAGACACAAGGGATCTGCTTCAATCCGGAGGCTATTCTCGCATGATCATAAGCGCTGAAGAAATCGGGTTCTCGCTTGTAGCCCAAATAAGGACCCTGGTTGAAGCTAGCTACGGCCAAAGCTATCATCTAGGCGGAACGGCCGCCAGCCTTTCGGACATGAAAGACACGCTGTCAGAGGACAACAAGTTAACCGGCCTGGTCTCAATACTCGCCATCTCGCTTATAGTCCTTTTGACGTTCAGGTCTCCAGTTCTGCTGATCCTTCTGGTAGGCGCCATTGAGGTCTCCATTTGGATCAACCTGTCTGTCCCCTACTTTACGGGGAATGACGTGACGTTTTTTGGATACATGATCATAAGCTCAGTCCAGCTGGGAGCAACTGTCGATTATGCCATCCTGTTTGGCAGCCGCTACTTGGAGAAGCGCAGAACTATCGGAAAGCTTGAAGCCGCAAAAGAGTCCCTGTCAGAGACAACAGGATCAATCCTGACATCAGCCCTTATCCTCTTTGGCGCAGGCATGATAATATCCACTATCAGCATGGATGAAATGGCCTCTGAGCTTGGAGACTTGCTAGGGCGCGGCGCATTGCTCTCAGCCGCCATGGTTCTGGTGATATTGCCAAACGCTTTCAGGCTTTGCGATGGCGCCATTAGAAGGCTAACTTTTAAGAGCAATTTTTTGGAGGACAAATTACAATGAAAATTTGGGTTAAGAAAATATTAGCGAAAACACGGGTCAAGAAAAAATTGGGTTCTCAAACATGGGTTAAGAAAAAAAGAATCGCGATAAAGAGGGTTGCGGCCTTTCTTGCCGTTCTTGAGCTATTCTCCCTGGCAATCCCCCAAGCTGCTTTCGCCGCCGAAAAGTCCGAAACCATATACGCCAACCTTGGGTACAATGGCGAAGTCACAGCGATCTACGCCGTCAACGCCTTCGAAGAAGGCGAGAACATAGTTGATTATGGAGAGTATACCGAAGTGAAAAACCTGTCCAACACAGCCCCGATTTCAAGCGCCGGCGGCAAAGTGACAGCTCAAAGAGCGGATGGGGTCTTTTACTATCAAGGCGTTTTGGCCAGCAAAACCCTCCCCTGGAACATAGAGATCGAGCGCCGTCTAAACGGCAAGCCTGTAACTGAGACCGAATTGGCTGGCGCCAGCGGCGACTTTGAGCTTAGGATAAGAATAAAGGAAGGCGACCCAAAGGCAAAATCCTTTTACGACAATTACTTTTTGCAAATTTCGCTCTCCTTGAGCAAGGACATTTTCACAAACATCCAAGCCGAAGGCGCAAGCGTCAACGTTGTGGGCAAAACCGCAAGCATCTCCTGGATGCAAGCCATGGGCGGCGAGTCGGAATACGTTCTCACTGCGAACGCCAAGGGAATCGAGATGTCCTCAATCCAGATCCGGGCCGCCTCCATGGGAAGCCTGGGCCTAAACTTGGACATTGACGGAACCGAGCTTGGAGAAATGGATGAATTGGTTGACGGAGTAGCAACGCTAAACGAAAACACTATAAAGCTGGCCGATGGCAGCAAGGAGTTTAGCGATGGGCTGGGAGAGCTGTCTTCCAAGTCAGGCGAGTTCGCCGATAGCATGAACACTCTTTACCAAAGCGCCAAAAAGCTCGACTCAGCCTCTGTGGCATTCGGCACAGGAATATCCGCTACTGTTGCCGGGGTTTCAACTTTGCGAGAAGGCGTCACCAAGCTCAATGATGCGGCAAAACTTATATCAGCCGGAAGCTCGCAGTACCAAGAACAGCTGAAAGCCTTCGCAACTGGCGTCCAGACGCTTGCCCAAGCGTCAGACAGCATTTCGCAAGGCATGGATTCTTTTAGCCAAAAGGTGTCAGCGATACCCAAGCCCAATGACGCGCTTGCAGCTTATGCCACAAACTTGGCACAAGGCGAAGATCCCACGCAAAAAGCGCTCGCCATGGCATTTCTTGAGCAAAGCAAAGCTCTCGCAGAGATCCAAGGAGGGCTGGGCCAGCTTAACGGCTCAATCAGCGAGTTCAACACCCAGATGCAAGTAGCCTCCGCTTCCGGTGAAAAGATCGTGGCAGGCTATGCCTCTCTCGATAACCCAATACAGCAGCTGGCTGCAGGATTAGCTCAACTTTCAGAATCCCTTGAATCCTTCGGCTCAAGCGGCGCAACTTTAGAAAGCTCGTACGGACAGCTTAAAAGCGGAATCTCCGCCACAATCACCGCCTTGGGGCAGATAAACACGGCAGTGGCAGACGAGCTTGTCCCAGGCATAGACACGTTAGCCGAAGCTTATGAAGCGATAGACGAGGGATGCGCAAAGCTCTCAGAGGCGATTGAGACTCTTGACGAAAATGTCGCGAAGCTTCCGGATGAGATCCAACAGAAGATACAGGAATTTGCCGACGAGCACCTTCCCTCAAATGACGGAATTGTATCATTTGTGTCAACTAAAAATGAGGTCTCAAGCGTCCTCTTCGTTCTTCAGACAGAAGAGATCATCAAGCCTGCCACAGTTAAGACCACAAGCACAGAAGAGCGTACCCCGCAGACGTTTTTTGAAAGGTTTTTGAACCTGTTTGGGCTGTTTAAGCCGCAATAACACTTAGAGCATATCCCAAAATTCCGTAATGGCAACGGAAAAATCCTGGCGAGCGCTTCAACGCCGGATTTTTCCGCTGCCTCGGATATAATTTTGGGATATGCTCTTATTAGCGCAAGCATCTCAAAGCATACCCAAAAAAGGCTTTTCGCCCTAGCGAAAAGCCTTTTGCTAACAACAACCCGCTAAGAACGCAAAAAGGCCTTTCGCGCACAGCGGAAGGCCTTTTTAGCTTTTGGGGTTTCGACGCGTCTTCAATCTACCCCCTCAGGATTCAGGAGCATGGCTATTCTTTCTTCAAGGCATCAAATTAGGTTGCAATTTGTCGAGATCAAGCGCATACTATAATTCTGCAGCAAGAACTCCATTAAAGCCCTAAAATCATATAATCAAATTTTGAATATGGGAGAGATAACAATGGCTACGACAATCATAACCAAACTAGGAAACTCAAGAGGGGTGAGGATCCCAAAGCTTATGCTTGAGAACTTAGGCATGTCAGAAAGAGATGTTGTAGAAATAACGGCGGATCATGACATGATAGTCATTAAAAAACTGGATTGAGGCGCAGAAGCGCAAAGGCGATATACGGCGAATACGAAGGCGAGTACGACAAGGCCGAATTCGTCTGCGACTGGGGGGAGCCCTCGGGCAAAGAAGTATGGTGAGACAAGGAGATCTAGTCAGCCGCCAAGCTCAGGCTTGTTGGCCGGCTTGGGTCAAAACGCACATTGTTCTATCCTGTGGCACAAAATGTATATGATTTAGTTTGAGTCTTTTCATATCTCATCTTCTTCATGAGATTCCTTTGCCGTTTTTTGTAATATAGTATCAAACTCTACGTTTTTTATAGCACCAAACATGCCAAACAAGTAATTTTTATCATAATCATATTGCAAATCTCTATCGGACAATTCATAGTTAGCTATGCTATATAACTCGTTGCAATTATCCTTAAACTCCATGAGTTTGATCTCGTCTCTTCGGAACATTGCATGAGTAAGCAAACCTAAGTTGTGAGTATTAAAAATAAGTTGTGCGCCTTGAATATTATGAGCATCATGGTGAAATGCGTTAATAATGCTAAGAACCCCATCGGTGTGAAGATTGAACGGAAATTCATCAATAACTAATGTGGCACCGTTAGAGTAAGCTTCAAGTATCACAGGAAATATTTCCAAAAATTTCAGAGTGCCCCGCGATTCAAATTCTTCAGATGGCAAGATCTTATCATTTGTTTTAGATGCAAATTTCAACTCTGCCCCATCTTGCACAAAATATATAGGATTGTTTGCTCCGAATTCAAAAACGGCTTCGTTTAACGTTTTTCTTAAATAATGTGAAGGCCTCAAGTTAAATGAACTTATGCCCTCATTAAACACGATTATAAATTTATTTTCTATCCAATTTTTAATTAAAGCAACCAACTTAATGCTGCAGAGCGACTTAAAATTATTGACTAAAAACAGATCTGTATCTTCCATGCTCAAAACAGCGGTAAGGTCAGCAGGAAACTTGGGATTTAACAAATGCTTTATGGTGTCAAGTTCTCCTAAAACAATATCAGAAAACTCTCTCTTGAAAATCATCTTGTTGTTTATGTCGAGCCGTTCCGAAACAACTTTTCTGTCATATTTCGGTGTTAAGAACGCGCCCAGATCAATTTCAAGAGAATATTCAATCAAATAATCGCTCTCAATGAAAGCTATCGAAAACGCTACGGGCTTATGTGGATTATGAGAGTTTGGTATCCGCTCCAAAAAACAAGAGGCTTTGTTTTGACTTGATGCATCTGGGGCATTGAGGATGTTTCCGCGTAAAATGATTGATCTCAGAGTATCCATTGCGCTAAAAAGATTGGTCTTGCCGGATGCATTTGGTCCCACAATTACGGATGAGCACAGTATTTTAAAAGCTTCGTTATCAATAGTGCGATGGATTAGGCTGTAGTCTAAATCCATGCCTTCTTGGTTCGGGTTCGCAGTCATGTCAAAAACCATTTCTTCTTTAAAAGTCTTGTAATTCTCGGTTGAAAACTGAAGAAGCATATGCGTGTCCTCCATGAGCAAAGCGGTAAATGCCATTAATACCATTATTTAGGATTGTTGGTGTCAAGTGAAACTGCCTTTACCATTTCTTAAAGCTTATCTCACAAAGATCAAAAAGTCAAATATAAGATAGCGGACGGGCCGACATCCGGCCGTCGTGATCGAAGGCGATTTCCCTCCAAAAAACATGGCTCTGATCGTCAGCCCTATCACCAACACCAAAAGGCCGTTTCCGTACCATGTCCAGCTGGATGAGAAGTCAAAAAAGGCCTTTCGCTCTAGCGAAAAGCCTTTACTTGCAACAACCCGCCAAGAACGCAAAAAGGCCTTTCGCGCACAGCGGAAAGCCTTTTCAGCTTTTGGGGTTTCGAAAATCACAAGCCTTGCCGCAACAGCGCGAGGCCCAAGCCTCCAAGCCCGTCTCATTCCCAACCCCTGCCCTATCCAGCGCTTAGCGCCTGTTTCCGGGCATTTCAAAGCTATGGGTGCTAAACTCGCAAGAGACATGCATGAATTCTGCCCGTAAATCATCGTTTTTGCATAACACGAAGCGCTCTTCAATATCGGCTGGCTCACTCGCCAGAATAGCAATGAATTTTTCAGCATTTGCAGCGCCTAAACGCTCAGTCAACACTTTCATGCCCTCGTGCCTAAGTTGACTATCATTCATTTAAACCCTCCTTGCCAACCACTGCCCTGAAAAGCCAGCTTCGCCAATGCCATGCTTCTAGCGTCTGCACATCGCAGCCAACAGGGATTCAATTTGCCAATTATCGCTTGTCATGCTTCTTATACATATTATCTAGCTAAACTATCAGTTTGTCAACTGAAATTTTCGCGATAAGTAAATCTATGCAATCGTTTATGCTCTATGTATTGCATTTTAGAACGCTTAATTAATGATTTATTCAGATTTTTCTATGAAATGCTTGTATTGTTGCTGCAAAAACTCTTATGCATCGATCCATTCTGGCAATCGTCGCTAATGGGTTGAACAGGGTCGTGGATTAATTAAAGTGAATATAAACGCATATGTCGAAAGAACGCGATATTTTTTTAAATTATTTGACAAATATAAATATTAAAAATTCCATAAATCCTACTCTAACTCCTGCCCTGAGCGCCCTGACTTCCTCCAGATCCGGCCTTCTGGCCGCTGGCGTCCCTGATAGTGCAGTTAGCCAACCTCCTCGCACAAACGGCGCGACAAAAGGCAGGGCGCGTGAGGGCTCTGCCTTTTGCTTTATAGTTCTATCAAATCATCTTCACTAGCAATACTTTCCTGCAGTAAGCCTCTGTCGATCAATCCTCTTTCAGCCCAGCCATTACCATGCCAAATTTTAGACACAAAAATATAGCTCAATCTAAGAAGACTGAGCCCTATCCGCTATTCTCTCAACTTTAGATTTGGCATCCACTTCGCCAAACTCACCTTCGCGCTGCCCGTCAAGTGACTTCTTGTAATCCGACGGCGTCTTACCTGTATATTTCTTGAAAACGGTAAAAAAATATGTGTTGGAGTTGAATCCAACAAGCTCAGCCAACTCGTTAAAACTAACGCGCCTTTCCCGCAAGAGCTTTTTTGCCCTCTCGACGCGAATGCAGTTCAAATGCTCTACAACCGTTTGCCGCTTGTCTTTTTTGAAAACCCTGCTCAAGTACGCAGGGGTCACGCCTACTGCCTCCGCGATATCATTTAGCGAAATGTTGCTGGCAAAATGGCGGTTTATATAAACACACGCTTGGTTTGTCACAGTGTGAAAATCATCTTGGACACCTATGTTCGCGACAGCATCAAGAGCCTTTTGGTAACAGTCGGCAACGCATTTCATCATTTCATCCAAGGACATGTATTGGATGTTACCAAAGATTTTGTGGTACGACGGATAGATTTCAGCCAGGTCACCCATTTTGTTCTCGCGCAGCTGCCAATGGAGGATGTTCAAAAGCTCTGCCAAAACAATCTGAAGCTTGCTTATGTCCAATCGCATTTTGCGCCTGTCTTCGAATATCTTTCCGATGATATTTCTAATCCCTGCGGAATCTCCCGCTTCAAAGCTCTTGATGATTGACCTTTCGTCTTCAAAGCTGATATTGTACATTTCAGGGTCAGAGACTTGCTGTTCCTTTGTTTTCGTCAAGATTATGCGATCAAACCCCAGATACACGCGCTCTGTGATAAGCGCCTCAGCAGTCGAATATGATGAGGATACCTGATCCGCGCTTGGCGCTATATCCCCTATAGCATAGCAAGCTGTCACATTGCAGTGCATTTTTAACGCCTGCCGAAGCTTTGAAATAGTGTCATTTATCACTGTATGAAGAGTCGCTGAAGAATGCTTTGCGTCCGGGCAAAAGACAAGGGCCAGCTTGTCATCCCCTTTGGGTGCCACCACGCCATCAATGGCCTTATTCATGATTTCTTCAGCCACCTCGTTGATTTTATTGAACATTATTTCCCATTTGCCGCCATACTGCTCTTTATGGCGACTCATCTCATCAATGGCAACTATCACAACAGCAGAGCACTGCTTTGGGAACGGAATTCCCAGCTTTTCAAATTCCGGCTCCAGATTGTCAAGATCCTCGCCTTTTAAAAGCTTGTCTAGCAATGCTTGCTTTTTGGCGCCTCTCTCATTCTGCAAAGACGGCAATCCATCCTTTGGGAGCTTCTCTGATGGAAAGGCTAGGCTCAACGCGCTCAAAAGCGAGCTCTCATCTACCAAATGCTTAAGGAGATAGTCGCAGACGCCATTCTTCAAGCTATTTCTCACATACTCATAGTTGTCGTATCCAGAAAGCGCGATTACACCCGTCAAGGGATACCCCTCCCGAATGAAGGAAATGAGAGAGAGTCCGTCGCCATCGGGCATGCATATGTCTGTGATCACGATATCGGGCTTGAGCTGCGCTATTTTGCGCTTGGCTGACGAAACAGCGTCAGCCTCTCCGCATATCTGGAATCCATGTCGCTCCCAATCCAGCATGTTTCTCAGATGGGAACGAAACACCACCTCGTCATCAACAATCAATACTTTCGCCAGCATTATCCCCCCTTTTTACATTTGGAATGATGATCTTTACGGATGTGAAGACGTTGCATAAGCTGTCTATGCTGATTCCATATGACTCGCCAAATGAGAGATGAATTCGCTCAATTACGTTTGAAAGCCCAATCCCTGACAAGCTCACGGAATCGGTAGCCTTTCGCGAAAGAATTTCCTTGGCGTGATCTGGCGTAATTCCCTGGCCATTGTCGATTACGCTTATAAGGATGTCTCCTTGCCTCTCGGCAACCCTTATCAAGATCTGGCCACCTGAAGCCTTGCCATTAAGCCCGTGCTTTATCGCGTTTTCCACAATAGGCTGAAGAAGAAGCTTCGGCAGCATGCTGTCCAGCAGTTCAGGTTGAACCTCGTAAATCACATCAAAGGATGCATAGTTTCGGTGCCTCATGATGTCCACATAGCTCTTGATGCAGCTAATCTCCTCACGAATCGGTATAAGCGTATTATGTACGTTCATGCTTATGTGCATGAGGTTTATGAGGTCAGACAAGAGTTCCTCTATGTTCGAAGCCTGTTGAGTCCGAGCCAGCAGGCGGGCCGTGTTAAGGGTGTTTGACAGAAAATGAGGGTTTATTTGCGCTTGCAATGCCGCCAATTCGAGTTTGCGCTTATGCTTCTCTTGCGCTTTGACATCTTCCAAAAGAGCCCTAAATTTCTTCACCATCTGATTGAAGCTTCTTTCAGCCATTCCAATTTCGTCTGGAGCTCCGCTTTTCACCTCAACAGAAAGGTTTCCTGCCTCGACATCATTTATCGCATGAATGAGCCGTGTCAAAGGCTTTATGAAGAAATGGCTGAAAACAAAAACGCCCGCCAGAACTACAGCCGTTATGGGCACGATTAAGATCAGGAGGTTAATGAATATCTCTCTTGCCCGAACATCTAAGACTTTTCCTGGAATAAGACCTATTAGCATCCATTCAGAGTCTTTTATCGGCATGTTTATGGATATGCCATTCCCGCTCATCTCAGCGGGAAGCTGCAATACCGAGTTTATTGGGTTTAGGTCCTGGTTCTTGCTCAACACAATGTTGCCGCCAGAGTCGCACGCAACAATTTGCGCATCTTTTCCCAGATCTACGCTTTGAATCTGCCTGGAGAAATATTTGGCGTTGACCCGTATCGCAACTACACCCAGCATGTTTTCCTTATGGAGGCTTTGCACCCCTCGCGCCAAAACCAGACAATCAGAAGTGTTGTTTTTAACATCCCTCTGCTTTCTTAGCCCATCTCGCTGCTCGTTCTCAGTGTAAGCGTGAATGCTGGCGTGACCGCTCGCTTCAGTCACTTCCTTTAGCAAACGAGCGGTTTCTTCCTCATTTAGGCTAAAAGGGTATGCGGCATCCCCGTAAAGGATGACTCGCGTAGAATCAGTCAAATATAAGAAAACGTCAGTCGCGTCTATTTCTCTAGAAAGCTTATAGGCTATATTAAGCCGAATTTGGCTCAGTCTGCGGTTGACTTCTCCTTCCGAAAGTTCCGGAAACTTCTCGCAAAGCTCTTGAACCTCGCTCATGTATGTAATTTCTATCAAGTTGTTTTGAAGAGCGTCGTGCTTGTTTTCAATATCAGTTGACATTCCGTCCAAAATGGCCGTGCTGTAGCTGTTTATTTGCTCTTGCCAAAAGTCTTTGGTTTGGTTGAATGTAATTATGGACAATAGGATAACTGGCAATGTCCCTATCAAAAAGAAGCCGATAGAAAGCTTCCCTCCAAAGCTAGATATCCATTTCAAAGGTTACACCAGCTTTCCTGTTTAATTATAGCGAAAAAGTAAACCAAGGACAAGGTTAAATAACTGGATAAAACTTTTGTCGCAAAAAGCAACTCCAATGCAAGGCAAGCGGCTGGCTAATCTTTCATATAACTCAATCCAACTTTATCCTTTCACCCCTCCAGTTGTCAGCCCTTCTATGAATGAGCGCTGATTCAAGATAAAAATGAGTATTATCGGAACAATTGCCAACACCGCGCCAGGCATGAGCAAATCGTAATTGTTTCCGTAAGGGGTTATCAGTGTCGAGAGGCCAATTGGAATTGTCAGCTTCTTGCTGTTTCGCAGCACCACCATAGGCCATACTATGGCGTTCCAGCAATTCATGGAGATTAAAATCGTCATAGCGCCAAAGGCTGGCTTCAAGAGAGGTATCATGACTCGAAAAAATATCCCGTATTCTGTCAAGCCATCAATTCGTCCCGCGTCCATCAGCTCCAAGGGCAGCCCCGAAGAGTATTGCCTAAAGAAAAAGACAGCTGAAGGAAAGACGGCAAATGGCAAAACCACCCCAAACATGCTGTCAAACAAGCGCAAAGCTATCATTTCCTTGTACAAGGGGATCATCATGATTTCAAGAGGAACCATCATAACCAAAAGAACAAGCACAAATATGGCATTTCTGCCCTTGAACTTGTACACGCCTAATCCGTATCCAACAAAGGACGTCAACCCAAGGCCCAAGACTGTCTGAACGCATGTATATAAAAGGCTGTTCTTGTACCAGATAAAGAAATTGCTTTCGTCCAAAGAGAACACCAGCTTGTACATGTTGAGGGTAAACTTCTCAAAATGAGGGTTCAAGCTTATCCCGGATCGAATCATTTCCACGCCTGGCTTGAAGGACGAAATCAGCAAGAAATAAAATGGCGTCAAGCTGAACAGCGCAAATAGCGATAGCACAGCTATCATGGCTGCTCGGCTTGCCCGGAACGCTTTCATAGTTTCAGTCCTCCAATCTGAATGCTCCGAAGAATTTAAGCTGAACCAAGTTGATCAACAGCATCAACACAAGAAGCATCATTCCAGCAGCCGCTCCAAAACCCAATCGGGCCTCGACAAACGCTTGCTGGTAAATGTATCCCACCATCGTTGAACCGATCTCCCCAGGAGTTCGAGCGGTTCCAAACAAGGCGTAAGACTCAGAAAACATTGCGAATCCGCCATAAACGCTTATAGTGACTACATAAATGAAAGTAGGCTTGATTCCTGGAAGCGTGATGTACAAAAATTTGCCCAATGTGTTCGCGCCGTCAATCGACGCTGATTCGTACAGCTCTGGAGATATGTTTTGAAGTCCCGCCAGAAAGTAGACAATGTTCACGCCCAGCCATCTCCAAACGCAAAGCGTTACCATGACAACCATAGTAGGCGTGGAGCTTTTGAGCCAGCTCACGGGCCCTCCTCCGAATAGCTTGGCTATGGCATTCACAAGGGCAGTTGGAGAATCGCTAAAAGCAAACCTAAAAAATATCCCAGCAACTATGACTGAAGTCAGCTGGGGAATAAAGTAAGCCGCTTTAAAAAATCCCGCGCCAATGCGTTGCTTGGAGTTAAGCATTGTTGCAAGTAAAAGCGGCAGAGGGGCAAGAATTGCAATCGTCCAAAATGTGTATAGGATTGTGACCCGTATGGCGGAGAAAAAGCGGGAGTTCGCAAGATTGGCATAATTTTGCAACCCTATGAATTTGACGTCGTTAAATCCCGAAATGTCCTGAAAGCTCATCTGAACCGTGGATATAAGGGGGTAAAGGAAAAATATTGCAAACGACACCAAAAAAGGCGCAACAAACACATAAGGGGCAATCTTTTGGGAGCGCAGGATTCTAGGCATAATGAAGCTCCTTTAATGCACATCCCAACGCGCGACTTTTCAAGCCGCAAATAATATCGGGACACGCTCTTATTCAGCATTATTCTTGTTGCGGCCTCTTCTTTAGAGAAGAGGCCGCTTTGCTATATCATCGAGTATATTTAACCGCACTTTGTTCTCATATGAAATGCGGCTATTGCTGGGCTCTTAGCTCTTGGGCAGCGGCATTCAGCGCTTCTTGAGGCGCAAGGCTCTTTTCCGAGAGCACTTTGAATACGACAGATGATTGCACAATCGTCTGCGCGTTCGGATACAGTTCGCCTACATTGATCGGATGAAGCTGATCCTTTAGGGTAACAAGCATGTCAAACACGCCAGAGCCATAAAAGTCCGTAAACTTGTTCTGCGCTTTCATCTCGTCTCTCGTCCAGACATCCCAGCGCAAAGGATCAAAGCCAAGCACTGTCCAAGTCTTGATAGCGCCTTCGGCGGAAAGCTTTGCGAATGACAAGAATTCCTTGGCTAGCTCAGGGCTCTTGGTCTGATTGGGGATGGCAGTGCCTGTGCCTCCTAGGCCAGCGCCATACGCGCCATTTTCTTCCCAGCGAGGAATCGGCCTGATTGCAATCTTCCCAGTAAGCTCAGGCATATAGTCCGTAAACCTGTTCATGTACCACTGAGGCATCCAGATCGATGCCGCGCCTCCAGCTTCCATAAATCCATAATACTCTTCAGCGTGGTGAAACCCTCCTGGCGCCGCTACCGCTATTTGGTCTGTATACATCATGTCGTAAAGAAGCTGCAGAGCCTGGGCCACTTTCGGATCGTCAATGGTTACGCTTCCGTCCGCGCCAAGCCAATCGCTCTTAAGTTGCGTGACCAAGGGATAGAGGCTCCAATGCTCAGTCGTCTCAAGTGTCGTCATGGGCTTTCCTGTCTTTTCTAAAACAGTTTTTCCAGCTTGAACATACTGGGCCCATGTCTTGATGGCATCAATGTCGATGCCCGCAGCGTCGCAGATTTCCGTGTTGTAGTAGATAACCGGTATTCCTACATGGTAGTCGATTCCGTAATATGAGCCGTCTTTTGCGTAGTTTTCAAATCGGGACATGATCAGGCTGTCTTTCAGAGGCTCAACAATGTCATTGAGTGGAAGGAGCTGAGGGGTGCCTTTCAAATAGTTGGCAAATCGGCCTATCTCTATATCCACTATGTCAGGAGCGCCGGTTCCTGATTGTAGGGATATCAGCAGGTTGTTGTGGTTGTCATCATAAGAGTAAACGCCTATCTCAAGCTCAATCGGCTTGCTTGGATTTGCCGCGTTCCACGCTTGCGCTGCGTCTTGCATGAACTCCTGGTGAGCGTTTTGAAATGTCCAAAATGTTAGCTTGACTGGATCAGCGGCAACTGGAGCGGCTGCGGGCTTCTCGGTTGACTCCGCCGCAGGAGCAGCCGGAGCGGCTGGATTAGCCGTTGGAGCGCTAGCGTTATTGGCGCATGCGCTGACTAAAAGAGACAGGCACATAATCAGGGCAATGATCCGAAACTTCTTGCTCATGCCAAAACCCCCTAAGTATTGCCGCAAGGACTGAGTGGATTCAACAGTCCTTTCCGGCTAATATTGTTCTTGCTGCTTGCGAGGATCTGCAGAGTCCCCGCTATGTCATTATAAGAAATTCTTGCGTCTCTCTGATTCAAATATTTTAACTTTTCACTCTAACATTTTGACTGTTCCAGCACATTTGCCAGATCCAAAAAGAATCCAAGGAAGATTTTAATAGTTTTTGGTGCGTTTAGATAGAATCTTTATGCGAAATGTCAAAAAATTTGAATTTCTTCTGGCAACTTTAAGCTTACAATATGACTAGATAGCCAAAGACGCCTTTGGACAGATCGTTTTCCGACGCTATCCCAACACGTGAAAACGATTGCGCTTTCGTTTAAGCATATGCGATACGGGTGAGCGGCATGATTTAGTGCATATCCCAAAATTCCGAAATGGCGCCGGAAAAATCCTGGCGAATGCTTCAACTAGTTTGCTCGGGCTTCTGCGAGCAAACATCCGGATTTTTCCGGCGCCTCGGATAAAATT
>JAISWZ010000641.1 GCA_031270945.1 Clostridiales bacterium | reverse complement strand
GGCTGCAATAAGCGGGATCTTGCGGGACTTCACGGCCTTTTCGGCATCCTGGATCACAAGCTCGCTTCGCTCCTTGTTCCCTTCCAGATCCAGACGTTTCAGGCACTTTTGCTTTAGTTCCACCTCAAACCCTGTTACATGCGAAGACCACCAGTGTTCCCTGAACGTGGATTCGTGAAAATCCTCATGCGCAATCAGGCTGGTAAAGCGGGGCACGAAAACCCTGGCGGTTTGGTTTGAGCTCCCGGCATGGCAAAGAACTTCGCCGCAAAACTTATGCGCGACCGGCTTCGAGGTGAATCCGTAGACATGCTTGGCACCGGACTGCATAAGTATCGATCTTAGCGGTTCCTTGTAGGCGAGATGGCATTCGTCAACAAGGATCATCCCATAGCTTTTGGCCTTTTCAATCACTCTCCCTCTTTCTATAAGGGAGGGAGCAAGCGCAACGTCGATATCGCCTCCGAGGCTGACGTCGCCTATGATGGAACTGCCTATGCTTGTCTTCAGGCAGTTCTGGAGGCTGACTACCCAGTGCCACAGGCGAGCTATCCTGGTAACGAGAATGAGAGTGCTGACCTTTTTCCTGGCTATGATAGCGGCCGCAACCAATGTCTCTTTAAAGGCGGGAGGCGCTCTCAAAATCCCTACGTCAGCTTTTATCAATTCATTCAAGGCGTCCAGCTGTTCCCTGGTGAGGCTGACTTTTATGTTTTCCTCAATAGGAGCGCCTGTCTTTCTGTTGTCATCTATCTCGCAATTGCTTTTGGCGTCTTTTAGCATTTCCAGAAACGCGCTTTCAGCTCCAACAGGCAAGCAGATGCTGCTTTCGCTCTCCAGTGCGGTCGATATGACTCTTTTCCGCTTGCTGACATCCATCATGAGCGCCTGGGCTTTTAAAAAGTCGGGGTTTTCAAATGCCGCCAGCCAGATGATTCTGTTTAGGGCTCTTTCTGAGAGCCCGTCTTTTGGGATAACAAGGCCTTCGGATTTTAGCGCGTGAACCGTCTCTGGAACGTCCAATCCTACAGTTAGCGGTTTCTGTGAAGCGACTCCCAGCTCTTTGCCATTGCAGATCCGCTCGATGTCCTCAGGCGTCACCTTCGCAAGGCAAGACAAATGCTCCAGCTGGTCAGGATACGCGGCAAAGCTTGAATCCAGGAAAAGGCTATTTCCGTCCTTTTTCACCGCCCCTTGCAGGGGCATGGCAAGCACCCTGCCAAACCCGTCTTCAGGCGCGGTATCCTGGCTTGGGAAGATGCGGTTATAGGGATATAGGCTGGTGATATGCCTCTTCTCCATAGCCAGTGCCAGAATGCTTGAGGCCAGCTTTCTGGCGGACTCGCAGCTAACGGGAATCGCAAAGAAGAGCCAAACATGGCCTGCGTTGCCTGAGCTGTCCCGTTCCAGCGCTGGCGCCAGGTTTAGCGATTCGCACTCATCGCGGTAGGAACAGGCGTCTTCAACCCAATTGGGGCCAGCAAACTCCGCGACCACATATTTGCATGTGCCGTCTGGGAGGATCGGATACGTGCCGTACACGCCATCGCCAAGCATATGCTTTCCTGCGGCATCTTTGCCAAACGGCTCGAAGCTTTGGCTTTTGCATTTCGCGCAAGCGCCTACAGGTCTTTGGCACAAGCCCACATTTCCCGCATTGCGGCAGCATGGCTCAAAGTGCCCCCTTGGGTTGAGCATGGCGCAAACATCTTCTCTGCCTACGAAGATGGAATGAAAAAGTTCTAACTTGCCAACCAAGCCAAAACTCTCTTGATTCTCGATAATCTCAGCAGCTTGGCTAGCCGAGCCAAAACTCTCTTGATTCTCGATAACCTCAGCAGCTTGGCTAGCCGAGCCAAAGCTCTCTTGATTCTCGATAATCTCCTCAATTTGGATCTGAGTTGCGGCGCTTTCGCTTGAACGATTTGGGCTTGCTCGGAACTCGTGTCTTGGCTTTGCCACGGTTGCTCACAAGCTTGCCCAGGATTTCTTGGACGCGCGTTTGGCGAGATAACCGGATTCTCGGCTAGGATTGCCGAAGAGCCTGCCCTGCTTTTTCCCTTTAGCGCTTGCTCCGCAAGGTCAATTCTTATTCTTAGCGCTTCCACTTCCAGCTTCAACGCGGAGTTCTCGCGAATCAAGTCTTCATTTGTGCGGTTGCTTTCCATGGCTTCCTCCTCCCTAATAACGGCCAAATGCAACTTTGATTCCTCATCTATAAAACAGGCCAAATCAATTTTCGCCTTGTCTGCATCTTGGCTCTTCATCCATATTCTATGCCAATTTTCATCCTTCCTTGTATTCTTGCCAACATAACTCGTTTTTAATCGCATTTTTAGATGAAATCACTAAATTTAATCATGCGTTTGAGTGCTTTTATGCCAATTATTCAGTTCTTTGGTCGTGCGCTTTTGAACGAAAATGTCGGATATGACAGAGAGAGAAACCCAGCTAAATTAGGCAAAACAAGAAGCCGCAGCAAAAGCTGCGGCTTCTTGAACGCTTGAAAAACGCACGATCTTTAATCAACAAAATCTGGAAAGATGCACGATATTTAATCAATAAAAGCTTGAAAGGCGCCATAAATTTCCTTCGAATACAGCCATAATAAGTGCTTAGGCCAATTAAAATTTAGGGCTGAACGCGCTGCATAAATTTTTTAGATCTTCTCTACGAAAACCCCTTGGCCATCTCGGCGAGCTCTTTTGTGACGGCATCATTTTCGAGCCTGACCAGAATTTCGTCAACGTTTCCGGATCCCAAAAGATCAACCCCGCCATGCCAGCTTATCTTTTTGTCTATGACAGCAAATGACCGGTCGAGATCCTTTCGGAAGACGATTCTTGCGCCCGCCTTTTCCAAAATCTCAATGCATTCAGCCATTTTGTCGGCATTTGACTCCACTGGCGGCTTTGTTGCTACTATCGCGTACGCGCCCCCAAAGATGAGGCCTATGGACATGTCCCTCACCGCTGGGACGTCAAGGGAAGGGCTTGCGACAAAGACTTCGCGCTTGCTGGCGCGGATGTCTTTCGCGAAGGTTTCCCTATAGTCCTTGGCGCAAAAAAGTGACTTTGAGTCTTTGCTGTCTGTCACGCTGCCCCTTGCCTGGTAGCCCAAGGCGGCATAGCCTTGCAATCTCTCTTTGTACTGGTCTTCAAGCTCTGGAACATTCATGTCCACATAGTCAATGACAGTCGCCTTGCCTTCTTCATTATCGCGGCACATTCTGCTTAAGAAGTGCTGGAGGGCGCCTTCCCACGCTATTGGAAGAGAAAGCATTATCAAGTTGATTCTTGCGGCGCGAAGCAAGTCTATGTTTATGTTGGTCGCTATGATCGCCACTTTTTTCTCTCTCGGCCCAGTTTCGACTTTTGTTAAAATCCTGCGCATCTCAAAAACAGATCCGTCCCCTGACAGCAATGCGATCCTGGTGGCAGGAACCTCTCTTTTCAGGTTTTCCATAATGAACAATCCGTGGCTTTGGTCATGCGCCAGTATTAGCGGAGTCTTTCCGGCATTTATGGCATCTGCGGCATCCTTTATTATCAGCTCGTTCCTGGCCGCGTTGCCGGACAACAAGCCAAACAGGTCAGGCGATTGTTTTTTCGCCTCCTCAATTTCCCCGGCTGCAGGGTTGAAGCTCGTAAACCTGGGTATCAAGGCGTTGACCTTCCCAGAAAGAGCAAACGCGTCGGCCTTGTACCTGATCGGCCCGCACTGCTGGAGCGCGATTGGGTGCTTTCCGTCTTTTCTGACGATGTTTTCGGTAAATCCATAGACATGCCGGGTGGAGAGCCCTGACAAAATCCGCTCACAGGTGTCCGATGCCGCCATATGGCACTCATCCACAATGATCATGCCATAGTCCTCTGTGAAATCTCTCAAGCCGTAAGCGTCCAGCATGGACAGCAACATTACTATGTCCACAACGCCGTGCATCTTGTGCTTGACGGCGGACATGCGGCCTATGAACACCTTTTTGTCAAGGCAGGCCAATAGCCCTTTTTGCCAATGGATCATGTTATCTGTTGTGTTAACCAGGATCAATGTGCTTATTTTTTTCTTCGCTATGAGGGCGGCGGCAACCTCCACTTTTCCAAAGTTTGAATCGGCTTCAACTATCCCGATGTCATGCGCCATCAGCGCGTCAAGCGCCTCTTTTTGCTCTTCCCTGAGTTTTCCGACAAACCTGGCTTCTATGCGTTTCCCTTTTTCTATATTGTCAACGATCTGGATTTCGCACTTGGCTTGCTCCAGAATGTGCAAGGCCTGATCCGCCACAGCTCGCGGAAGCTGAATGCATCCATTTATTTCGACCGCGCGGCAAAAGACCCTTTCCTTGTTGCGGGTATCTTCTTTATTGGCATCAGCGCTGGCGAAGTCCGGGTTCTCGAATGCGGCCAGCCTCTTCAGTTTGTTTACGGCTCTTGCGGAAAAGCCGCGCATCGGGATGAGTAGGCCGCCTGATTTGACAAGGCGAATGGATCTTGGGACATCAGATTCATCCAGATCTGCTGCCACAGTCTCACCCAACTCTCCTAGCTCGCTGTCTTTGCAGAGCGCCTCTGTCACTTCCTCCACTTGCTTGCCTGTCACTTTATTAATGCCAGCCAGGTACTCCAGCTGGTCTGGATAAGGCGACAATTTGCTGTCAACGAAGACAGTGGTGCCACTTCTTTGGCTTATCCCATCCAAGGGCAGAGGCACAATGGTTTGCCCTTCTCCAGAAACGTGGTTTTGGTTTGGCGTAATCCTGTCGTAAGTCTTGTAACTCAACACGTGGCGGATATCCATTGTTTTTGTGATAAGCGCCGATGCCAGCTTTCTTGCGTCAGCGCACTTGACAGGGCTTTCGAAAAAGATCCAGACAAACCCGCTGTTGGCCAAGCGGGAGAGCTCCAAGGCGGAATCGATGCCGAATTGGCTGCAAGTGCTGCGAAAGACGCGCGAATCTATCTCCCACTCCTTTTCCTCGAAGGCTACGATAACGAACCGGCAAGTTTTATTTGCTAATATCGGATAGGTTCCTACCGAATATGTGCCAATCATGTGATGCGCCGCAACATCCCTGGTAAAGGGCAAGAGCCTCTTTCGCATGCACTTTGCGCAATTGGCGCCTGGCTTTTCGCAGTAGGGCGCAACCCATTCGTAGCGGCAGCCGGGCATATAGACATGGCAACCCTTCGGGCCTTCGAATTTCTTAACGAATGCGTCAGCCTTTCCAACGAAAAGCGATAAGTAAAGATCCAGTTTTTCTTCCATGCCGTTTGTCCACTGCGTTGAATCCAGCCTACGCGCTGCAAGCAGCTGCTCTTGGAGCTTGGTTGGCGGAACTTTGGGCTGGCCTGGGGGCCTGGCCGGCTGGCCCTTGCCTGACTTGCCTTGACGCTTTTTCGGCTTGTTTTGCGGCTTGTTCCGGTTATTTTGAGGCGGGCTTTGAGGCCAGCTTGGCGGGCTTTGAGGTCTGCTCTGGTTGTTTTGAGGCTTGCTTGGCGGATTTTGAGGCTTGCTCTGGTTGTTTTGAGGCTTGCTCTGGTTGCTTTGAGGCTTGCTTGGTGTGCTTTGAGACTTGCTCTGGTTATTTTGAGGCTTGCTTGGCGGGCTCTGAGGCTTGCTCTGGTTGTTCTGAGGCTTGCTCTGGTTTTGAGGCTTGCTTGGCGGGTTCTGAGGCTTGCCTTGCTTGTTTTGAGGATTGCTTGGCGGTTCTTGAGGCTTGCTTGGAGGATCTTTCGCCGCTGGATCC
This sequence comes from Clostridiales bacterium, assembly GCA_031270945.1. GTDB lineage: Bacteria > Bacillota > Clostridia > Lachnospirales > WQUN01 > JAISWZ01. The sequence continues at coordinate 2,845 of JAISWZ010000641.1, read as the reverse complement.
TGATCCAGCGCCAAAGCAAGCCTTTCCCTTAAAATGTCATTTTCCCTTTTTAATGCGGCGTTTGCCGCTATTAATTCCTCGTTTGATAAAGCCTTATCCACAGCTTCCTCCGTTTTTTCGCAGGTCCTGAATGCTTTGCTTTATGCTTTTGAGCATGGAAGCCGCCAGCTTGAGAAAAGACTTTTTGCTCAAGACGGGCTTTTTAGAGCTTGCCATTATCGACCTGCATTCAGGACACAGCTTTTGCTTTTATTTTTTAAAACAGGTCTGCGGTATGCCAGTAAAGCGGCAACGGAAACCAGTCTTGAGGCACTTTTATGCTTGCCCATTTTGCGCAGCTTGTCAAAAACAGCATCTGTGCCTCTTGCCTTCCCAGGGAATGGGCGTTCTGAGTGGCGGTGGGCTCGACGTAAACCCCGTCTTTATCCACCTTTATGAAAATCGGCGCCCCATCAATGACAGCGGAGAATTCACCCCATGAAAGGCCTGAAATGGCCTGCTTGAGCTTCAGATACGCTTCGACTACCTTGGGAAAGTCAAAGATCAGGAACTTTTCTGGGGTTTCTATGGACATGCCTTCGGCAACGCCAGAAAGCGCTGAATTCAAATGGATGTCGTACTCAGGCGCCCTTATCGCCACACTCTCCAGACCATTGCTTAGCAGGTAGGCCTTAAGAATCGAAAGCAGCTCTTGGTTGCATTCGTTTTCGATTTCGCATTCGATTTCGATCTCTGATATCTCATCCCATTTGTCGTTAGCGATCAAGTACCCAGTCAATTTTCCGTTTTTGAGAATCGCTATGGACTGCCGCCCAAAGTTTGAAAGGATGTCAGGGAGCAGGTCAGCGCTTCTCTGGATGTTGACTATGCGTTTCTTGTTCATCGCCAGGGCGAAATTCAACGCCCCCTCCTGCTCGAAAAGCGGTGCGAACCCGTAATTTTCTTGCTTGGTGTTGGCATCCCTGACATTCATCTGGTTTATCGTGTACTTGTGCGTAACCCCTCCTGGAGTGAATCCAAAGTGCTCATATCTCTGGCGCCGCCCAGACAGAACGCCAAGGTCAAAGTTTTGCCGCATTTCTTCTATGCTGGCGTTCATCAAGGCTTTCATGTGCCCCTCGCCCCGATGGTCTGGGTGCACTGAGACCGTGCCTACAAACCCGACGTTAAGCCTCTTCCCTAATACATTTAACGCTTGCGGAAGCACTGCGGTCTGCCCCACCAACTCGCCCTGCTTGTCCGCAACCCATGTAATTGAGGCAGGATCAAACTCCGACCTGTAAACCTTTGATACAAGCCTTTCCATGTCCCGCTCGAACGCCAGGTTTGCCAAGCTGATTAAATCTTGGCTTTCTTCCGGCTTTGCCTTTCGATATTGAGCCATATTTATTCCTCCTGCGCTCATGGACAAACACCTATTTCTTATGAGTATATCCTTGTTGCGCTAGCATTGCAAGCGAGCCTAAAAACGCAAAATATGCCGCCGCAGGATGGCCGCTAGAAATTTTCTTGATTTTTGAGGCGTTTACAATCACCCAATTTTGATATGCCCAGAATTTACTGCGAATACCAATATTAATCGAGCTAATACTACAGGCAATTCGAAAAATACGGACGGGAAAATGCAAAGAATGTCTAATTTATAGTGACAATGCATTGCCGCAGATGAATGTCCGGATTTCCAATTTTGTTTTGGTTGCGATATCTTTTAGTGACAATGATTATATATTTATAATTATTATTTCAATATAGGCTTTCCACGCAAAACCTTGCATATGAAAACGTAATATGTAATATGAACGAGGTCTAGTAAACCTCGCTTTTGGATCCTCCTATTAAATTCCATGGTGGATATCGCTCACGATACCAGAGGAATCCTATAAGCCCTTCAATCAAATGCGATTCGTACGAATTAGGGCATGCCCACAATCATTTTATTGCTTGCAAAAGTCGCGATCAATTTTGGGATGCGCCAATTTACCAGGTTGTCCCATCATCACGCTATCAAGTGCATATCCCAAAATTCCTAAATGGCACCGAAAAAATCCTGGCGAATGCTTCAACGCCGGATTTTTTCGGTGCCTCGGATATAATTTTGGGATATGCTCCAAATCCCCACAACAGACAGGAGAGGGTTCCTTTGAAGAAAACAGCCTTAGCGATCTTGATCGTTGCTTTAGTCGGAGCGGCATTGGCGGCCAACACAACATTGTCGTGGTTTTCAAGCCGCGATGAAACCGAGGCTGGCAAAGTTCCTGCCGCTTCCATTTCTGTAAAGATCGAGCCACTAAGAGACGAGAACGCAAGCGATAACAAGGCAATATACCTTTATCCTTCCGGATTTTATGACGCAGACGGCACTCGATCCAAGGAGCAATCCAAAACTTTGGGGTACACTCTTACAAACACCTCCAAGTTCAAAACAATAGTGCAAGTGAACCATGCCGGGGTCCGCTTTGATGAGGACAATTCAAAAGAATCATACACCTTTAGGCTTTACAGATTGGTCGACAGCTTCTTTATGGATTCAGATGTCTCAGGGAAGGCGCTGAACCAGGAAAAGTTGTCCCAAGTCGGGTTTGTGCCCTATGACCTGGAGCAGTCCAGTGACATGTACGAGATTGTGCCTTTAGTGTTTGACGCCAAATTGTCTAATGGCTTGTACGCTACAACACCCGATATAGGCCTGAGAATGGAGCCTAGCTTTGCAACCACCACTGAAGTAAAATATGTGCCAGGCAAAGGTGCCAAGGGGTATAACACAGACTTCGCAAATGTGGACTTCAGAGCAAATGATAGCGATTTCGACGCATCCAGCAACATGTACTTCTACATGAAACCAGGC
>JAISWZ010000606.1 GCA_031270945.1 Clostridiales bacterium | reverse complement strand
CTTAGGCCAGACACCAGATCCGGAAATTAGGGTGAAGATTTTTCGCCGAAAGTCACATTGATTTCATTTTGACTTTGGCGTGTGAACCGAAAACGAAAGGTTAGGCAAGGTTGCAAAAGTCATTTTATCTCTGGATAAATTCTAATCAAGAAATAACTATTCCGCCTACGCTAAGGCAAAGCCTTAGCCCCCAAAACCCAAAGCCAGCCGGAGGCTGGCTTTGGGTTTTGCTCTGCCCTAAAGCTTCGATGGCGGATAGCTTGGTTTTAGGCTTGATGACTTTGATGATCATTAGATTTAACCTAACAAATAAAAAAATGTCTATTGAGTCGATCTTTCCTGCCATGACAAGCATCCAGCTGAAAAGAAAGCCAGCCCAAGGCTGGCTTTTCCAAAGGGGGCGCTTCTACGGCTGCGAGTAAACAGACGCGTTGAAGACATTGTCACCCTTTAGCAAGAGTTTAACATTGCCTTTCTCTATGTCCAGCGGAGAGTGCTTGTCCGAGTTTATTTTCAAGTCGACAATAGTGAGGTCGGCCTCGCCATCAACGCTTACGACGATGGGATAGCCTGAGATGGATTGGTCTGACTGGGTGATGAGGTAGCTGCCGGGATCAGTGATGCGGATCCTGCTATCCTCGTCCAAGTAGCCGCCTCCGCTGGAGGCGTCTATATGGGTTTGCCCATCGCCAGCTCGTATGTATACGAGGCTCCAAATGAATGCAGTTGTAACAAGGCATGCAGAGAGGGCAATTATTCGCTTGGACATCTCCATCCTCCTTAAAAGTGGTGCGCTAGAGCGTAAGCCTATGCTTTGTGTTGGAAAAAGAGGCTGGGGCGCTCGAGTGATGGATCAGGAGGGGCCCCTTGTAAGCAAGTATTACGCCAATGGACTACAAGGGTTATATCGGCAGACAGGAGCTGGAGCAATAGTGGTCTTCGAGAAGATTTAGAAAAAATTTATAAGCTCGACAGGGGAGAAATGGGAGAAATTTCGAAAAGTTGGGGTTTTAGAACGATAAAAGTGGCGGAAAATGGGGGGCATTGTGCAAAAACCCTAAAGTAAGCTTACAACTGCTTCCAATAATTAAGAGTTTGCGCGCAAATCTCTTATACGCTATAATGGATATGCCTAAGCAGAGCGAGGCAGCGCCATGAGCGCGACAATGGGGCACAGCGGAGGGAAATATGGATTCAAGAGAAATGCTGCAGCGCGTTGATCACACAATACTAAAGGCTACAGCGACAAAGGAAGAGGTATTGGCTATATGCAAGGAGGCTTATGAGAACAGCATGGCCTCGGCATGCATTCCTCCGTCCTTTGTCAAGGCGGCTAGGGAAGCGTACGCTGATCTGGCTGTCTGCACAGTGATTGGGTTTCCGCTGGGGTACAGCGCAAGCTCGGCAAAAGTTGCTGAGATAGCTGAGGCGGAGCGAAGCGGAGCTACGGAATTTGACGTGGTTGTGAACCTGGGCCACGTCAAGGACAAGCGCTTCAGTGAGATAACAGAAGAGATCAAGGCTTGCAAGGAGGCTTGTGCGGGAAAGGTTTTGAAAGTGATAGTTGAGACCTGCTATCTCACGGAAGAGGAGAAAGTTGAGCTTTGCAAGTGCGTGACAGAGGGCGGCGCGGACTATATCAAGACGTCCACGGGCTTTGGAACAGGCGGTGCGGAGCTTAGGGACATTGAGCTATTCAAGGCTAACATCGGCCCAAACGTGAAGATCAAAGCTTCTGGCGGAATCAGGACTAAGGAGCAGATCGAAGCGTTCATTGGCGCTGGATGTGACAGGATAGGGGCTAGCTCGGCGCTGAAGGCTCTTTTGGGATAGGGGTGAGAGATCTGGAAGATCGCGAGCTGGTCAGACTGGCGATATCTGCTAGGGAAAAGTCATACTCGCCCTATTCAGGGTTCAAGGTCGGCGCTTGCCTGGAGGCGGCCAACGGAGTTTACTTGGGCTGCAACATCGAGAACGCGGCGTACTCGCCTACCAACTGCGCCGAAAGGACGGCGTTCTTCAAGGCAATATACGAGGGGGAGCGGGACTTTAGGGCTATAGCTGTGGCGGGCTGGGGCTCGGAGTCGGGATACGCTTACCCTTGCGGGGTTTGCAGACAGGTAATGATGGAATTCTGTGATCCCAAGACTTTCAAGGTTATTGTCGCGAAAAGCGAGGATGATTACAAGATCCACTACCTTGAGGAAATTTTGCCTTATGGTTTTTGCCCAAAAAGTCTTTAAATTTCGAAGCGGATGTAGTATAATCTAATTGGATCCATTGTGCGCCTCTTAGGTTTTATTCTTTGGGATGTGCAAGAAGGATTGATTGTGAAAAAAATATCGGTGAGTGAAGGTTATTGACATAAAAAATATGCCTTCGCTTGTCGATATAGAAAAGGCGCAGAGTGCTAACGAGTGATTGGATGATCTGCTTGGAGTGGCTAATGGCAGGTCTTGTTCTGGCGCTCGTTGGCGCTGCGCGGCAAGGGCATAATATATGCCTCAAATGAGCATGCCCTTTAGGGCATGCAATAAAAGGAGAGATTTTATGAAGAAATTCCTTGGCAAGTGCTTGGCGCTCATGATTGCGGCAAGCTTTATAATCAGCAGCGCCGCATGCAGCAACAGTGGAAGCGCAAGCGCCTCCAACTCAGCTGAGCTTGCTTTGGTCACTGACCTTGGCACAATTGATGACAAGTCATTCAACCAGGGAGCTTGGGAAGGCCTGGTTCAGTACGCGACAGAGAAGAACAAGACCCACAAGTACTACCAGCCAACCGAGCAATCGGACGACTCTTACCTTAACACGATAGACCTTGCCGTTCAAGGCGGGGCAAAGCTTGTTGTAACGCCTGGATTCCTCTTTGAGGTTCCGATATTCATAGCGCAGGAGAGATATCCTGACGTAAAGTTCATATTGGTTGACGGAAATCCTCATGACGCAGACTACAACTATAGCACTAAATCAAATGCTGTCGGCGTTACATACGCCGAAGAGCAAGCAGGGTTTCTTGCTGGATACGCGGCAGTGAAAGACGGATACACCCAGCTTGGCTACATGGGCGGCATGGCTGTTCCAGCTGTTGTCAGGTACGGATACGGATTTGTTCAGGGCGCTGACTACGCTGGCAAAGAGCTTGGGCTTGGCGCTGGAGCGATCAAGGTCAACTACCACTACACAGGCGGATTTGTCGCCACTCCTGAGGCTCAGGCAATGGCCGCTTCCTGGTACTCATCAGGAATCGAAGTCATCTTCGCCGCTGGCGGAGCTGTTGGAAACTCTGTCATGGCAGCTGCTGAAGCCGCAAACGCAAAGGTTATCGGCGTTGACGTTGACCAGTCATCTGAGAGCCCAACTGTTATCACTTCCGCTTTGAAGGGTCTTAAGGCTTCCGTGTACGATTGCGTGAAGAGCTATGACGCAGGCAGTTTCCCAGGCGGAGAAGCGAAAGTTTACTCAGCCGCAAACTACGGCGTAGGCCTTGAGCTTAGCAACGCCAAGTTCCAGAAGTTTAGCGAAGCTGACTACAACGCCATCTTCGAAAAGCTGTACTCAAACTCTGTAACAATAGTGAAAGACACTGACGCCGCAGGCGCAGCAGTGGAGCTTGCAAATGTGCCAGCGGAAACCGCTGTTGTGACAGA
>JAISWZ010000583.1 GCA_031270945.1 Clostridiales bacterium | reverse complement strand
ATAGCCGGATGCTTAGTAATAGCGCTCTTTTGCGGAACCGAGCTGGAGGTTCTGGGGCTTGGCGATGAGACCTCTTATTCTTTGGGTCTTGACCCTACTGTATTTCGCTACCTTTTTCTTGCATTGGCGGCCCTCTTGGCTGGAGCGGCTGTAAGCTTCGCCGGACTTATCGGATTTGTCGGGCTTTTGATCCCGCATTCGGCAAGGCGGATCATCCGCGACGGGAAGCGGGCTCAAGCCTTGGCTTCGGCGCTTCTTGGCTCATGCCTTCTATTGTTATGCGACATCATCTCCCGTTGCGTGTTCGCGCCGAACGAACTTCCCGTTGGCGTGACAGTGGCTTTTCCCGGATCCATATTCTTTCTTTACCTGCTTCTTAGGGACAGGAGGCGAAGCTTGTGATAGAGCTGGAGAAGGCTTCGTTTAGCTATGGAGGAAAGCGGGGGCTGGACAACATAAGCGTTTTGTTTGAAGATGCAAAAGTGGCGGCGCTCCTGGGGGCGAACGGATCTAGCAAAAGCACACTTCTGGGAGTCGCGTCGGGAAGGCTTCGGATTTCTTCAGGGGCAGTTCGGATAGACGGGAAAGATGCCAGCGCTCTTTCAGCAAAAGAGCGATCCCAACTTGTTTCTGTCTTGCCCCAAAGCCGGAATATCCCAGACATCACGGCCTTTTCATTGGCGCTTCATGGCCGGTTCCCTTATCTCAGCTATCCCCGAATCTACAGCAAGGAAGATTTGGAGAAGACAGCGAAAGCCTTGAGAGACGCAGGGGCATACGAGCTAAAGGACAGAAGGATGGCTGAGCTGTCAGGAGGAGAGCGGCAAAGGGTATATCTTGCCATGGTAATTAATCAGGATACCAAAAACGTGCTGTTGGATGAACCGGCCACATTTCTGGATTTGGCCAGGCAAGCGGAGCTGGTTGATATGCTGGGGAGATTGGCTCGAATGGGAAAGTGCGTGGTGGCAGTATTCCATGACATAAACCTGGCGGCACAGTGCGCTGATCATTTCGCTGTAATGCGGGATGGCCGGATTACAGCGTTTGGAAAGCCTGCGGAAGTGATTGAGTCAGGAGCGCTAGGCGAGGCTTTGGGCGTGGAGATAACTGCGAGAGCTTGGTATGGGGTTAAAAGCGAGAAGAACTAAGAGCATATCCCAAAATTATATCCGAGGCATCGGAAAAATCCGGCGTTGAAGCATTCGCCAGGATTTTTCCGGTGCCATTACGGAATTTTGGGATATGCTCTAAGAAAGCGATAAGAAAGTGAGATGCGCCAAGCAAGGCTGGGTGGCCTTGCTTGGCGCATTCAAGGCGCGAAAACTGATTATGCAACGCACAGTGCGCAAGGCAACCTGCCCTTGCGCACTGATCTTTTTACTCCCTCCCATTCTCCAGATTTGCGTTTAGAACCAAGCGTCAGCTACATTTAGCGATATGGCAGGCACGATAGCGGCTGCCAGAGGGCTGGGAACGCCTCCGTTTTCCATTCTTGAATGATGATAGGTCACCAGCGCTATGGAGGCGAAATAAAGCATGTGATATCGCGCAGTGCACAGGCTTGAGCCTTTTTGCCCTTGCATAAATGAATGAGCGTCATTTATGTCTTGGAGCAGGAGTTCAGGTTTGGAATGAACCAAAGTCAATAAATCGACGTAGACATTTAAAGTCGCATGGTTAGCCGATTTTGGAAAACCGATTCCATCAACTAGAGAGCTCATTTTGAGAGCGCGAGCGGCCGCGGTTATTCCTTCGCCTGTCAAGGCTGAAATCATAGCCAAGTCTGCGAGCCCGAAAACGGAGCGCTCATCCTTGAGCCATGTGTACAGCTCTTCGAACATGCCGATTGCGGAGTTTAATTCCAATGAGGAGAGCGCGAGCAAAGAAATGAAAATGACATTGCATTCTTGCATGACAAAAAGCCCTTTTCTCTTGGTTCTGTGGTAGATGGCAGCGCATCTCTGAACAATTGCGGAGCAATTCTCAGGCTTGGAAGCGGCAGCAATCATAATGGCGGCAACGGAGAGGGAATCGAACCAATAAGAAGGGAGCTCTTTCCTCAAGGCTCGATAGACGTCACACGAGTCTGAAAAGATTTTCTCCGAATTGCTGGAGAACGAAAGATACGTCGAAAGGCTCAAAAGCTTTACTGTCCTTAATCGAGAGAACAAGCTGGTGTGGCTCTTGACCGTTTTTGAACATTCAATGATGGCTTCACGGTTAGCTTTCTTGTCCTCAAGCGTGAACAAAAGCGCTGAGCTTTGTTTGCTAGGCGCTTTCTGAAACCGAAAGGCGCTGTCGAGCACAGCTGTGTTTTCTACAAAAAGGTTAAGCGTTTTTTGCAATGCAGGGTCCATAGGCGATCTCCATTCTTTTGTAAATGCATGTATTTTGAGAGGGCCGGATTGCCGCGCGAAAGAATGGCGCTAGGGGCAGAGTAGGCAAGGAACACTCGGTGACGGCAAAAAACGACCTTAATTATTATTATATGATTGCATGCGACAAAAGTCAACATATAGCGTAAGCGCTGCGCTGGATTTGGAGAATTGAGATGCGAGCGCACGACCGCATATAAATGTCGAAACATTGATAAAACTTGAAAATACACATGAGATGAATGGGGCGCTGGTGCGTTTGCCCAATGTTCAAGGGAAACGCTATCCAGCGCCATAAAGCATTCTAACTTGCAGTTTCAGCTCCATGAATCGACAAGCTGGAGTGACATGGCAGGCGCGATAGCGGCCACCAGAGGGCTGGGAACGCCTCCATTTTCCATTTTGGAATGATGCAAGGCAACAAGCGCCGCAGACATGAAATAAAGCAAGTAAAAATCCGTAGTGCAGAGGCTTGAGTCCCTAAAGCCTATCAAAAACGAATGAGCGTCCCTTAGGTCTTTGACGAGCAGTTCGGGCTTGGAATGAACCAAAGCCAGCAACTTTACGCAGCGATGTATATAATCGTAGTGTGTCTTCGGAAAGCCTAGCACATCCAAAGATGACTTCATTTGGAGAATGCGAGCGGACGCAGTTATTCCTTCGCCTGTCAAAGCTGAAAGCAAAGCCAAGTCTGGAATTCCGAAAAAGGAGCGCTCATTTTTGATCCATGCGTACTGCTCTTCGTACAGTCCAAGCGCAGTGTCCACGTCCAATCGGGATAGCGTGAGCAAAGTAATGAAGACGGCATTGCAGCATTCCTTGACAATGAACAATTTTTTCATGGTTCTGTTGAAAAGGGCATCGACTCTCTGCGTTGCTGCGGGGTAATGCTCAGGCTTGCAAGCAGAGGCGATCATAATAGCGACAATGGCGTGATCAGTGCCTCCATAATAGGGGAACACTTTTTTCAATGGTTGAAACATGGCAAGAGAGTTGGAAAAGACATTCTCCGGATTGCTATAGAACGAAAGATACGTTGAAAGGCTCAAATGCTTTCTCAATCTTAATGGAGATAACAATTCGGTGTGCCTCTTGATCATTTTTGAGCATTCCTTGACGGCGTCGCAATTTGCCCTCTTGCCTTCTAGGGTGAACAAAAGAGCTGAGCTTTGTCTGGAAGGAGGTTTCTGAAATCGAAAGGCGCTGTCGAGCTCAGCTGTGTTTTCTACAAAAAGGTTAAGCGTTTTTTGCAATGCAGGGTCCATAGGCGATCTCCATTCTTTAGCATGAAAAGCTGGATTGTCGTACGTTGCGCTTTGCGAGCGTTGGCTGCCGCGCAAGCGGCTGCATCTATGAAAAAATGATCAGAATCGGCAGGAAGCGACGATATGTATCATTATAATGGCTTAAACGGCAAAAGTCAACATTTTACGAAAATGTCAGCGCTGGGTTTTGAAGATTGAGATAGGGTTGGAATAGGCTGGCCGGAGCTGGGGGCTTGAAGCGTTCCAGATTTTTAAGGAGTTTTTGTTGTAGCGCTCGCGAGATTTTGGATAGGATCTTGGATAGCGCAAACGGGTTTGGCACGACATCTCGGCCTCGGGCCCTATGTAAAGTGTCGAGTGTTCAAATGAGGAATTCCTGTATCGTTGCCCGCCTCCGCCTTGAATTACCGCTCCAAGCATAAATGTCGAAACATTGATAAAACTTGAAAATACCTAAACGCAAGGAGCGTGACACATGGCTATTGAAATATCTGCCATTGATTATAGAAATTCCGCTCTAGTGAAATGCACAAGAAATCCATAAATATAGGAGATTTTCAGGATGAAATGCACTAACGCCTCTAAGTCGCGTTTTCATGAGATAGGTGAATATTAGATGAAATCTCTAAATTTAAGCTCGATATGGACACGTTTTTATATGTCTATTGACTGCATGATAAAACTGATGTATCCTGTATTAAAGGATGTGCGTCGGCCTTTTTAGGCTAAGATGCACAAATATTGCTAGAGGAGAGATGACCATGAGACGCATGGCGGCGCTGGCCGTAGCATTCATAATGCTGCTGTCAGCCACTGCGTTTGGCGCTGAAAGCTACCCTTACGACGCGCCGGACACCAGCAACTTTGTTTGGTATCATGGGAACTATGATCCCGATGCCTACCCCCAGAAAGACCTCGACTCTGAGTTTACGACGGAAGAGGTTCTCGTGGACGGGGTAAAAGATGACGCGTATGCGGCGTCAGCAAGCTCGCCGATTGAAAACCGGAAGCTGTTGATTCCAGACGCCTCCACAACATCAGGCGGACTGCTGACTTCCGTTTGGGACGGAGCTCTGCTGTACCTGCTTGTTGAGGTTGAAGACGGCTCCAAGTATCGGGACGATACGCTTGTTGACGGGGCGAAAAACCCGATCATTCCTGCGTCAACCGATAGCGTGAACATCGCGCTGGATTTCTACAACGACAAAACATGGTATGAGACAGATACTGCTGGCGTTTTGAACATCAGCGCAAGCGGCGCCATTTCCTACTTTGAGAACGGCGGAATTCCATCCCTTGGCTCCGTTTTCAGCCCCAACCATCCTGAGCACTTGAATAGGATTGCGTCTTACGCGGTTGCTGAGACAGACGCTGGCTACAACGTAGAAGTAGCCATTTCCCTAGGCGATAGGGCTTACGAAGACAGTCCTGTCATAGGCATAGACGTGCAGATAAACGATATCAACTATCTGCTGATTCCAGAGGTTCTTGCTTATGATGAGTATGTTTGGTGGTCTCCTACCCCTATCCATCATAATGCCGTTCCAGCGCATCCTGCTGTAACTCGCGGATCTAGCATATTCTGGAGCCACGACCAAGACTCTGCTTATGCCGAGTTTGACAATGAGCGCCCGAAGTCAGTTGACTGGGGAAATGTTACCCTGGTTGGCGGAAGCGAAAGCCTCTACAAGGCAAGCGCATGGCAGATCGAAGAGATCATTAGATTTACAAACTCGCTGTCCTTTCCAAAGGATGTTTACACCCCTGAAAGCCAGGCGGCATTTGACCAGGCTCTTGCTGAAGGCACCGCTGCGCTGGCGGCATACAACTCCGCTTTGCAGGCGATAAGAGACGATGCATCCATTGCCACAAGTCAAGCCTTGATAGTATCAGGCAAACTGTCAGCTTCAGACGCATCCAGCATAAAAGAGGCCTCAGACAAGCTGAAAGCGGCGTTTGACGGACTTCGCTGGGGCGATACAAAGTATCCTGATCCAGCAGAGCTGCCGGACTTGTACACATTGCCGAACCCGTACCAGTTCTTCCAGAGTGATCGAGTTGTAGAGAACGCCGAAGACTGGGAAGAGAGAAAAGCTGAAATCCTTGATCTGGCTCAGTTCTATGAATATGGCTACAAGCCAGGAGCGCCAGACGGTTTAGAGATAGTAGACATAAAGCATGTAAGTGTAGGCGACATGGTTGATAATATCTGGTTAGGGCCTATCCCAGCCACTGTTGCTTCAGACGCAGTGACAGTTGCGATTACTGTAGGCGCCAAAACCGAAAATATTGAATTTACTGTTTATTTGCCAACAGACGAAGAGATAGAAGCCGCTGGACATACAAAGGGCAGCGTTCCAGTTATCCTGTCCTACGACGGCGACAATCCTACTTATAGAACCAATGGATACGCGGTTGTTGTTGTGCCTCAAGCAACAGGCGGAGATGGACGCTCAACCTTATACGCCTGGGGAGCGCGCACAGGAGCATTCTACGAGCTGTATCCATATGTCCGCAATGGAAGCGAAGCCCTGAATGAAGTCAGCAGCGAAATGGCTGCCGCTTGGAGCGCAAGCCGGGTTATAGACGCGCTTGAGCTTTTGAAGCAGGATGAAGATCCGCATGTGGAGGCTATTGATCCGACCCAGCTGGCTGTTACAGGATTTTCAATCAACGGCAAGTACGCGTTTGTTGCTGGCGTTTTCGATGACAGAATAGACGTCGTAATGCCAGGAGCGGCAGGAGCGACAGGCCCGTCTCCTTGGAGATATGTTTACCTTGGACATGAGTATGACTGGACTGGAACAGACTATGTTGACGCTGATGGAGCGAATCCTCTGCAGGTGGCTTCAGGAACAGAGATGATCGCCAACAGCGTAAGGCACAACAGAGTGAGAGAAACCGAGCTGTTCCGCCATTTCATGACTCCTGGACATTTCTATGAGCACAGGGATGGAGCTTACGGCTTTGCTTCCCGTCTCCCGTTTGACCAGAGCGACTTGGTTGCAACCTTAGCTGGCCGCGCCATAGTTCTGATCAATACAGTTGATGACTATAATGACGGCTCAGAGGCTGACTCTCTTGGCCTTGAAGTGGCAAAAGCGGTTTACAACACGCTTGGTTATGACGCTGACGAATTGGTCAAGTTTAACCTTCGCGGCATCCGTGGCATAAATGGAGTAGATCCTCACGGTTCCGAAGATGCCCAGTATGTTAGGGTAGTTGAATACCTTGACCATTACTTCTTGGGCGCTGAGCTGGATGAAGAGACTGACGCCTATCTCAACCAGAACCCGTTCACCCTTCCCATATCAAAAGGGCAGTCCCCATTTGACTACTACTATGGCGGCTTGAACACCATCACTGGCGGCACAGGCGGAGTAGAGGGCACTGACGGCTGGTATTACTATGAGCTTCCAATCTATGCTGAAGAGGTAAGCATTTCCGGAGAATCAAGCGTTCTTGTTGGTGAGACTATTGAGCTTGAAGCGGAAGTGCTGCCGGCTGACGCTGATGACATAACCGTAACCTGGTCTTCAAGCGATACCGAAGTTGCTTCTGTTGACAGCGATGGCATAGTTACAGGCAAGAAAGCTGGCACCGCTATCATAACAGCAACCGCAAACGGCTCAAAGGTCGCTGGAGAAGTAAAGGCAACCCTTGAGATTACTGTAAGCGCTAGTGTTAGCGTCATCTACGCCACAGATATCTCTATTGATGGCCCGACAGAGCTGAAAGTCGGAGAAACCGCAGAGCTCACTGCAGAAGTCCTGCCAGAAGACGCCACGGATTTGACCGTCACTTGGTCTTCAAGCGATGAAGAGATCGCCACTGTAGATGAAGATGGCGTTGTAACAGCAAAGAGCGCAGGGACAGTGACCATCACAGCAACAGCCAATGGCTCAGAAGAGGCCGGAAGCGTAGTCGCTTCCATAGACATTGAGATAGCGGCAGCGCCTATAACTGACACCCCAGCTGTGCCGCCATACGCCCCGTATGTGCCTTCAGTTGTCAGTCCGGCTTATGAATCTGGATCTGCCTCCTTGGATGTCAAGGCAGTAACAACAGCTGTTGAGGCTGGCACTCCAGCTACAATCAGCGCAGGAGTCGCAAAAGTTGAGCTTTCTCCAAGTCTGCTTAAAGAGCTTGGTCCAGTTAGCGACTCTAAGGTTTCTGTCACTTTCACAAGGCTTTCAAGCAGTCCAGTCCTGAATTCTACTTATCAGCTTACCACAACCGTAGCGGGAAGGGTTGTTCATGAATCAGTTGAACCCGTGAAGCTGATTATCGACGTATCGAAGCTTCCGGACAGCTCGAAGACCAACCTGACTGGAGTTCTCTACAAAGACAACTCTCTGAAGGTTTCAAGCAGGCTTGGCGGCATTCTTTCCGCTGACAAGAAGACCTTTACTTTCTACGCTTATGACAACACCGCGCTTTACGGCTTGCTGCAAGCGCCAGATCTCTTGGCGTTAAGCCTTGTTATCGGAAGCAAAGACTTTTCTCTTAACGGCGCAACCCGCTCGAATGACGTAGCTCCTTACATTGATCCAGTCTCCAACAGGACAATGGTGCCGCTCAGGCTTCTGTCGGAAACCCTTGGAGCTGATGTTTCTTGGGAGTTTGTCGAAGGGAATGCCATAAAAGTCACGATCAAGCTCGAAGGCAAAACTTTGACTTTGGTAACTGGCCAGGCGCTTCCATCCGGACTGGGCACCCCTGTAATCAACGCCGCTAGCGGCAGGACGATGATTCCAGCTCGCTGGATCCTTGTGAACCTCGGCGCGAATGTGGTTTGGGATGCGCAGACGACTACGGTACACGTGTACAAGTAAGGCGATTTAGAAAGGCCTGAATGCTTGCGTCAAAAGGGCAGGGATCTCACGATCCTTGCTAAACAACAGAAAGGGCAGGGATCTCTCGATCCCTGCCCTTTTTGAGGTTAAATTAAAACTTTACTTTAAAAACGCGCTCGCGGCTTCCTTGGTAACTATCCCGCTATCAACCAGCAAGTCCAGCAACCTTTTCTCGCTGCCCTTTTTGGTTGTAACCAGAGAATCTGCCATGGAAAGAACAGCTTGAGCTCTTCTATAGATGGAGGAGCGGTTGATAGCGCCGACTTCGGTTTCGCTGTACATTTTGATGTCGACGGCCTTTTTGAGGGCATCCTCATACTTGAAATCTCCGCTGTTCTCTTGGTAGCCCAGCACTCTCAGCAAGAATGCCGTGAACTGCTGGTAGGTGATAGGAGAATTGGGATCAAACAACGAATGGGCGTCGTTGACACCAAATGTTATGCCTTTGCTATAGGCGAAAGCGGCAAGGCTCTTGCCCCAGTCAGGGGTGTCGGTGAATGGGTTGGCACCGGAGAAAGCGGTTGCTTCGGCTTCCAGGCCTTGCAGCCGCAAGACGAAGGCCAGGGCTTCCATTCTTGTAAGCGTCTTCTCCAGCTGATAGACAGGCTTGCCATTGGAATCAGTGCCTGTGCCATAAAGGAGCTTCATATTGTTCAGAGCTTCAGCGATAGGCTGGGCGGTTTTTACGAGTTCGTCCAGGGAAACATTGCTTGATGTAATCGAGACAGACGGAGGAGCGATAGGCTTGGGCGTTGCTGTCGCAACAGGAGCGGGAGTGTATGTGGATGGAGCGTAGTAAGTTGGAGGATTGACAACTGGCGGTTCTGGAGCTGGCTCGTCTTTGCCGTAGATCGAAGAGACGTCGATCTGCCCTGCATCGCTAGCCTTGGAACCAAAGGTATTGTATTCAAATGGAGCGCCGTCGGGTATGCCGAAGCAAACGCCAGCGTCGTGCATCATTTCGCGGTTGAAGATTTTGGTGTCATTCTGTCCTGAACCGAATGTCTCCAGCCAGCTGATCAGGAAGACGTCTTCGCGGAATTTTACGAACCAAGCGTCACAGCTCCACATCAGCAAGGGTTCGCCGTCCATAAGGATTCCGTAGTACAATGAGTCTGGCGTGGCGTAGAAATGCCTGGATGTCATGGCGTCGTTATACTTCCATGTGAAAGCGGTGCCAAGCAGATCGGTGGTGAAGCCATGGCGTGAAGATATTGGAGTAATGCCGTCTTTCTTTAAAACTCCGAAATGGAATGACGGGACGCAGATGCGAGGAGTCACAGAGTCCACAAGGATCTCTGAGTTCATGCAGGTTGCGAGCCCATTGTCAAAGTCAACGATGTTCAAGTAGATTTTGTCAGGGAAGTTGTCATCAATGGCGTGGGTGAAGAAGAAAAGGTTCTCGTCAACCTCAAAGGATTCGTAGCGTCCGACTTTCCACTCTGACGCTCCAACTTCCCGGAACTTGAGCTCGTCTTCGGCGGTGAACTCATACTCAAGCCCTAATCCGTCATCAAACTCGAGGGCGAAGGACATTCCGACCAATTTGTCGGTGTAGGGGAACATGTTCTCTTCTTTGCCCGGGCCTCCAAATGCGCCAGTCCAAGAGCCTTCGTCTTCCATGGCTTGGATGACTTCTTCTCTTGAGAGCACTTCACTGTTTGGCCTATAGGCAAAGCGGAATACGGTGCTTGGGTCATACGCGCCAGATCCGCCGCCTGACAAGGTGCCGAGCTCATCGCCTGTCCCGGTGTAAAGTGCGAATTCTGGCTGGTCGGCGGCGTCAAAGCCGATCTTGAAGCCGATCTGAGCCATTTGCTCAAGGTCAATAACCTCTACGGAAGTCGCGCCGGAGTAGACGGATTCCGTGCGGGAGTACAAGTAGTGGCGGCTGTCTTTCAGATCATAGTAATCAGAGGGCGCCGTCCAGGAGCCAGCTAAGCCTTCCGGCTGTCCCAGCGGGTAGAAGGCGGACCAAGTAGGCGTGCCGTAATGGGTATAGATGCTGCCCAGGGTATTATCCCAGAGAATTACTTTTCCCAGCAGCTTGTCTGTTAAGGTTGGCAGCTCTGGCGATGAATCCGCGAGTTTGGCTAGATAGACCGTCCTCTGGGCATCGCGGGCCGGGGTGGGAAGGCCGCCAAAAAAGAGGTCTATCGTTTCAGCGAAAAACGTTTCGTATAAGGTTACCTGGCCAGTGGCAAGGTTCAAAATGAGCGCCCAAACACTTGCGCTCTCAGGCACACGAAACGCTACAAGCGCGTAATCGTTTAACGCAAGGCCAGCGTACTCGGTTTTGAAATCAAGCTGTTTCGGTGCAGCTGGAGGAAAAGCGAAAGGAGATCCTACCAGCAAAGCGGAAACCGAGACTATGGCGTCTTCCATGTCAAAGAGCAGGCTGATCGCCAGGCCATCGTCGTTGATGATTTCATAAGAGTTGCCGGAAAGCTCTGACAGTGCGCCACCGCCATCGGGTGCTGAGGGCAAGGCATTGAGCTTCTCGTACACTTCCGCGTCCGTCATTGGGCTATACTTCACGGAAAAGGCGTCGGTGAACGGATTTCCGCCATTTGCATAGGCGCTCAATGGGACAGAGACAAGCAGGACTAGAGAAATAAGCAAAGCGAGTTTTTTCTTCATATTTTTCCTCCTTAGGCAGATCCCGTATATCTGAGGCTTGGGAGTGTTTTGTCGGAGGCGGATCCCAGGCAGCGTAAATTTTGCTTGAACAGGATATGTAAGCTTGCGTTTAAAACCCGTAGCAAACATAGCATTGGAACTAGCGCATATTGGCATTGGGATGCGCTCTGCAAAACACCTTTAGGCTTATGTTATGCCAGCGAGTGAAAAGAACTGTGCTTTTCGCTCAGATGGGTGGATGCTCACGAGAGAAAGCTCGCGAGAATTAGGCTTGAGTCCGGCGTCTCATGGGCGCACGGAAGCCAGCTTCGCAGGCCAGGGCTTTTTAGGGCCAGGTGGGTGCGCTGGGCCTTTTACTTGAATATATACCCATGTAATTACCTGGAATAGATAATTCCTATAAATTGACACCTCAAAAAGTCATGATGCCAACAGGTAATCCGCCTTGCGAAGCAAAAGACTTAAACTTGCATAGGCTTGTTCCTCCTAAACGGAATTTCTATAGCCATTATAACACCGGATTTTCTAGATTACGTTCAAGATTCTATTCACTTTTTACAAAATCCTCTGAATTGAAAGTGAATTAGCTTGTATTACATCACAGAAGCATCACCATCGGTTTACCAATATATTACTCAAGGGCAAAAGAAGGGCCTTGGGGGAAGCCCCCCAAGGCCCTTCTTTAAATTTCAAGCGCCTGGAATAGGTGCTTGTCAGCAGTATCGGGTTTACATATATGGATTTGATTAACATTTTATAAAACCGAGGCACTGGGATTTAGCGCATATTGGTAAATTAATTCGATTCTTAGTGCATATGGCTTGAAAAATTCCGGCGTTAAAGCATTCGCCAGGAATTTTTCTGCGCCTTATGGAATTTTGGGATATGTACTTAGTACTGGTAGCACAGGCGATCAATTATCAGATCTTTGTGCTCGTTTGTCCATGCCACAAACTTGCGGACGGCTAACGTGATGTAGTAGAACTTTGTGAAAAAGTCGTTGTTGATGACAGAGTTCTTCAGCCAGCCCCAGTATCCTTCGATCATGTTCAAGTTAGGGCTGCATGGCGAGAGGCATCGTATTTGATACCATTATATTATTGCTATTTAAAAATAATTTTAGAAAATATTTTGTACGGGCACAAGGTTAACAGGTTTAATAGAAGTCAAGCACTGAAAAGATGCGTTGATCAATGTACCATTTTCCTTTATACTTCAGCACTGTCGCTTCTATTTCCTTGGTTACTTTATCGTCTT
>JAISWZ010000536.1 GCA_031270945.1 Clostridiales bacterium | reverse complement strand
TCATTCAAAAGCCTCTCTATCATCTTTCCGTACTCATCCCTGAGAGGAAGCTCAATGTCAATCTCAATCTTTTTTCTCAAAACAGGCACAGTCTCCTTGGTGATGGGGTTGAAGCCGTCTTTTGTGTACTCTGCCCAATACAAGCCGATTCCCCGCTTCTGCCAGGACGGGAGCTTGTCAAAGTTTATGCCGTGAGTGAACAGCAGTTCGTTTTTGTAGGATATCGATTTGCTTTCAAGCTGGCTCGTGGCCGCGCGAACCGACACCCCCTCTTTCCTAAGCATCCAATAGCAGTGCGAGTTAAGAGAGTTCCTGTGAGCGTCCTCTTGCCGCCAGGAGAAATAGTCCTGCACCCGCTCAAGTGTCGGCAGAGGGACCACCCTGCAGTCGAACACGGCTGGCAGGCCCAGCTCCAGGGTTGCGCAAGCGCTTGCCTCTCCTGCGAGAACCGAGTTGAACTTCCGCACCCTGCGGCCAAACGTGTCGTCAGCCGGGTCAAACAGAAGAGAGATCTCGTCGCTCTCAGTGTAAGCGTACACAACCTTGAACCCGCAGTCCATAAGCCTTTTTGAGACCTTTACCATCAAGTCCCGGAAGCGCTCGTCAAACGGCGCCTCAAATTTGCACACATCCTTGGTCAAGCGCGTGAAGCCCTTGCCGTCAAGCCTTGCCACCATGTACGTCTCAGGCAGGATCACCTGATCCAGGGACTGCTCGTATGTGCGCATCTTCTTGTCCAAATCGTCAAATTTCATAACTGCCCCCAATCTGCTGTAACAAAGTCATTGCCCTGAATCATTACAACGTAAAGGTTGTCAAACCCCTCACCAAGCGATGGCATCTCCAGCCAGCTTGAAATCAAGCCTATCGCGTTTGGCCGGATCTTTGCCTTCCCTTCACGCTTCTCGTTTCGCTTTACGCATTCCGCTACATCGCTTTGGAAAAAGAAGCCGTCCACTTGGTACCCCGCATCCTTTGCCTGGGGAATATACCTTGCCCGGTCCGATTTCCGGGGGTTGGTGTTGTCAACGACATAGTTCAAGCCCTGCTTCACCAAGCGCCCTAATTCAATCTGCTCCTGGTGTCTCGTGCGCAGAGTGTCCAAGTTGACATGCGCGAAATCTTCAAAGAATTTATGATAGTATGTAGTCTTGCCGCTTGCCGGCATGCCTATTAATATAACGGCTCGCTTTGTCATTTGCGTCACCTCGGCTTGTATTCCGGAATTTAAAAAAACCGGTTTTTCGCGCCGCTTGCTGGAGCTCAATGTGTCAAATGCCTATCCCCATGAATATACTGCTTGCGGCGGCTAATATTCGAGCAAAGCCTTTTTGCTCGAAGTGGGGAGGTGGCAAGTGAAAGCTGCGTTTGAGAAGATGTTTGGAAAGATCGCATGCCGACTGGCTGAAGAATACGCTGGCGATTACTCCATTGGGCACTTTGGGTACGAAATCACTGAAAGAGACAAAGGATTCTTTGACCTGGACATAGAAGCGGAAATGACCCTCCGGAGAAGCTGCGATGACAGCCCGTTCATTCAAGGCATGAAGGAAGCCTTGATGTTTTCGGGAAAAAGATCAACGAAAAGCAAAATCGACTTTTACTCAGAAAACATATCGAGCTATGTTGGCGTCCCGTCCAGAAGCGTATTCCCGTATTCAATCCATTTCAGCTACAATCCCAAAACCAAGTCTCTCGATCCGGAAAGCAGCCTTTTGTTCTTTCGAACTGACGTGCATGACGACATTATCCTTGACAAGGCCGTGCGCCAAAAACCGGCTGATCCAGTTATCGAAAGGCTAAACGGCTATCTTTTCGCAAGGGAGGAAGCGGCTGAAGACCGTATCCACCTCGTCTACCCATTCGCCTATGACAGGCTTGCGGCCAGAAGCTGGGCCAACGCAAACGCCTATTTCCGTCCTGAGTATCCATCAAAGCAAGTGGGAGGCACCGACTGCGCCAACTTTGTCTCAAAGGCGCTTAACGCTGGAGGGATTCCAGCAGACAAGGCTGGCAAATGGCATCCGGCTTCCACCTGGGGAGGATGGGCTGGCGACAACTGGCTTCGCACAGGGCACTACAACAATGGCGGGGTTGTTCCCTACATGCGCAAAAAAGGCTACTTTCGCAAGGAACCCCTGGCGGCCAGAGTGTTTGCCGGGAGCATCCTGTACTGGAACAAGTCCAGCCATGTGGCCCTTGTTACCCATGGAGACGGAATCATTATAAAGTTTGCCCAGCACGGGGCTACCCAATCCAAGGACACTGTGCTGAGAAACCAAAACGTCTCTTTTTATCTGCCGAGCGCGGCAATCATGAAGTGATCCCCAAAAGCGTCTTTGCGCGGCAATCAAGCAGTGATCCCCAAAAGCGTCTTTGATAAAGTCAAAGACGCTTTTCTCTTGAGAAGTGGCCGAGATTTTGATATATTATTTTTTTTGATATTTTTTTGGCTTGCCATCAGTCATCATGAAAAGTGACGCTCTTGGATGAGATGTACGTTATTCCTTTCTCTGGGTGCTCCATGGCCGCTCGGGAAGCGAATATGTCAGACAACAGGCCGTTTTTCTCTTGTATGCTATGGTTGTTCATCCAATCCAGAGTCGCTGTGAGGCTTTTGCCTTCTTTTTTGAAACGGCCAGAGAAGGATCTCTCAGCTCGCTTGAATATGATAAAGCATACGCCAGCTATCACCCCTATTGCAGCCAGCTGGTAAAGAAAGCTCTTCTCTAGAACCGCCACAAACACGATGCCCAAAACGGCAGAAGCCGTAAGAGCCAAGAACACCATTGACAGCGACTTGAACAGGTTGCGCGTTTTCGCCCGTTGCGCCGCTTCCTTTTTCTCCGATTCTTCCAAGCACTTGGCGCATATCGCGCCAACTTTCCTGGACAAGTTCTTCAGGTCGCTTTTTGGGGCCGTATAGTAAATGGCAAACTCCTGCCTCGCTCTGCCGTGTATGTGACACTCAGGTTCCTTGTCTATGCTAAGCCTTGTTATCACAATACGCTTCCTTTCAGCTGGCGCGGCTTGCGCCCAGTTCGCCAAGCCATTACCCGCCCATTATCTTATCCTGAAAAAAGTATAACAGCATGGCCCCTATATTTCAATAGCCCCGCAAGAAAAGCCAAGCGGTTGGCTTGGCTGAGATTTGACGCGAGAAGTGCTTGAAGCCTTTGATATCAAGCGTTCCGCTAGCGTTAAGCGACAATTGGTTCCAGAATTTAAGCTCATCGGCATAACTTCCCAAGTGATTTTAAATGGTATCCCAGCTTGAAAAGGCTAGAGATACGTGTTAGTATCAATTGTTCGCGAGATGATATGATTCTGCCGTAACAACCGCCGGACAAATAGATGTAAATGGCTTAATCACAAGATTTGTCCGTTGCATCTGCCTTTAATCAAAGCCTTGATTTTAGGGCTTTGATAGAGTTCTTACGGCTGAATCATGATATTGATTATATTGTTTATACTGACCGCTCGCTATATAAATTTTCGCTAGGGAAGAAGGCTAAAATGGATGAATTAAAGCGCGTAAAGCGCCTGTCAGAAGTGAAGTCAAGCGCAAGCATAAAGTTCCTGTCTCCAGCCGTTTCACCTGGCTGCCATTGCCCCATGCGCATGGCTTCATTAGTCGCCAAGGATATCAGCGGGCTGTCTTCGCTGCTTGTAGGCATGCCTGAATGCGCCACTCATGCAAGGCTTTTCAATCCCAAGCCTGAGGGGCCAAATGGCGAATTGCATTGGCTATATGCCCTGGATCTGCATGAAGTTGTCCTTGGGATTCAAGACGGCATCATAGGCGCTCTGAAGAAAATGGACAAAGCCGGGGCAAAAGCCATTTTGCTTATCGTCACCTGCATCCCGGAACTGCTGGGGGAGGACATCGAAGGCATCCTAAGAGAGGCTCAATCAGAAATCTCATGCCCTGTTGCTCACGTGATGCTTGGGCAGTTCAAAAACTTCAGCTACCCTCCAGGCTATTGGAAAACGCTTGAGGCTCTTGGCGCTTTTATGAAAGCCAAAAAAACTGATCCGCATAGGATAAACGTTTTAGGATCCAACCCAAACAAGACTGAAGTTCATTTGTCTTCGCTGTTTCCAGAACTTGAGCGCCATGGTCTGGCCTTGCGCCTGGTATCGCCAGGAGCATCGCTTAACGACTTCCAGGTTGCGCCTGACGCCGCTCTTAACCTGGTGATCTCGCCATACGCCCAGCCTCTGGCCGTACGCATGGAAAAGGAGTTTGGGGTTCCATTTCTTTCTTTGCACACGCTCTTTTCTGTATCTGCCATTGACAAGGCCTATGAAGCCATCGGGGATCAGTTTGGCTTGCCAAGCCTAGGCCCCTCCTGGAGCAGCAGCTTCGCCCTCATGCGAGAGAAGGCTTTGCTTCTTGAAGATCAAGCAAGGACAAAGCTTTCCGGTCTCCGATTTATCACAGCGCAAAGGTGTGACATGCCTTTGGCACTGGCTGGCTACCTGGCAAGCTTGGGCATGGAAGCCTTGCTTCTCCATATGGAGGAGTTCTACCCAGAAGATCTGGATCACGCCAAAGCTCTCTTAAGCCAAGGGCAGAACCCCTACATTTGCCGCATGGTCAACCTTCCAGCTGAATATCCAGCGCTTGAAAGCCTCTCGCCAGACATTTGCTTTGGCAATCTTTTTAGAAAAGAGAGCAAGACTGTCGATAGCCTGCACTCTCAGCCTGAAAGAAAAGTTATCAAGACAATCGATAGCCTGCATCTCATGCATGACACAGTTGGATATGAACTGACATGCTCTCTCTTAGAAAAAACGCTTGCCGCATTGAATGGGGGTGAAAGCCATAGGTCTTCATAGATTCAGGCCTCGCCCATCAGGCCGAATGGGAACTCTTTGGACGATCTCAACCATACAAGACGCGGCTGTTGTTGAGTTCGGATGCATGGGACACATGATGTACAGCGGAATGACCCTGGAGAACGCAGGGGTGTTGGATGGCTGCAAACGGTACTCCACCCACATCGATGAAATGGATATCGCCCTTGGGGACATCAGCAAGTTGGCGGCAACCATCTCTTATGTGATAAAGAGAGACAACCCCAGGATCATATTTCTGCTGCCCTCTTCAATACCAGAGATCATAGGGATGGATCTTAAAGCTGAAACCAAAGAGCTGCAGCTGGAGCATCCAGAAACCCCTCTGCTGGCCTTCGAGTGCGGCGGGTTTGATGTGGATCACTCTGTTGGCATGCAGGAAGCGCTTCTTCTCCTAGCGAAGACTTTGCCAAAGGATGTGAGCAGAACTGCCCAGCCGACTTTCAACATCATAGGATCCTGCGCTGACTTGTTCCGGTTTCA
>JAISWZ010000432.1 GCA_031270945.1 Clostridiales bacterium | reverse complement strand
TCAGCCAGCAGCTTCGAAATAGACGCCCGCCCAAATTTCTTCAAAATGCTGTTTATCTGGGATTTCACGGTTGACAGCTCAACGCATCTCAGCCTGCAGATTTCCGCTCTGGTGTATCCGAGGTTCAAAAGCTTCAGCACGTCCGTTTCAGTATGCGTAAGCCTGGCCATTGCGTTTAGGCTGTTGAACAATGCGCCCTCGTTATTTTTTATCCGCTTGAACTCCTGTCTTATTTTCTGGGCGATCACAGGGCGTATGGGCGAGCGGTTGTGAAACGCGTCCCTGACGCAAGCGGCTATCTCAGCTGGATTGGCGTCTTTCAGGATGTAGTCGGAGACGCCTAGCTGAAAAGCCGTGAAAACAGTCTCGTCGTCCTCGTATACAGTCAGGATTACGATCTTTGTCTTTGGGCAGCTGGAAAGTATCGCCTTGGTTGCGTCCAGCCCAGCAGTCTTTGTTTCCATCTCGATGTCCATAAGCACAACGTCAGGATGGCTGGATTGAGCCAGCTCAGCTGCCTCTTTGCCGCTTTGGGCCGCGCCTACCACATCCATGTCCTGGTTGCCGCTTAAGATGGACTGATAATGCCTCATGATAGGCGCGACATCTTCCGCTATCAACACTTTGATCATGTTGGCCTCCAGCGCTGCCGCATGGCGCGCCCTTCAAAACCTCATTGCCGGAAGCAGGATCTGGAAAACCGTTCCCGCTCCAGGCTTGCTTTTTACGGATATGCTGCCTCCGAAGGCGTAAATGATCTTGTGCGCCAACGTAAGGCCTATGCCCCAGTTCTGCGACATCGGCTTGGATGAGAAAAGCGGGATGAAGATGTTCATCAGGTCTTTCTCCGCAATGCCGCACCCGGTGTCGCTAATGTCTATGGAAACCCAGCGGGCGCTGCGCCTGGCAGTAACGCTGAGGCGTTTTTCAGCCTGGCCTCCCATTGCCTCGCAGGCGTTGTGAAACAGGTTTTCCAGGGCTTGCTCCAAGTATGTCGCGTCAACAAAGGCTGAGATGGATTCTGGCGAGATGTCCACAACTACCTCCACGCCTTCGCTTTTGCGCTCTGCCGCGAGCCTTTCCAAAGCGGGAGCTAGAACGTCTGATATCCGCACCTGGCACATGCTCATTGAGTCGTCCTGCATGCTCCTGTGGATGCCGTCAAGCTTTTTGTAGATCTGGCCGCAGCGGCTTCTCGCGTTTTCTACCGTCTCGCGGTTTTCATCCGTGAGCTTAAGCTGCTCCAGCTCCATGGACACCGCCAGGATCTCGTTTTTCATGTAGTGGCAGAATAGGCGGGAACTGACGTTCGCGGCCTTGATGCCCTGCGCTATCCTAAGGTTGTTTTCTGCCATGCTCAAGCGAAGGCGCGTCAGCTGGAAAAAGCTTACGCAAAACAGGGCTAGGAAAACGAAGGCTACATAGGGGAACAGCCTGTACCATGTCATGGTTGAGTTTGTGATAAGCGGCCTGAAGGTAAGCATGTCGGCGACCTTTGAGTATTTCACCAGGAGCGCCGGCAGCCGGTTGAAGAAAAGTATGTAGGAAAGGAGCAGGAGCGTGTAGGATATGCTGACAGCGGACATGGTCAACCGGATCAGCTGGATTTTTGGCCCTTGAAAAGCTTTGGCTATGGTGGCGGCTATGCAGGCCGCAAGCACCGAGGCGCTGAAAACCCGCGAGAACGTGGAGAATGAATCGTAGAGCCTGGCAACAGAGTCTGAATCCATGACAGTAGGATACAGAAAGGAGTAAGCCGCGCGGTATGCGGCAGGGTCAAACAGCACTGTGGGAATCGCGCTTATAGCCGCGACTGCGGCTGGCAGAACCAGGTTTAGCCGCTTTTTCTCAAAGTCCGCCGAGAACGCCACGTTGCAGACGATAAAAAGAAGGCTGTTCACATTTAGAAGGCGAACGATTGACGCGCGGGAGATCCGCATGGTGTACATCTGCAAAATCATGAAGCGCGGCAAAGGGATGTATTCCAGGAACAAGCCAAGATAATAAGGATCTTTGCACAAATACAGCAGGAACAGCCAAAGCGTCGTGGCGTAAAGAAGTATCACAAAGCTGAAGCGGCTGAACTGCTTGCCGCCCCGGGAGGCATGGCCGATAATCGCCACGACGATTACTAGCACTATCATTATGATGTAGATCATAGGGGTTCGCCCCTTAGTGCGCGTTTATGCATGATTCAAGAGCGGAGAGCGGCTAGCTGGGATTTTTGCTCTAGATCTTGAAAGCATAACAAAAAAGTTGTTTCATGACATGGAAAGGTCCGCAAGGCTATTCGTTTGAGCCTGGGCAATCGAAATCTTACCGGTAGTTAGCATGGTTGAATTATTCGCAAGACTTTGGCGATTTGCCCTTTATCCTAACTATACCCCAAGTTGCGTTTGAATGTCAATCTTGCTATAATGCTTCTAAGTGCATATCCCAAAATTCCGCAATGGTGCCGGAAAAGTCCTGGCGAATGCTTTAACGCCGGACTTTTTTGGCACCTCGGATATAAATTTGGGATATGCGCAAGATGCGAAACATGGAGATTTCAGCAAAGATCCTTTTGTGAGAATATTTGGCGCAGAAATTTTGCCCTAAGGGGGCGCTTGTGTTGCCCATTGAAAAGATGATAAAAGCGGCGCTTGCGCTGACGACTATATGCGTGGCCACGGCTTGCGGCGGGGCGAGAGGCCAAACGGGCAGCGTTCCCAGCCTTGGCGCCGGGGATGAACGCGCCCACGTGAGATTATGGGCCAGCGTAGGAAATATCGCTCTGACTAACGAGGTCGTGACAAGCTTCAACGCGTCAAGCGAGGCAATGCTGGTTGACGTGCAGTACATCCCTGAATCCGAGTATGACGGGAAGATAGCAGTGGAGCTTTTTTCGTCCAGCCAAAGCTTTGACTGCTTCTACCTGAGAAGGCCAAGCCAGGTGAACAGGTTCGCGCCTTTAGGCCTCTTGGCGGACTTGACGCCGTACATCTCAACGTCCGAGCTGGACTTGGCGAACTATGGGGCGACGCTGGACACCACAAGGCTCTCTGATGACAGCGTGTACTCGCTGCCGCAAATCCGCAGCGCCTATCTTCTTTTTTACAACAAGGCGATATTTCGCAAAAACGGGCTTGAATACCCAGGCCCAATGACCTGGGGCCAGTACCAGCGGCTGGCCTTGCAGCTCACAAGCGGATCTGGGCTGAACAAGACCTGGGGCGGGTACATTGGAATCAACATCCCGCTAAACCTTGGCGCCAGCGTTGCAGGAGAATATCTGACTGACGACGGATTGAGCGCAACAAGGGACTACATCCGCCTGCTTGGCCAGATGCACCAGGAAGGCAGCCATCCGAACACGCATGAAATGGAATCCCTGTACAACAACTATTATGAGCTTTTTGAAAAGGGAAACATCGCAATGATGATAAACGGCGATTGGGCCATTTCTGAGATTCTCAGGGACACCAGGGTCCGATACAAAAACCTGGACTGGGACATCGCCCCATTGCCAGTGCCTGAAAGGGTGGATGGCGGAACTACAGTGGGAAACTGCTCATACCTGGGGATATCCGCGAAATCCGAAAACATTGAAAACGCCTTCTTGTTCATCTCCTACTTTTGCGGAAAGCCTGGCGCGGCCATAATGGCCAAATACGCGGCCTACCCGGCCTATTACACCAGCGAAGCCGCCAAAGCCTACCTGACCCAGGCCGAGGTGCCTGGAGCGAGGTATTTTTTCAACTCATACATCCTGAATGAAGAGGCGCCGCATCCGCTCTATGACGAGCTGGACGCGGCCTTTCGCCAAAGCGTGGCTGGCTTCTTGTACGGGAGGAATGACTTGAATGGGGCTTTTGAGATGTATGAGAAGGACAGGATGGCTATATTGGCAAAATAAAAATATACTTGAAAGGCGGGCGGCCAAGACTGGCCGCCATTTTTTTGGCTTGGGAAAAGGCTTGTTTTCGCTGGCCAAGCTTGAGCGCGGTTTTTCTTGTATCAAAGCCGCAAAGCGCTTCTAACAATCAAGCGCCCCTAAAAAGCCTGTTATAGGAGAAAAATAAATGAAATATTTTCAAGCCCTGCCCGATTGACTATTGAAATTCACAAGGGTTGACGCATTTTCAACCTTATGCATACAGCGCTTTTTTGAGATAATGGGCCTTGAGGATTGGCGGCGGTTTCGCCTGCCGGTTCGAAAATTAACGAGGGTTCGCACCTCGTTAAAACGCTCAAGGAGGCAAAATCATGAAGAAGCTCTTATCAATAGCGCTTGCCCTGGCGCTATGCGCAACGATGGTTTCCTGCAATTCCGCGGCGGCCACGCCAGCAGCGGAGCAGCAGCCGGCCGCGCAACCGGCAGCGCAGCCAGCAGATCAGCCGAAAGCCGCGCAGGCCATGAACCTGTATTACGCAAGCGACCTGGACGTGACAATCTCAGCGACTGTTGACGCATACAAGGCGGCGCGTCCTGAAGTGGATGTTGTAAAGCACTTGATCCCCAATGACGACTATGATGACAAGCTGAAAGTGCTTATGGCCGGCTCCCCCGCCGACTTGGACGCTTTCTGGATCCGCACTCCAGCCCAGACGAAGCAGTATATCGCCAACAACACGCTGGAGGGGCTAAGCTCTTACACAGGGGCTAGCGGGGTTGATCTTTCCCCGATCATAAACACGGCGCTTGAGGGCGCCAAGAGCGAGGACGGAAGCGAATTCTTCGGGCTTCCCCTTAGCGCGTCGTGCTGGCTCCTTTTCTACAACAAGGGCATCTTTGACGCTAAAGGCATCGAGTACCCGATAGACATTACCTGGGACAAATACAGGGAGCTGTCCAAGCAATTGACCTATGAAGAGGGCGGCACAAAGTATTGGGGCGGGGTTATCCCTCCTTGGATGTACAACATTGGCGCGGCGGCGGCTGGAGAGTACCTCACTGACGCTGAGCCCCTGCCGTTCACCAGGCAATACACCCAGCTTCTTTACGATCTGTATACCGGAGACAAAAGCCACATAAGCCTGGAGGAAATGAGCTCAGGCATGTTTGATCCTTACGCCGCGTTCGCCTCCGGCAATGTGGCCATGACCATAAACGGAGACTGGACGTTCCGGCTTCTCGAAGCGCCTGACATAGAATGGGCGGCCGCGCCGCTTCCAGTGTTTAACGGGGTTCCCAAAGGATCGAGTGTTGGGCAAAGCTCCTACTTCTGCATATCCACTGCTTCAAAGAACAAGCAGACGGCGTATGAGTTCATAGAGTTTACAACATTGTCAGACGAAGGCACTTCTATCATAGCCAGAACGGATGTCCCGTCTTACGCAACTGACGCCGCCATGGCGACCTACAAGCAGTCCGTCACCACCCCTGGCGTGGAATACCGGTTTTCATCCCTGGTAAACCTGGAGCAGGGCACTGATCCAAACTACGGAGAGGTTAACGACGCGTTCATCGCGGAAATTCAGCTGTACCTGCTTGGCGAGGAAGACCTGGACACCATGTTTAAAAACTTCTTCACGCTTCGCAGCGAGATATTGGGATGAGCCGGCAGCAGCGCCGCGAGGCGCTTGCCGGATACCTTTACATTTTGCCAAACTTCATAGGCTTTCTCATATTCACGGGAATCCCTGTGTTTATAGGGCTTGGCATCAGCTTCACGAACTACAAGGGCTTCCCCGGCGCTAAATTCGTCGGGGTCGCCAATTACTTGCAGCTATTCAAGGACACCCTTTTCAAGACCGCGCTTCGCAACAACCTGGCCTACTCTTTCAGCGTTGTGCCGCTGACGATCCTGGTGAGCCTCCTGCTTGCCTTGATGCTGAACAAGGCCATCCCCCTGGGCGGGTTTTTCAAGACCGTTTACTTTTTCCCAAACCTCACGTCCATGGTCGCCGTGGGATGCGTTGCCCTTTTGCTCTTTGAGCCTACCAAAGGACCTATAAACCAGTTTTTGCGCATGCTGGGCATGCCCCAGGAAAGCCTGCCAGGCTGGTTCTTCTCATCAAAAACCGCGCTGGCCACGGTTGTCATAACAGTGGTGTGGAAGCAGGCCGGCTACTACATGATCATGTTTCTGGGAGGACTGAAAAACATCCCGTCCCATCTCTATGAAGCCGCAAAGATAGACGGGGCCAACCCATGGCAGATTTTCTGGAGCGTCACCTGGCCCATGCTTACGCCAACAACGTTCATGGTTGCGATCCTTTGCTTCATAGCCTCATTCCAGACATTTGACATCATAAACGTCACTACGGCTGGAGGGCCAGGCAGAGCTACCTCCGTCCTGGTTTTCCGCATTTACCGCGAGGCCTTCTCCGACTGGAAGATGGGCTACGCGTCTGCTATCGCATACTTCCTGTTCATGATTATTCTGGTTGTGACCCTCGTTCAGTGGCACGGGCAAAAGAATTGGGTCGTCGAGGATGATTAGAATATCTAAACGCGAAGCGAGGTGCCCCTATGAAAGACAACTACAAGACAAGGCAGCGCATCGCGAACTGGACGCTGTGCGTGGTCGGACTTGCCGTCAGCTTCCTGATGCTTGTGCCATTTGCATGGATGCTGAGCGCGTCGTTCAAGAACAACATGGAGATTTACGCCTACCCTATCAAATGGGTGCCTGAATTCTTCCGTCTTGACAACTACCGCAAAGTATGGGTGGAGATCAACTTTCCCCGCTATTTCCTGAACTCGCTGAAGCTCTCATCCATTATCACGGCGGCCCAGCTGGTCACTTGCTCATTGGCGGCATATTCCTTCTCAAAGCTCAGGTTTCCAGGCCGAGACAAGATTTTTGTCTTGTACTTGGCGACAATGATGGTTCCCTGGCATGCCATCATGATCCCTCAGTTTATCGTGGTGAAAACCCTGAACCTCTACGACTCCCACTTGTCCCTTATCATGATCCAGTCGTTTAGCGCCTTCGGGGTCTTCCTGCTAAGGCAGAACATGCTTTCAATACCAGGAAGCCTGCATGAGGCGGCCAAGATCGACGGGTGCGGATCTTTCAGGACTTACTGGAGCATAATACTGCCGCTGACCAAGACAGGGCTTGCGACGCTCACAGTCCTGACGTTCAACGGCATTTGGAACGATTACCTAGGCCCCATGCTGTACCTGGACAGCGACAAAAACAAGACTGTGCAAGTGGCCCTGGCTGGCTTCAAGCAGGAGTACAGCGCTGATTACGGCGCAATTATGGCTGGTACGGTTTGCTCGATAATCCCCATTATTCTTGTGTATGTTTTCGCGCAGAAATATATTGTTGAGGGCGTCGCGTTTTCAGGGCTAAAGGGATAAAGGCGATTAGTGCCCGCGATAAAGCACTGTGGCGCTCAAGCGAAACGCAAAGCAAATCATAAAAAGCGCACCTCCGGCTGCGCCGGAGGTGCGCTTTGGTTTTTGGTTTTTTTTTTTTTTTTTGGTTTTTTTGTTTTTGTTTTTTGTTTTTTTGTTTTTGTTTTTTATATTTTTTTGTTTCTTTTACGTTTATTTTTTTATATAATCAAATCTAGCAGCAGTCCCAGTTATAGATTACATCGCTAAAATCCCGAGCCTTAAGCTTTTCCAGGGATATAAAGAAGTTGGCGACGCCTGCATCGCCCCAGCAAACGCCTCCGATTGAGTCAACCTGAAGAAGCAGAACAGTGCGCGAGTCGCCTGTCCTGCGCGGATCCTCCTGGGTGAAAAACGGATACCCGCCAATGCGGTGCCCGGATTCTTGAACGCTTTGCGCGATGCGTTCCCAGGTGTCTATGTCGATGTCGTCAATGCCAGCCTTCTTGGATATAAGCGACTTGTACAGCGCCATAACGGTATCCTCAAACCTGAAGTCGCTGCTTGGCATGGGTTGCCTAACCAAAGAGCCTGACAGCGCGAACTCGCCGTCAAATGGGAAGTAGCTGTCCTCGGTCAAGGGGATCAAGGGCGGATCTGAAATGGACTTCGTTATGCGATCATGGTAGACTACCCGAAAGCCTGACTGAACATTGAGATGGTCAAAGTCAGCGCCGTACAGATCGTCATCCGCGATGAAAAACTGCAGGATCCCGGACGTTGGAAAGTCAGGAATGGGCGGAAGCTCTTCGAAGTTTAGCTGCGCCAATAGCCGCAGCATTCTGCCGCCAGCGCTCTTTGGATACGCGAAGCCTCTAGGTAGGTAGGGGGTTCCGCCAAGCTTGCTTCCAAAAACGCCAGGATTGCCGGGCGACGCGGTCAAGACAACGCTAGGGAGGCTGGTTTCAGCCTTCAGCCTTGATATGAGCCCATCGATCTTAGCGTCTGCTTCCCTTGAGCCTTGCTTCTTGCCGGGCTTCAGGCTTGGGTATCCCTTGTAAATGGCGGCGCGAAAGCGGGCACCTTGGATCACGCCTATTGCGAACACAATAGCCATCAATAGAAACCAGCCGAAGATCAAAGGCATTATATACGAAGCGCCAAGGGGCTCTCCAAAGTCAGGAAGCAGCTTTCCTCCCTTGCCGTCGGTCCTGAAAGTGTCATAGGCTATCATGCTGGATGAGAGAATGACTAGCGCCAGCGATATCACAAAAGGAGAAACAAAACCGGCCGATGTTTGAGCCAGAACTGCTTTGGCGTCGGCGACGCTAACGCTTCGATCCTGCAAAGCCTTGTACAGCTTCTTGTCCATGCGGTTGGCGTCATAGCCCGCGCTTGAGGTAGCGTTTTTTTCATGCCCGAAGAACTCCAGGTCTCCTCCCTCTGAACTGAAGTTGCAAAAGCCCAGGCCGTGCTTTTCCGCCAGGGAGCGGGTGAGGCTTATCGCTTCTTCAGCGTTTTTCCAAGAGAATTCCGCCTTTATGAAGCTTTCTCCAAAAGTGTACAGGGTTCCCGCGTCAAGGGTTGACGCTTGGGGAAAGCTGGCGCTCATGTCCTGGTACCAGCTCTTGAGGCTCTTGGAGCTGGATCTCCCTGCCGCGTTTCGCTCCTCGCGCTCGCTCCACTGGATGAAATGGGGCCAGTCCATGGGAGCTTCAGATCTCTCGAATACCATCAACTCAAAAGCCATTGAATCACTCCTAGAGATATGCCGATATACGCCATATACTCGCCATCGGAAAGATCAGCGAAATGCAGTGCTTTTT
>JAISWZ010000424.1 GCA_031270945.1 Clostridiales bacterium | reverse complement strand
CCCAAAAGCCCCGCCGCCGTGAACAGGAAGAACATGGTTGAGACCAGTGTGCCAACCCCGCCAGCAAAGGTTTCGAAAATGGTGACAGCCACCCCGTCTGCGGTACCCAAAGCGACTATAATAGACGCCGCTATGGCCGCTATGCCAGTGTGCACGTTCTTGTAGCAGAGGAAAATGAAAAGCGCTATCCCTATCACAAGCAGAACAGCCGATCCAGCAGTACTTGTTAAAATAGACATAAACCCACTCCTCTATTATTATTAGAAAACATAAGGCGTTTTTTCTTGAAGTTATTCAGTTGACAAGCGTTTTAATAAATCTATAATGCAATCAGCGGCAAGCTTTCCAGACTGCAGCGCAGCTGCTATAGACTTTGCGCTTCCTGCGGCGTCTCCTCCAGCAAACACGCCTTTTATCCGCGTCTCAAACCTCTTTCCAACTTTCAAATAACCCTTCGCGTCAACATCCAGCCCCTCAAACTCCGATGGCGCAAAACCCAGGGCGCTTACGACAGCTTCGGCTTCGACAACAAAATCCTCTCCAAGAATCGCTTCCGTGTTCCTCCTTCCTCCAGGAAAACTTGCCTCAGTGAGCCGCATAGCGGCGCATTTTACGCCTTCCGGGAGAATCCTTTGAGGCAAGGCCAGAAACTTGAAGTCAACGCCCTCTTCTTCCGCCATTTCGATCTCTTTTCGGCTTGCCCCCATTTCAAGCCTTGAGCGCCTGTAGATTAAAGTAACCTTCTCCGCCCCGATCCGAAGCGCCGCTCGCGCGGCGTCCACAGCGGTGTCGCCTCCGCCTATGACAGCTATGCTTTTGAACTTGCCTTGAAGAATGCCTGGATTGATGTTTGCTGTTTCCAGAAACTCGCTTGATGTGAAAACGCTCTCAGCTCCCGGCAGGTCAAGCCTCTTCTCGGTGCCAGAGCCGGTTGCAACAAAGATGGCGGAAAAGCCTTGAGAAAAAAGATTATGCAAATTTTGATCGCCAGAGATTTTTTTACCGCAATGGATTGTCACGCCAAGATCATCCAGCTCGCTCAGAAAGCTGTCCAGTGATTCCTTGGGAAGTATAAAATCAGGAATGCCCCAGGCCAGAACCCCTCCTGGGTAGTCGCGGGCTTCAAATATGTCGACCTTGTAGCCCTTGATCGTAAGGGAGTAGGCGCAAGAAAGCCCGGCAGGGCCAGAGCCCAGGATGGCAACGCGCCCTTTGCTTTGCTCAAGAGAAATTGGTTTTTGGCTAACCCCGTTTTCAACAGCAAAGCGCTCCAGCGCCCCAATAGCCACAGGCTCGCCTTTGATCCCTCTTGTGCAGTTCTTTTCGCACTGCCTTTCTTGGGCGCAAACCCTGCAGGTGACCTGGGGCATGCAGTTGTTTTCCTTGATCAAGCAAAGAGCGCCGTCATAGTCCTTTTCCCGGATCTTCGCTATAAACTCGGTGACAGGGGTATGAATTGGGCAGGAAGCGGCGCAATAGCGGCCAGGGCAGGCAAGGCACCGCCTTGACTCAAGAAAGGCTTGGGATTCGGTGAACCCTGATTGCTTCAGGACAGGCGTCTTTTGCAGAGATAGATTTATGTCATGCATTGCTTTGCGCCTCCTTTGCGTATGCGTAAGCGTTTCCCCCAGACAGCCAAGCCGAGGCTGTAGCCCAGGTCATTTCTGAGATCGCTGCTAGCTCTCCTCTTCCATGCATGGCGCTTGTTGCGTCTCCTACTGCGTAGAGCCCTGGAATAACTGTTCCATCCTCTCTTGTGGCCTCGCACTTTGGAGTTACCCTGACGCCGCCAAAGGCGGCTTCAGAGAAGCGCTGGCCGTAGATGGCCAAGTATGGGCCGTCCCCTAAGGGGATCAAGTTCTTCGGGTCCTTTTTGAACTCTGAATCTAATCCGTTTTTGCAAAACTCATTGTATCTTTTGACTGTTTCCGCAAGAGCGTCTGGAGGCGCGCCAATCTTCTCCGCCAGAGCCTCTATGGTATCAGCCCTTCTTACTGGAGCAAACGGGGAAAGCGAGATCTCTTCCTCCAGATCCTCCTTGTAGCTCTCATAGAGCCATGCCTCATCGCGGTATGCTGGATCAGCGATATAGCTCTTCGCCACCTCATATGCGCGTTCCAGGCTTAAGATGCTCCAGGCTATCTCCTTAGGCTGCTTATGTATTATGAATCTGCCTCCGAAAAGGCCATTCTCCTCGTTCTGCCACCTCTTCCCATTAAGGTTTACAGACAGGCTTGATGGATGCTCCATTATTCTCAGCACGCAGTAGCTGAAGGGGTGATGGGCTGGCCCGAAAATCGATATGTTCATGCGATCCTTTGGAGGTTTAACTCCCAGATCCTCCAGCATGTCGATTGCGTCTCCGGTGTCTCCCGGGACTGAAAACCTGTGGATGGGGGTCTCGCAGTCAAAAAATCCAAAGTGCTTTTGAAGTTTTTCGTCGCTTCGCCCAAATCCGCCAGTAGCAAGAATGACAGCCTTTGCCCTAATCTCTATCTCGCCTCCTGCATCCTTCGCCAAGACTCCTGATATCGCTCCAGATTCGTCCTGCAAAAGCTTTGTTGCGGAAGTGCCTGTCAAGATCTCAACCCAAAGCTCTTCGTCTTGAATTGCTTTTAGAAGCGTATGCCGTATCATGGTTCCAGCCCAGCCTGGCCCTATCGCCTGATCCCGGCACAGGAGGTTTTCGTGAAGCCTCTTCGGGAAGTGCAGAACGCCGCTGCTGTAAACCGGGCCAAATGCCGCTACATCGCCCATTGCGTGAATCTCAAAGGC
>JAISWZ010000361.1 GCA_031270945.1 Clostridiales bacterium | reverse complement strand
TTATTCTATCCCAAGCTTCGCCCGAACCGCTTCCGGCTCGAACTCCTTGATGCCAAGCAACTTTCTTGCCTCCGCCGGAGTCGCGGGCTGGTTTCCGAAAGCCTTGACTGCAGATACCGCCCTCTCCACAAGCATGTTGTTGGTGGCAAGGACTTTCTGCCCATTTTCTGCCCTGGAATATACAACGTTGTCCTCCAGGCCAACCCTTATGTGCCCTCCCATGGCAAGAGCGGCGTACATTACAGGCATGTGGGCCGCGCCTATCCCAAAGGCAGACCAAGTCGCGCCGGAAGGCACGTGGCCTATCAAGTACATCAGGTTTTCAACCGTGGCAGGCATCGCTCCAAGCACGCCCAAGCAGAATTGGTAATGGCCAGGCGGCTTTAGATGCCCTTTCTTCAGAAAATAGTTGACTACGCCAAGCATTCCGGTATCGAATATCTCAAGTTCAGGCACAATGCCTTTTTCTATGTACAGATCGCCAAGCTCCTGGAGAAATTGGGGGGTGTTCATGAAAACCCCTCCTGGCATCCAGTTGAATGAGCCAGCGTCATACGATCCCATCTCTATTCCGTCAAGCTCCCTGAAATGAGCCATGCGTTTCGCGTTTCCCGCCGCGTCTCCAGCTGACGCCCTATTGTCCCCTGAGGATGTGCAGTTGATTACCACATCGCAGTCCTTGTGCGACCGTATGCGATATATCGTTTCCTTGAAGCGGCTGACGTCCATGACCCCCAAGCCGTTTTCGTCTCGCATGTGCAGATGCACTATGGCCGCGCCCCGCTGCCAAGCTTCATACGCTTCGGCGGCTATCTGCTCAGGCGTCTCCGGGATTTTGTATCCTGCCGGGGTTATTGCGCCTGTCAACGCCGCAGTGATTATAGTCTTTGCCATTTTCATGCTCCTTTAAGGGCATGGAAGCCCGATGCATGGAATCCGAAGCCCGATGCACGGAAGCCCGTTGCATAAAGCCTGATGCATGCACACAACGCCCAATGCCCAAATTCATGAGAAACCTGCAATTGCTAAAACGCTTCCGTCCGTTAGCTCTCGCTCTCCGCCCCGTCATCCAAAAACAGCTCCAGCATCTTCACGCTTCTCTGAATAAACGCAGGCACGTATTCCGGCTTCAGCGCATTTTGGCCTAAGAGGGCCATGTCAAGCAAATGGGTCGCGGCGGTTTTCGCCGCGCTTTCGCTCTCCGCCTTTAAAATGTGTCGGACAGGCTTGCTCGAAACATTTAGCAAAAGCTTGGACTTCGAAACCCGCTCTTTTTGATCTGAGTCATCAGGATTCAAGTATCCGTACATGTCCATCAGATCCGCCAATCTTCTAGATTCCTCGTCGTTTGTCACAACAGCCGCTATGTGGCTGGACTTCAGCCTTTTCGCCACAGGCTTAAGCTCTTTTAGCCTATCGCCCAGCAAAGCAAGCATCTTCTCCTCAAGCAAGGCGGCGTCTCTTTCGTCTTCCGGCAGGGGTTCCGCTCCCAAGACTAGCTCCAGGTTGGAGTCGATTCTTGAAAACTTCAGCTTTGGAAACAGGGTCTCATACTTGTACAGCAAAGGGCGATCTATCACATGGTCAAATAACAGGCACCCCGCGTTGGCTTGCTTAAAGATGTCAATGTAATAGGCTTGCTCCTGCATGTCTGAAGCGTAGTATACGGCGCTGCCGCCATTTGCCGCATGCTCTGCGACGGTTTTGCATTGCCCGAAGCTATCCATGAACAAGATCTTTCTGGCCATCACTGAAGAGAAAATCTTGTCCTGCAAAACCCCGTACTTCACAAACGCGCCGACATCAGGCCAAGCGGCTTCAAGCTCCGCTCTTCGATTGGAGAACAAGTCATGAAAGAATATGGCCAGCTCCTGTGATATGCACTCGGATATCAGGACAGCTTCGCTTTTGGCGTCTCCAAGAGCCAGGCCAGATCTGGCCGCCAGGAGCGGCAGGCTTTCGCATTCAATAATCCCGTTTTCAAGCGCCGCCAGCTTAGGCACAAGCCCAGGGATATTGTCCCCGACATAGACCCCTCTGCAGTAGACCTTGATATGCCCGTCTATCTCGGCTTCTCCGTCGTTGATCTTTCTGAAGAAGATGACGCCTCTCACTCCAATGTCCTTGGACTCAAAGGCATGCTCAAAGACGTAGCCTTGTGGGTCCGCGAAAAAGCTCTTATAAAAGTTTTCGAGTGATTCCTTGTTTCCGGCCTTTAGCCATTCCGGCTCGGTGCCACCAGTCACAGTGCCCTCAAACCCTGGCGCAATGAATTGAATCGGGGTCTTCGCAAAAGCGAAAAACTTGCCTATCAAGTCTTGAACCAGCTTTGGGTTATCGAAAAAGGGATTCTTGGGATCCAAGCTTAAAACCACGTCAGTTCCTAGGCTTTCCCTCTCCGACTCCCCCATGGAATACGACATGTTTTCCAAGCAATCCCAGCGTACGGCAGGGCAATCAGGATTGCAGGACTTTGTATCGATGGTCACGTGGCTTGCCAGGATAAACGCTGAGTAAAAGCCAAGTCCAAATTGGCCAATGATAGAGCCGCCCTTGCTCTTGGTGAATTCCTCCGCGCCAGAAAACGCGATCTGGTTTATGTACTTGTCAACTTCCTCAAAGCTCATTCCCACGCCATTGTCCCGGATGTTCAGGGTTTTCGCTTCCGGGTCAAGAACAACTTTTATCTCGCCTGAAAAGCTTGGGTCATGCCCGATCTGCCTGAACTTCTCTACAGCGTCTTGCGCGTTCGAAACAAGCTCTCTTATCACGATCCCGCTGTCCGTGTACAGCCGGTTCTTTAGTATAGTAAACATGTTGGCGCTGTCTATTGACAGGGTTCCATTTTTGCTGTTCATGGGTTGCGCCTCTTTTAGGGCAGTTTTAAGTTTAAGCTAAAGGGCGTGAGCATTCCCCTTATTTATTCATGCTCACAAGCAAAACCCGCTTTAATAAAAGCATTTTTGGGGGTACCCCCAAGGCGTTCGCGCACAAACGCCTTGGGAGGCAACGGTTAGTCCAAGTCAGCAAAGCGTTCTCCGCACATTTTGCTGCCTGGGTCAGATATATTTTTTGTAATTTTATTTTATTTTTTTATTTTTTTATTTATTTTTTATTTTTTTATTTTTATTTTACTCTCTTTCAATTATGGCGCTCACGCCTTGCCCTCCGCCCACGCAGAAGGTTATCAGCCCGCTGGACAGGTTTCTGCGCTCAAGCTCGTAAACCATCTTAGTCACAAGTATTGCGCCTGTTCCGGCCAAAGGATGGCCAAGCGCGATAGCGCCGCCGCTGACGTTCAGCTTATCCTGGTCTATCTCAAGGCCCGC
Organism: Clostridiales bacterium; assembly: GCA_031270945.1. Lineage (GTDB taxonomy): Bacteria > Bacillota > Clostridia > Lachnospirales > WQUN01 > JAISWZ01. Next base: position 5,067 of record JAISWZ010000361.1, on the reverse strand, counting down.
TATGCAAGCCAGGCTCTGGGAGGCGAAAGCTTCGTTCATTTCTATCAGGTCAATGTCAGCCAGGGTTCGCCCGTCTTTAGCCAAAAGCTTCTTTGTGGCCTTCACTGGCCCGTAGCCCATGATCTTGGGATCAAGGCCAGCGCTTGCGCCAGCTACAAATTTTGCCCAGATCTTTAGCCCTAGGGCTTTTGCCTTTTCTTTCTCAACCAACACCAATGCTCCTGCGCCATCGCTCATGGGAGAGGCGTTTCCTGCCGTAACCACTCCAGCGCCAAGCACCGGCCTGAGCTTGGACAGCACTTCAAATGTTGTGTCTGGCCTTACGATCTCGTCTTTGTCAAAGACAGCGACCTTGCCTTTTCCAAGCGGGACTTCAACGGGAACTATCTGGCTGTCAAACACTCCCTTGCTCCAAGCGGCGGCCGCCTTCTTATGGCTATTCACGGCGAACAAATCGCAAGCCTCTCGGGTTATCCCGAACTCCCTGGCTACGTTTTCAGCGGTTTCAACCATGCTTATGCTGTCTTCCTTGGATGGCGCCGCCGATACCGTCACCCATTGAGGCGGGGTTATCTGGTAAGGCTGGCTGGGCTTTTCGCAGACATAGGATCTGCGGGAGTCGCTTTCTGCGCCTCCAACCAAAACGATGTCAGCCTGGCCCGCCGCAATCATCGCCGCCCCGATCTGAAGGGCTGAAAGTGATGAAGCGCACTGCCTATCTATTGTAAACGCCGGCACCTCATATGGAAGCCCAGCCTCCAGGCTGACTACTCTAGCGAAGTTGGCGTACTCATTGGCAAACAAATTTCCGAATATGACCTCTTCAACATCAGCAGGGTTGACCCCGGAGCGCTCAAGCGCCGCCTTTGCCGCCAATCCGCCAAGCACATGGGCCGGAACAGACGCCAGCCCTCCGCGAGCGCGGCCTACAGGAGTCCGCGCGGCACCCACGATAACTGTTTCTCGCATAAAATCCTCCGATCTAATCTAGCCTAGCTTTATGATCTCAAGTTTTATTACATCAAGTTTTATGTTATCAAGATTTAATCCTGTTTCCCCGTATAAGCCTTAGCCTCTTCCTGCCCTCTCCAAACCCGAAGCGCGCCATGCGCCAGGGCTTCCATCTCAAACTCTCCTGGATAGACGAAGAAGTCGGCTATGTATCCGCAATGCTCCCTTATATCCCCTACTATCTTTTCAGATCGCGAAGCGCCTCCGGTCAGGACTATCGCGTCCACTTGCCCCTTTAAAACCGAGGCGCAAGCGCCAATCGACTTTGAGATCTGGTAGCCAAGCGCGTCTATCACAAGCAAGGCGTAGGAATCCCCGCCTGCGGCTCTGTTTAGCGCTTCCAGAATGCTGCTTGTTCCCAAGTGGTTGACCAGGCCCCCATTTTTTGATATCAGGCCCCTGATCTCCTTTTCCCCATACTTTCCGCCAAAGCAAAGATCAACCATCCCTTTGGCTGAGATCTGGCCGCACCTGGTTGGCGCCATGGGGCCATCTCCGTTTATGATGTCGTTGACGTCAACTACCCGGCCTTTCTGGTGCGCCGCTATGGATATGCCGCCGCCTATATGAGCCGCGACAAAGTTCGAGGATTCGTACGTCTTCCCCAGGCTAGCCGCCGCCCTCCGGCACACTTCCTTTTGGTTCAAGGCGTGAAACCTGCTTTCCCTTGGCACTTCCTTTAGCCCGCTTATCCTTGCCACTGGCGAAAGCTCATCAACATCAGGCGGATCTACAGTGTAAGCGGGCTTTCCCCGCTCTGAAGCGAACTCATGGCTCAGCACCGCTCCAAGCACCGACGGATGCTTGACTGAGTGGCAACTCCTGGCATGCTCCAGCAAAAGCCCTTCGACTATATAGGTGCCGCCCTCGCAAGGATCAAGCCCGCCGCCTCTTCCTACAAAAACATCTATCGAGTCCAAAGAGATGCCAGCGGACTCCAGCGCTCCAAGAATGGCGCCCTTTCTCAAGGGAGTCTGGTCAGGAATGTCCTCGCAAAGCGCCAGCTCAGCCGCACCATGCTCCACCTCTGCTGCGAACAATTTGCTTTCTGCTTCAAGCTCCGCCTCAAACACCGCTATCTTTGTAGATGTTGATCCAGGGTTTATCACCAAAACCTTTGCCATTACTCACAACCCTTTGCCCTTATTCACAACCCTTCGCCAGAAACGCCGCAAAGGCTATTGTGTTAAGCTTTGTCTGGGCGCTGTCAGTTCGTGACGTAAATATGATTGGAGCGGCCGCCCCAGCCATCACTCCTCCGGTTTTCATCCCAGCAAAGTATGTCAGAGACTTGTATAGAATGTTGGCGGCCTCTATGCTTGGCGCCAGCAAAATGTCAGCCTTCCCGGCCACAGGGCTTGCGTACCCCTTTTCCAGAGCCGCGTGTTCGCTTATGGCTAGATCAAGCGATATCGGGCCAGCCACCAAAGCGCCAAAAATCTCCTCAGATCCGCTCATCTCCTGCAGCCTCGCGGCGTCCACGGTCGACTGAATCTTAGGGCTAACAGACTCCGCGGCGCAGAGCGCCGCCACCTTTGGCGTTTTCACGCCAAAGGCCTGCGCTATTGGCACTGCGTTTCTAATTAGTTTCACCTTTTGCGCCAGATCAGGACTGGGAGTTATGCCAGGATCCGTGATAAACAAAAGCCGCCCCAGGTTATCGGCCTGCATGACAGCTATAGCGCTTAGAGAGCTTCCCTCTTTCCTGATCCCAACCTCGCGGTCTAGAACCGCCTTCAAGAATTCTCCGGAAGCCGCCAGCCCTTTCATAACTATGTCCGCCTGGCCAGATGAAACCAGCTTAACCGCTTCAATCGAAGCCTCTTCGCTTCTCGTGTCAAATATCTCAAACACAGAGATGTCCACGCCAGCCAAAGAAGCCGCCTCTTTTATTTTCTCAGCTTCTCCAACCAGAACCGCGCTGATCAAACCCTGGTCATATCCCGCACGCAGGGCGATAAGAGCGTCTTCAGAGTCAGCGCGGGCAACCGCCACTTTTCGTCTCCGTATAGTACCCAAGGATTCATACGCTTGCGCAATGGTGGTCATCAGCCTATCCCTCTTCCCATCAGCTTTTTCCCAAAGTCAAAAAGCTCAGGGCTGACATTTCCCAAAACTTCAACCCCCTTTGCCTCCGGAACCGCCTTTAGCATAAGGGGAACTATCACTTCATCCAGCGTCCCTGATATGTCCGCGCATGAGGAGCATGCGCCCCTCATGCGAAGCAGTATCACGTCTTCCTGTATTCCAGCCAGCTCCGCGAAGCCGTTGTGAAGCTTTAATATCGGATTTATCTGCTCGCTCAAAGCCCGCTTGGCCTGGCTTTGAATCGAGTTATTTTGAACCGAGTCATTCATGCTTGAACACCGGCTTCCGCTTTTCAAGAAGAGCGCTCATGCCCTCTTTCTGGTCAGGGCTAGCGAATGCCAAGGAAAATAGCAGCTTTTCTATCTCAGGCGAATCATCAGACGCATTGATCGCTCTTTTCGCAAGCCCCAGCGCAACCGCTGGGCGCTTGCATAACTTTTGCGCCATGTCTGAAGCCTCGCCAATCACATCCGAATCAGCCACGCACTTGTTGCAAAGCCCTGCCTGAAACGCTTCAGGACCGCTTAGCCGCCTTCCCAAAAGTATCATTTCCCTGGCCAAGCTTAGCCCTACCAGCTGAATCAGCCGCTTTGCGCCGCCCGCGCCAGGTATGACCCCCAGCCCAACCTCCGGAAGCGCAAATGACGCGCTCTCTCCAGCTATCCGAAAATCGCAAGCCATGGCCAGCTCGCATCCTCCACCCAGGGCGAATCCGTTCACAGCTGCTATCGTGGGAATAGGCAGGCTTTCCAAAGTGTCATGCACCAGGTGCCCGATCTCGGAAGTCTGGTACGCCTCCAGCGGCGTCGCGTCCCGCATTGCGGCAACATCAGCGCCAGCGGCGAACACTTTCGGGCCTCCTGTCAGTATCAGGACTCTTTCCGTTGAGACCGCCCGAATCGCTTCAAGCAGCTCCAGGTTTAGCTCCCTGCACAAGGCGTTCATGGCCGCAGGGCGGTTTAGCGCCACTGTGGCCACGCCGTTAGACACGCTCACATTGATAAAGTTGGGCATAATCCCTCCGCATTTCAGGAGTTGCGGCAGAGCGAAAAGCGCTTTCGCTCTTGCCTGCATTAAACATCTTTGGCCTTGAACATTTGCAAACGCTACTGCGCCTTTTTCTAAATTTTTATATACTCTTAGAGCATATCCCAAAATTATATCCGAGGTGCCGGAAAAGTCCGGCGTTGAAGCATTCGCCAGGACTTTTCCGGCACCAATACGGAATTTTGGGATATGCTCTTACTTATGCTTTATAAACCCTTCCCCGGTCTTTCTCCCAAGCTTGCCTGCCCGCGCTTTCAAGCGCAAAGTCGGCCTTGGCGCGTATCCCAAGTCATTGAATTCCTTGGCGAAGTACTCAAGGGTTCCAATGGTCAGATCCAGGCCGCCCATGTCAATCATCTCAAATGGGCCCATGGGGTAGTTCAATCCAAGCTTTACAGCTTTGTCAATGTCCTCTATGCTTGCGACTCCCTCTTCCAAAAGCCTGACAGCCTCGTTCAGGTATGGAACCAGAAGCCTGTTTACGATGAATCCCGGAGAGTCCTTCAAAACCTGAACCGGGGTCTTTCCCAAAGAAAGAACAAACTCCTGGGCTATCCCAGGGATCGCTGGATCCGTGAGCTCGCTTCCTATGATCTCAACCAGCTTCATGACATGAACCGGGTTGAAGAAGTGAATGCCCAAAAATTTGTCTGCCCGACCGCTAGAAGAAGCCAGATGGGTAACCGAGATGGAGGACGTGTTTGTGGCGAATATGGCCTCAGGCTTGCAAACCTTTCCCAGCTCCGCAAATACTGCTTTCTTTAATTCAAAGTCCTCGATCACAGCCTCGATAACCAGGTCACTCTCCGCCAAGGCGTCTATGCTTGTGGTAATGGCTATCCTGCCCAGCAAAGCGTCCTTGTCTTCGGCTGCCATCTTTCCCTTGGCCACTTGCCTGGCCAGCCCCGCGTCTATTCTGGC
>JAISWZ010000285.1 GCA_031270945.1 Clostridiales bacterium | reverse complement strand
CCGCCAGAGCTTCAACCTGGCGTTCATGTCAGGCGAGTGAACGGCAAAAGCCTGACCGATCCTGAGATGACAGCGTATTACGCAAATTTGGCAAAGCGGTACGGAGGCAAGCTGACGGCTCAGTATCGCAACGCGGTTTGCTTCGCAGTGAGCGAAAACGTGATTTTAACCAGGTTTGCGCCAGATATCTGGAGCGAAAGATTCCTGCTGACGGATACGCCGCATGAAAAGCGCGTTGACGGCTTTCCTCTAGACTGCCTGTCAGTCCGGATTAAGAGCGGCAAATACTTTTACGATGATACATACGACGAATTCAGGCATGAGGGTTGGGTCAGGTTCTTCCGGGAAGCGCTAAAATGCAAAGAGTACGCCTCGCTGTGCTAACGAGCGGCAAGATAAGGCTTTTTTTCATCGCTAGCGAAGCGAGCCCGCATGGCTTGTTAGTCGGGCAACGAGAAGAGAATTGCACTATAACTTACAAAGGATGCGAACTCTCACAGAGTGCGCATCCTTTTTTGCATGCTTGGATATGGCAACCGCTACCGCTTGCGCCTTAGCCGCATGATCAAATCCAGAAGCCCAAGCCGAGAAAGAACAGCCCTTATCTTGCCCTTTATTCGAGCCTTGAAGCTGGGTTTTACGACAAGGGCGGACACGGACAGCTCCAGGTTTGCTCTTATAGGCAGAAGCTGTGAGCATACGCTTTCGCACTTCCCGCACTTAATGCAGCTCTCGGCCCGCGCTTGGGTTTCTGTGAGCCTTTCGTATAGAAACCGAAAATGCCCTTTGCCCAAGCGCTCCGTTTCCTGAACCTGCGCGCAGCCGTTGTAAAGATCAAAGATCGCTGGTATAGGTATCTTCTTGGGGCAAACAGGCAAACAGTACCCGCACTTTGTGCACTGGATTTGCTTGGACGCCTCAAAAGTGGCGTTCACTTTTTCAATCGCAATAAGCTCCTGGTCAGTAAGCTTTGAGGTGCTTGCAAAGACTTTCAGGTTGCTCTTGACCTCATCAGTGTTTGACATTCCGCTAAGAACCAGCGCGACGCCTTCTTGGGAAGCGGCAAACTTAAGCGCAAGGCTTACCGGGTCAAGCCCGTCTTGAGAAATGCTTGCCGCTTGTGGGAACGTCGTCAGTTTTCCGCCCTTTAGAGGCTCCATTACGAACACTGGAAGCCCATACCGGGTTGCCGTTTCCAGGCACTTTTTTGACTGTATGGCAGGGCTGAGCCAATCTAGGTAATTGATCTGCAGCTGGACAAAGTCAATGTCCTTGTGATGAGCAGCCAAAATCCTCTCAAGCGTTTCCGCAGTATCGTGGAATGAGAAGCCTATGAGTTTGGCCAACCCTCGCTCCTTTAGGGACTTCAGGTATTCGAAGCCTCCAAGCTTGGCAGTGCGCTCATAAGTCTGCCCGCCGATGTTATGCAGGAGGTATGCGTCGAAATAGTCAACCCCGCACTTCTTGAGCTGGTCATTGAAAATCCTCTCGTACTGGCTTGCCTGGTAGACGTAGTTCACAGGCATCTTGTCAGCGAGATCGTACTCATCCCTGGAATGCCTCTCTGACAGAGCCTTTCTTGCCGCTATTTCAACATTGCCTCCGCAATAATGATAGGCGCACTCGAAGTAGCGCCCGCCTCCAGCCAGGAACGCGTCAGCCATCCTGGAAACCTCGTCATAGTTGATGTCTGCAGGATCATCACTGTTTGAGGGAAGCCTCAGAGTGCCAAATCCAAGTTTGCTGCCAAAGTCAATCATTCGTTGCCCTCCTTAGTGCATATCCCAGATGCCGGAATAGTCCTGGCGGACGCTTCAACTCCGGACTTTTCCGGTGTCAGGGGATACGCTCTTATTCTTGAACCTTGCAAAACGGCAAGGCTTTTTTTTGTTGGGTTTGAAGCTTAATTTTCAATGCTAGCAAGCAGATGAAAAATGAAAACGGTATTAATGTATACGTTTTTTCCATGGGCCAAAAGGCACAAAAAAAGCTCCGTCCTAAATGGACGAAGCTTGAATTTGCGGGATTTCTATAAAATTTTTGACATGAGGAAAAAAAGTATACTTTATTTCCGGCGATTCTTGCATAAAACTCTTTGTTTAGACTCCTGTCGTCAATTCATGAAGCCTAAACCCTTTGATTTGGCGATGTTTAGGGCTTTTTTGCATGCGCGAAGAGGCAGGGCAGCAACAGGGTGTGTGCCGCTGAAGTACTCCAGCCTATTCCTCAAAGAAATCCCATTTAAAGGGGTTTTGACGGATGTCAGCTTGTCCATCCTGGCGAGCGCCGCATAGTTTGGCTTCAGGCTGGGAGGCATTTTTCCGCCCAGTTTGGCGAGCTCTTGGCTAAGGCCCTCTAACGGGGGCGTCAGGGATTCCTGGCTTGTCCCCATCAGCTTTAAGATCTTTGAGTTGTCCATGACCCGGTTAAACATTCTGTCGTACATTACCTGGTACTTGCCGCCAACGGCCCATATGTACTTGTCGAGGCTGGTTTCGGTGATCTGAAGCCCGATCTCGCGTTTATAGACTTCAGCTACATCATTCCAAGACTTGCTCTCTGAGGAGCAAACGTTGAAGTCCTCGCCAGCCGATGCGGGTTCAAGAGCGATGGAGGCAATCATGTCAGCCACATCTCCAGCCCAAGTGATCGCGGCCTTTTTTGCAAGCATCTCGCTTGGGAGCGCTGCTGGCAATCCTGCGAAGGCTCGAAAAAGAAGCATGTTGGCCTCAAGTGTGCAGAGCTGAAACCTATTCAGGGAGAACGTTATGGCTGGGCGGACTATAGTCCAGTTCTTCTTGGGGCTAGCCCTCAATATGTTCTCTTGTCGGGCCTTGGCCAAGCCATACTCGTCTGTCTTCAAGTATTGGGCGTCATCGCAGGCGTCTAAAAGCCTTGGCGAGCTTTCGGTTATAGGCGCGTCACAGCCCGCGAACACTCTGTAGGAGGATAGGAAAACGTACTTGCTTGAGTTCTCCAGCAGAAAGGACGCTCGCTCCTTGAAGTGCGCGGTTGAGTAATTCATGAAGTCTACTACGCAATCGTAGGATCCATCATTCAAAGTTTGCTTCAAGAATGAAGTGTTTTGGGCGTCCCCTAATATGAACTTTGTTTCCCCGCTGGTGCGGGACGCTCTTGATGTGACAGAGACTTCACATCCGCGCTTAGCCAAGGCTGGCACGAGGTAGACCCCCATGGCGCCAGTGCCGCCAAGCAGCAAAATCTTTTTCATTGCCGCCTCCTTTGCTCTCATTGGATTGAGAGCGGTGGCTTAGAGCATATCCAAAAATTACTAAAAGGCGCAGGATAGCGTTTGCCCAATGATCAAGCGCAAATCGCCAAAGTTATGCGAAGCTTCAACGAATCGCTTTTCCAAGCCCCTTATTAAATTTGATATATGCTCTTGCTGTGATGCCAATGGCGCAACTTCAAAAAGGGGGCGTTGTTTTTCGCCCCCAGGTTTCTTGCGCTTTTCAATCAAAACGAACTGGCGGTTGCAACGGCCAGCCAGACATGTGAAATGATTCTGCAGTAAAAGACTGGACCAAGAAAGCGCAAATGGCTTGGACTCAAGGTTTAGCCATTGTCTTGGCTCATGGATAAAGTCTTGGTTTTATGGCCTTTATGCAGTTCTTGTCGCAGAATCTTGAAATAAATATATCATGTTTTGCTAGACTTGTCAATTCTCATTGAGAATAAATGCTTAAAATAGGGATTGCAATGAAGATTTCTAGGGAGTTTGGCAATAGCAAGGCAACAGCGTTGCCAACCCCTTAGAGCCTTGGCGCTTGGCTGAGCGCTTAGCGCATATCCCAAAATTCCGCTATGGCACAGGAAAAGTCCACGCGAATGTTTCAACGCCGGACTTTTCTGGTGACTAGGAGTAGGTTTTGGGATATGCGCCCAAGAAAAAATCTTTAAAATTGGCGGCGTTTATGATATAATGCGAGTGTAAGAGCATACCCCAAAATTCCGAAATGGCACCGGAAAAATCCTGGCGAATGCTTCAACTAGTTTGCTCGGGCTTCTGCGAGCAAACATCCGGATTTTTCCGGCGCCTCGGATATAATTTTGGGATATGCTCTAAGAATAGGGGCAATATACAAGCAGGATTAAGCCCTAGCGGCTCGCCGAAAGGAGCTATTTACGTGGAAACCCTTGAGATCTATGACATGCCCTCATGGAGTGTCGTTTCAAAGTTGAGCAGCAGCCCAGACAGCAAAACGTTTGAAGCGATCAATAATAGCAGCAAACGCAAGGTCATTTTGAAAGTGTCATCGATTCCGACGGCGGCTGAACTTGCTTTTATTAGGGAAACCATGGATGAAGCGGAAGCTGAGAAATGCTTGGAATACATGGTTGGGGAAAAGAAAAGAGAGTTTGCGCTCCAGGATGAGTTTGTGCTTGATGACTATATCGTAAACCTGGAGTTGCATGACATAAGGAAAAAGAGCGAAGGATTCGGGTACGATTTGATTGTCAGGTCAGAAATGCTTATAAGCTTGGAAAAGTTGATAAGCAGGAAAAACCAAGACGGTCAAGGATTTAACATGGAAGAGATAGTAAAGCTGGGTTTGGACATTTGCAAAGCCCTTGTCACGCTGCATAGAAAAAACGTGATGCATAGAGACATAAAGCCAAGCAAAATTTTTCTTGACACAGACGGCAACTACAAGCTTGGCGACTTTAGCACCGCCGTGAGGGTAGGAAAAGAAGTGGCCGATCACTTGCTGGTAGGCTCCTTGGAATACATGGCGCCAGAGGTTTTGAATCGAGGGAACTACGACTTTACTGTTGATTTGTATTCCCTTGGAATCGTTCTAAAGAATTTGCTCGGAGAATGGTCAACGCTGCCTGCAGAAATGCAGACGATATTGTGGAAGTCAACTTCCTCAAAGGAAAACAGGTTCTTGGACGCA
>JAISWZ010000265.1 GCA_031270945.1 Clostridiales bacterium | reverse complement strand
TATGCTTGGCCATAGCATGATATTGTCCTGCGCGTTTAAGGACTTGAACGCTTCGTTATTGCCTTACATTTGGTAGATCGGCATATCAACCCTGGTTCTGAATGGCTCAGAATGATTTGGATGAATAATGCCGATGATACTAACGTAGCCTTCGCAAGCGGAGCGCTGGCTATATTTTAGAGATTGTTGCAATATAAGGTTTGGTTCTTTGGGGTCAAATTTGACTGGCTAGGCGCTGTTCTTGATGAGGCGGGATTGGGCAAACGCGCTTTGGCCTTTTGAGGCAAATCTATACTTGGATCATGTATCGGAAGCCCTGATTTCCCTTTGAAATAAGGCCTTGCTTTAAGCTCTTTGATGCTTGGAGGGCCAAAGGCAACCAAAACACGAGAAACTAAAGAGCCAGAAGCAGCCTGAATTCTTCAGGATTTGGGTAAACTATATAATGAGCGGCATTAGGCGTATCCGGAAATTTCGCATCCTGAAATTTTTGAGGCTCGGATAGCGTTTATCCAATGTTAAAGCTCATAATACTGAAATACCTACGAGCATGAGATTGATATTGATCATTAGAGAGAGGTCCCGTTAGGGGATATGCTCTAATGATTCTTTCTTTGGCGCTCATTCGTATATTTTCGCAAATACGCCCTACGGGCATGAGAAAGCTGGATTTGTGTGGTTGAAGCAGAAAGCATACGCAACGTGGCAATAATCGCCCACGTTGATCACGGCAAGACTACCCTAGTTGACGAGTTGCTAAAGCAAAGCGGCGCGTTTCGCCAGAACCAGGTTGTCAGGGAGAGAGTCATGGACTCCAACGACCTGGAGAGGGAGCGGGGCATAACGATACTTGCCAAGAACACGGCCATTTTCTACAAGGGCGTGAAAATAAACATAGTGGACACTCCTGGGCACGCCGACTTTGGCGGAGAGGTTGAGCGGGTGCTGAAGATGGTTAACGGCGTGATACTGGTCGTTGACGCGTTTGAGGGGCCAATGCCGCAGACCAGGTTTGTTCTGAAGAACGCGCTGGATTTGAACCTGCCTGTCATTGTATGCATCAACAAGGTAGACAGGCCTGATTCAAGGCCTAAAGACGTAACTGACGAGGTTCTGGAGCTGTTCATGGATCTGGAGGCGTCAGACGAGCAGATAGACGCGCCGTTCGTTTACGCTTCAGCGAAGAAAGGCATTGCCTTTGTTGAGCTGGGCGGCGATGGGGACAGCATGGAGCCCCTGTTTGACTGCATAATAGAGTCCATACCAGCGCCACAGGGAGATCCTGACGCTTCGTTCCAAGTCCTGATAACCACTATCGACTACAACGACTACGTTGGGCGGATAGGGGTTGGAAAGGTTGAAAACGGAGTGATCAGCGTCAACGCTGAGACGGCTTTGGTGAACATGCACGAGCCTGGAAAGCTTAGGAAGGCCAAGATCGGAAAGCTCTACGAGTTTGAGGGGCTTGGGCGAGTTGAGGTCGAGAAGGCATCTGTTGGCTCGATAGTGGCGATATCCGGGATCGAGGAGCTTAAGATTGGCGACACGCTCTGCGGGATCGCGAATCCGGTGCCTTTGCCGTTTAACAAGATATCAGAGCCTACGCTTATCATGAACTTCCTGGTCAACGACTCCCCGATGGCTGGCACAGAGGGCAAATTTGTGACTAGCAGACACTTGAGGGAGAGGCTTTTTCGAGAGCTTAACACCGATGTAAGCCTGAGGGTCGAGGACACTGAAGCCACAGAGATTTTTAAGGTTTCTGGCAGAGGAGAGCTTCATCTGTCCATACTTATTGAGAGCATGCGCAGAGAGGGCTATGAGTTCCAGGTATCCAAGCCCGAGGTCATATTCAGGCACGAAGACGGGGTTGTTCTTGAGCCTATAGAGACTGTTGTCATAGACGTGCCTGAGGAGTTCAACGGAGTGGTCATAGAGAAGCTGGGCTCAAGGCGAGGCGAGCTTACGGCTATGACTCCAGCCCAGGGGAACACCACAAGGCTTATGTTTGACATACCTGCTAGGGGCCTCATAGGATACCGCTCTGACTTTCTGACCGACACCAAGGGCAATGGAGTGATGAACTCGATCTTCAAGGGTTTTGAGCCTTACAAGGGCGAGATAAGCCAGAGATCGCAAGGATCCCTTATAGCTTACGAGTCTGGGGAGGCTGTGCCTTACGGGCTCTTCAACGCGCAGGAGAGAGGCGACCTCTTTATAGGGTCAGGAGAGAAAGTTTACACTGGCATGATAGTCGGAAGAAACGCAAGGCTTGGAGACATCGAGGTTAACGTATGCAAGCGCAAGCAATTGACAAACATGAGGGCTGCCGGATCAGACGACTCTTTGAAGCTTAGCCCCCCTATCCTTATGAGCCTGGAGCAGGCCTTGGAATTCATAAATGATGATGAGCTGGTTGAAGTCACTCCTTCTCACTTGAGAATGAGGAAAAAGATACTGGATTCCACCAAGAGGATGCGGGCAAACAGAGCCAAAGCGGCGCAGGCGTGACAATCAGGGGGAGAGGGCTTATGGAGCGCGGGAGTTCCACTTTCGTAAAACAGGCGGCCATTTTGGCAGGAGCTTCAATATTGGTGCGCTTTATCGGGTTCTTGTACCGGCTCCCGCTCACCGACCTCATCGGGGATCAGGGCAATGCCTACTATAACGCTGGGTATCAGATTTATACATTCTTCTTCATTATGTCCTCTGCCGGCCTGCCGGCCGCCATATCCAAGATGGTTGCGGAGCGGATAGCGCTGAGGCGCTTTCGCGACGCGCACCTGATATTTCGAAGCGCCTTGATGATAGCCGCTGTAGCTGGCGTCTTTTGCGGGCTTGTCGTATGGATTGGCGCCGATTTCTTCTCTTCAACCATAGTAGGGCAGCCTCTGAGCCGCCCATCCCTGATCGCCTTGGCCCCCACTTTGACAATAGTCGGAGTGATGGCTGTATTTCGAGGATATTTTCAGGGCATGGGCAATACCGTGCCTACAGCTCTCTCACAGATAGCGGAGCAGGTTGTAAACGCGTTTTTTAGCGTGTTCCTGGCTTACTTGCTAATGCCTAAAGGAGTCGAATACGCCGCCGCAGGCGGCACTGCTGGAACAGGCCTTGGAGCTTTGGCCGGGCTGGCTGTTGTGGGAGGCCTCTATTCGCTGGCTTCACCTAGGCTAACCGCCAGAGCGGCGAAAGCCCCCAAGCTGACCCAAACCTCCAACTCAATAATCAAAGAGATCTTAAAGACAGCTTTTCCAATAATCCTTGGCACGGCTATACTCTCTTACTCTAACATGATAGACACTTTGATGATCACAAAGCGCCTTAACGCTTCCGGCGCGTTCACCGAGATCGAGGTAGCCCAGCTGTTTGGCCAGTTCTCTGGCAAGTACGTGGTGCTTGTAACGCTTCCTGTATCGCTGTCTGCGGCTATAGTCGCGGCTGTGATTCCGTCCATTGCCTCATCCAAGGCAATGGATGACAGGGAGGCTGTAAGGAAAAAGATAAACACGTCTCTTCGCCTTTCAATGCTTTTATCCATACCCGCCGCCATAGGCATGAGCGTCTTGGGAAACCAGATCATAGGCCTTCTGTTTCCAAACCAAAGCCAAGGCGGAAGCCTGCTTCAGTGGGGCGCGGCGGGGATTATATTTCTTGCGCTGGCCCAGACTTCAACTGGCGCCCTGCAGGGGCTGGGATACACCAAGATCCCTGTCTATGGCGCCATAGTGGGATCTATCGTAAAGATCCCTCTCAACTATTTTCTCATAGCTATTCCAGAGATAAACGTCGTTGGCGCAGTGCTTAGTACAATCGCATGCTATTTCGCAGCGTCATGCATTGACATGGCAGTGCTTTCCAAAAAGACGGGCATTAGGTTCGACTGGATGGGGACTTTCTTGAAGCCCCTCTTCTCAAGCTTGATTATGGGCGTTGTTTGCTACATAGCCTATTACACCATCTTCTACCTAACCGACCGCAACTCGGTAAGCACTTTGGCATCAGTTCTATTCGGCGTTGGAGCGTACGCGCTGACTATGATTCTTGTTAAAGGCATTAACAAAGACGACTTTAGAAATATTCCATTTGGTCGACAAATCATTAGGCTTTTAGATAAGGCAAGGCTATAACCCCAAGTCGCCAAACAGGCGATCAGGACTTTTAGCTTTAAGTTTAGGCCGTTTAGCCGTATAGGCAAGGCGTTTTTGAGTTTTTGCACCGCTTAAGGCAAATCGAAATTTGCCGAAAATGGCTGTTGACAATTCATTAAAGCAACATTATACTTAAGAGCATGTGTCTGAGAGTTGAAAAGGCTTGGTGCTTATTCCTTATATTTGGCAGGGGTTTTCTGGATATATAGCAATTTGTGCCAATTTTCGGGATATGCTCTTGATATGCTCCCGCCTATATGGCGCATATCCAGGTTTTCGGGATATGCGCCTATTTGCTTGCTTTGCGGCTCTGACGATAAAAGCGAATATCTCGCTCTTCGAAAGATAAAGTTCATTCCAGCGTTTCCCTAATAACCTATTGAGCGGCCCGATTGGCTTCCTAGCGCATAAAATATTCTTTGATTTCAAGGCTTGTGTGAATCGTTTCGGCTTGCCAGCGCCTGCCGCGTCACAAAGCGTGCCCCTTGATTTTACTTTGGGACATAGCTTAAGTTTTAGTGAAATGCATCCGATGAAAGATAATGCAGTGTACAACCTTGCTTGACCTTGCTCTGTTTTATTGCCCCTGTTTCCGCAGCTTCATCAACCAACCTCATGAAACTGCCAATGCATATTTAGCATATCTGTTTTATAAATTTATCAAGAAAACGGGTCTTCTCTAGCCTCATAAAAATGTCAATTTGAATATATTTCAAAAGTTGGCTTTTCGGGCAAAGCGAAAAGCCAACTTTTTGCCTTTTTTCGGCAAAGCTGATAAGCGTTTATATCTTTAATTTGACGCGCCGCAATTTGCTATTTTCTCTGACCTATGTTATACTTGTTGTGTTACACGCTTATAAAAGAGCTATATTGCCTTATTAACGAGCGTTAAAGTTAAAAATTTGTCTATCTCAGTGGGGCTAACGTTAACGCTCGTTAGCGATATATTCTCAATGCAAGCGTGAACTATCTCAAGAAAAACGGATGTGCTCAAGTCTTCTGAAATCGTGTGCCAAAATTTAAGAAACAAAATCGCTGGGGTTGCACTTTATGCGCAAATCTTATCGCGAGACTAAACGCAAGGCTTAATCGCGAGTATTTCTTTTTGCTATGCGATGCCTTCGAAATGCAAAAATTTTGGCATGCGTTTTTCATTAAGTGCATATTCCAAAATTCCGAAATGGCACCGGATAGCGTTTGCCCAATGTTCAAGGGCAAATCGCCAAAATCCTGGCGAATGCTTCAACTAGTTTGCTCGGGCTTCTTCGAGCAAACACCCGGATTTTTCCGGTGCCTCGGATATAATTTTGGGATATGCTCTAATCCTGCTGGCTTTGCCAGTATCGGAGGACTGCCTATGGATTTTGAAAGCGAGGCAAGGCAAATATATTCCAATGCCATAAAGGCCTGCTTGCCTGAAAGAACGCTTAAAGAGGCGCTAAAAGGCTTTTCGCGCCCTGCGGGCAAGTTGCGGCTTGTGGCTATTGGGAAGGCCGCCTGGAGAATGTCCAAAGCGGCGCTTGACGAGCTTGGAACTAACTTGCAAGGAATAGTTGTAACAAAAGACGGGCACAGCGAGGGCCCTCTGGGGCAACTCGAAATTTATGAGGCAGGGCACCCCGTGCCGGACTCTCGCTCGTACGCTGCAACCGAAAAGTCGATTGAGCTAGCCAAATCACTAGGCAGTGATGACATGCTGCTGCTTTTGATTTCTGGCGGTGGATCATCCCTTTTCGAGGCGCCGCTTTTGTCTAGTAAAGCAACCGAGGACATCACTCGGATCATGCTAAAGAGCGGCATCGACATCAACGAAATGAACACAATCAGAAAAAGGCTTTCAGCAGTGAAAGGCGGAAAGTTCGCGGCGCTGTGTTATCCAGCCAAGGTATGTTCGTTTGTTCTATCTGACATACCTGGCAACCCCCTGGATCAAATAGCCTCCGGGCCGGCCTATAAAGATTCCACAACAGCGGCGCAAGCTTTGGAGATCGCCAAAAAGCTCGGACTTCCGGCTGAGGCGCTAGAACTCATAAAGCGCGAGCTTCCCATAGAACTGGACAACGTCTCAACCAAAGTCATTGGCAGTGTCGATTCGCTATTGCGTGAGGCCGAGCGCCAATGCCAAGCGTTAGGCTACAAGACTCTTTTGCTTGAAACATATCTTGGCCGTGAAGCAAAAGAACTGGGTTACGAATTTGGCTCAAAGGCCAAAACCGCTGTTGGCGCTCCGCTTGCGATCATATCTGGAGGCGAAGCCTCGGTTCATGTCAAAGGTCGCGGCAAGGGCGGGCGAGCCCAAGAAACTGCATTAGCGGCAGCTATAGCCATGCGCGGAGCGCGAAACTGCGCTTTCTTCTCCATAGCCTCAGACGGCACAGACGGTTTCACTGAAGCAGCTGGGGGTTTTGTTGATGGTCGCACTTATGAGCTAATGTCGCAAAGCGGTGTCGATCCAGAGCAGCATTTAGAAAACAACGACTCTTACACTGCTTTAAAAGCCGTTGGCGCTTTGCTGGTTACAGGGCCCACAGGCACCAACGTAAATGATCTGAACGTACTTTTATTAAGGCCTGAGGATTAGTTCTTGGCATATTTTTCAAGAGTGAGGCTCTCGGCACTGGCATGTGCCATTTAGTGCATATCCCAAAATACCGTAATGGCACCGGAAAAATCCTGGCGAATGCTTCAACTAGTTTGCTCGGGCTTCTGCGAGCAAACATCCGGATTTTTCCGGTGCCTCGGATATAATTTGGGGATATGCACTTAGCAAGTACTAAAAAGCGTTTCTTTGCCATTAACGGAGCATCCCGACTTGTATCACAAGTGGGCTGTGGCAAAGAGATGTCACTTGCATCTAGGCGCATCCTTAAATTCCGCAATAGCTCGGAATTGTTCTTGCGATATGCGCCTAGCTGACCAGACGCCTCACGCTCTAAGTGCATATCCCAAAATTCCATGCGTGGCGCAGTGAAAGGTCATCGCGATGCTTCAAATCGTGGCTTTCACAAGCCATAAATTTAATTTTGGGATATGCTCTAAACCCTCGTCAATAGAGACATAGGGTTTGACACGTCATAGCTTAATTTGTTTTCTCTTTCGTCAATCCCACAGGCGCGGCCAGCGCCGCAAGCATTCCATACTGAGCGCAGAAACCAAATTTACACATACCCCAATATTTTTTTAAAAGTCCGTGTTGAAGCCTTTGAAGGACTTTTCTGCAGCTTTATAAATTTTAGGGTATGCACTAAATGGCTTTGGTTTGCGTTTGCTCTCGTCCAAGGGCAAATCGCCAAAGTCGCGATGATTTTCCAATCCGTAATTCTTTGCGCGCGCTTAGAGCAGTCCTCCTCTTGTTAATAAAGCAATGCTTTTAAGTGCAGATCCCGAAATCCCTAAAGTTTGCTGGAAAAGGCTTGCGAGATTAAACGCGTGTCATTTCCGAGCCCTATATAATCTCGGGATATGCTTTTAGATATAATCCTTGGAGCAGTACCTTCTTGGCAAGCGTCCCGGGGACAGCAACTTTATGATTCAAATTTGGAGGCTAGCGGCCTGTACTGGCCGCCCTACATGGAGTAGGTTTGCCTTGGCGCATAGCCTGAAATCCGTATGCGCTTAAACCCTATGATTATGTTTCTGATAAGGCGAGCGGCTGAGATCATATCCCAGGCTTGCAAAAGTCCTGCCTGATGCTTCAACTCCGGACTTCGCAGCTCTGGATTTAATTTAGGATATGCTCTAGGGGACCCGGTTCGGCCTGTTTGCCAAATATTTCTTTATTAGAATCTTTATAAACCTATTGACTTTTGATTTTATCCCTGTATAATGTATTTATAATCATTCCAAGGAGATGGACTATGAACAATTCCTTATCGTACTCGCATCTTGTAGACAGGATCAAAGATGCGGGAGTGCGCCCCTCAAACGTGCGCGTACACATCCTGAAGTATCTTGAGGAGCATAGCCATCCGACCGCGGAGCAAATCTATACTGCGCTGCGTGAGACGATGCCAACGCTTTCTCTGGCCTCTGTTTACAACACGGCCACTGCGTTGGCGGAAGCCGGGCTGATTCGCGTTCTTGGAATGAATGGCGCCGGCGTCCATTACGATTGCAACACTCACCAGCACGCGCACTTCCAGTGCGAGCTCTGCGGGAAGATATTCGACATGGATATGCCAGGAATTGATTGCCCAGGCCTTGAAGGCTTCAACGTCAAGAAGATGGATTTGAGGTTTTGGGGTGTTTGCCCGCACTGCGACGCATTAGCCCAAGCCGCCACCGGCTTGTACTTCGGCGAGTCAGAAGAGGACGAGAAGCAATAATAGGTTTTGCCGAGCCCTCCGCTTAAAAAATCGATGCATGGAGAGTCCGGCAGAATCACAAAATACTTTCAAAGGAACAAGAACAATGCTTTCGTATTGCAGATTCGCTGAGCACATTCCATTATTTGCTACAAATGTGCAGCTTGAGCGCTCATCGGCAATTTTCATACTCTGCATACGAACATGTTCTATTCTTTTCTACTGGCGTTCTAATCGCTAACAGCCCGACTGGCTTCTTAAGCGGGCAGCGTTAATAAATTTCCGTCAGTATGGCTACCTGGAAATCCGCATGCCCCTGTTTTTTGGGGGATGCCTTAAGGCTGTTGCCAAGCTCTCTACAGGGCTTGGCAGCCTTTTATACCAAGAGAGGAGTTTTATTTATGAAGTATGTTTGCACGATATGCGGATATGTCCACGAAGGCGATAGCGCCCCCGAGAAATGCCCAACCTGCGGCGCTCCAGCATCAAAGTTCATCCAGCAAGACGCTGGCGCAAAGAATTGGGCCGATGAGCACCGCGTAGGCGTGGCTCAGGGAGTGGACCCAGAAATCCTTGAAGGCCTCAGAGCCAACTTCACTGGCGAGTGCACAGAAGTCGGGATGTACCTGGCAATGAGCCGCCAAGCTGACAGAGAGGGATACCCAGAGATAGCTGAGGCATACAAGCGCTACGCTTTCGAGGAAGCTGAGCATGCAGCCAAGTTCGCTGAACTCTTGGGCGAGGTTCTCACTGACTCCACCAAGAAGAACCTGGAGCTCCGCGTCGAGGCTGAGTACGGCGCCACTTCAGGCAAGAAAGAGATAGCAACAAAAGCCAAAAAGCTGGGCTATGACGCTATCCATGACACAGTGCACGAGATGTGCAAAGACGAGGCCCGCCACGGCAAAGGCTTCGAAGGCTTGCTGAACAGGTACTTCAAAAACTAAGCGCCTTTTGCGCAAAATATCCGTCAACTAGTCCTATTGGGACACTTTGTCTAAATTAGCAAGCGGCATGGCTTGTGAAAGTGCGCCAATGGGATCAAGTTGACGAAACTATAAGAAGCAATAGAGCGAAATTTGTGATATAAGCCTAAATTCAGGCAAGCATATAGCATTATTCTATGTCCTCAGCCAAATAATTAATATTAATGCCCGGAATGCCTTGAACCGATTTCGGTTCAAGGCATTTTGTTTGCTAGCTATACTGATGAGAGGTATGATTTT